>NZ_JBIVGN010000006.1:0-323235 GCF_044748705.1 Pseudomonas sp. NPDC089758
AACAGCGGTAAGGCAACGACCCAGGCGTTGGTAATTCTGGCCAGGAAGCTCGCACGAGTGGCATTCGCCCTGATGAGAAATCAGGACGAATACGTTACCAAAGGCGGGAAAATGGCTTGCTGATAACCATAGAATCTCCCACAAAATGTCAGCAACCTTCAGGCATGCGGTATACCTTGTGGGAGCCGCGCTTGCCGGCGATGGGCCGCGAAGCGGCCCCGGTTACAAATGTCTGCTTTGGGTCCAGGCTGGGTAAAAACGTTCGGTGCGATCCGGCTGTTAGAAACATGATTTCTGCAGTGAGGCCCAGCTCTGGGTCGAAAGTCGTCAGTCGCCAAGGGCTGCTATCGACCCTAGCGCCGTTCGCGGAAAGTAGTAAACGGCCGCCAGCGGACGTTCGCGTGGAAAGCTCGCATCAAAAGACATCAGATTGAAGGGTTGCGCGGTAATAAAGCATGCTCTCGTCCCACTCTCCAGACTCACCTGTCATTCACGACTGAGTAGCCGATGCTGATTTCTACCCTTATCAACGGCCGATTGAAAACTCCACCGTTGCAGGACGACCCCCTCGTGCCCTGGTGGAGTTTCACGAAAACGGTATTAGCCGCGACAGCCCTGACATTAGTCCGCGACGGCAGGCTTGACCTGGATGCTTCGCTTCCCGAGGGTGTATTCACTCTGCGCCAACTTCTGCGTCACGAGGCCGGGCTCGCGGACTATGGCGAACTTCCCGAATACCACGCCGCCGTAGCCAATCATGAGTCTGCATGGCCCGTAGGCGAAATGATGCAGCGCCTGGATGGGCACCGACTGCGGTATAGCCCTGGAACGGGTTGGCGTTACTCGAATGTTGGTTTCATGCTGGTAGCCCAAATCATCGAGCGTGCTGCCGACCTGTCGATCGCAGACACTGTCAGACAGCAAGTCCTGAAGCCGCTCGACCTATCGACGGTTCGCTTTGCAACTGAGCGCGCTGAACTGAACGGGAATCACCTGAGTTACGACCCCGGCTGGGTCTATCACGGACTGCTGATTGGCCCTGTTTCACAAGCTGCCCGGCTCTTGGATGGTGTGCTTGCTGGAGATGTCCTACCTGACAATCTGATTCGGGAAATGCAGGCCACACGAGTACTGGGTGGCCCAATGGCAGGTCGGCCTTGGTTGACGCCTGGTTACGCGCTCGGCCTGATGCGAGGCGCAATCGAGGGAGACCTGATATTGGCTGGGCATACCGGATCGGGGCCAGGCAGCGTTGTTGCGGTTTATCGGTGTGATGTTGGTGACTCCGCCGTATGCTGTGCAGTTCACTCGGTGGGGGCGCAAGAGGCAGGTATTGAAAAGCTGGTAGTTCAAGAAATACGAGAGGCGCTAGCAGTGACACGCTGAAGTTATGCGTGCCGCTCGGGACGGCCTCTCCTCGCAACGCCTGCCTTGGGTCGAACGCAGCCAATCCCGGCCGGCAGATCTCGATCCGAAGCGGCCACGGGCGAGTTCGAGCGCGAGAGGAACAAAAAACTAGGCTGGAAGTCGCGTTCCTGGGCGAAATCCAGATCGGCTGACGTGCCCACAAATTTGAGCTTTCATGTAAAAGCGCACACTCTAGGTCTGGCAAAGAGTTTTTATACGCTCCGGGTCGAATGCGGCCGGTCGTGACTGACCGCAATCGACCTAAAGCGACCCTTGGTGGAAGGCAGCAAACGGTTGCATGGCTTCCAGGCCGAGACCCGCGATGTGCCGCACCTGCTCATCGGCATCCTGGGTTGCCAGGCGTAGCGCCTCGATGGCTCGAAGCGCGTCGTCGGGCAGCAGGCCACGGTTATTCAGCCCACTCACGGCGTGACGACGAATGGCTACGTGGGGTGAAGCCAAACCACGCAAGGCTTCGTTGACATCGGCGGTGGTGGTGTCGATCTGACCGTAGACGTCTTCAAGGGCCTCTTCAACAGCAGCCGCGAGCTCAGGACGCTGATCCAGCAGACGCTCAACAGGTGTGTAGTCCAGCACCGGTGGCTCCACGCCCCGCCAGCGGAAACCGTCAAAGTTGGCGCAGACCCCCGCCACAGCGACGTCGAACGCTTGCTGCATGAGCCAGTCGAAATCCTCGAGGTAACCCAAGGCCTTTGCGCACCAGTTGCGGGTCGGTTGTTCACAGGCCGCTATAGCCTGCCGGCGCAGGGCCTGAATGACGGGCTCATCAGCCATGCCAGCCAGCCCGAGAATGCGCGCGGCAGCGGTAGGCTCTTTGTGCCCGTTGAGCTGTTCGATAAGCGCTGCCTGTGCCGGACGGCCGTTGGCAATCAGCCAGCGCTCTGCGTCCTCCCCCGAAATGCCATCCGAACAATGCAAACGGCTGGCGTAGAACGCGGCCTGCTCGGCGAGCGGCAAGGCAGCGACTGCGCGCTGGGTGTTTTCAATGGCCAGTTCGACCGGGAAATTTTCCTCGAACTGCCGGCGGGTCATGCTGCGCTTGGCCAAGGCCATATAGCCAGCAAAGTCATGAAAGATCACCACGAAACCAGGCGTCACACCAGGATGCTGAGCGAAATGGCGGCCCAGCGCCCTGGCGGCACGGCTAACGGTGACCAGCAAGCGTTGCTCAGCCGCTTGCCATTGGCGCGGGCCAAGCCGGTTGGCGTGGGCTTGCAGCTCATCATCAAGCCGCGTGAACGACTCACCCGCGCAAATCTCCCAATCCCAGCGCCAGTCCGCCGGGTTCCACTTCACCGAACTGAAGCTTTCATCTTCCTCGTCGGGGTAGTCTTCGCTGAGTGCTTGCAGGCTGTTTGCGGCAAAGCTGGGCAGCGACAAAACCGCCCCTTCTTCTCGGTAGCTGGCATGAAAGGCTGCGGCGTACAAAGGGCTGCACCCCTCATCTAGCAGCGTTTGCAATGCCTGCCTGGCGGCGTCGAACAGCGCCAGTTCCAGCGCTTTCCAATTCATCATTCAGGTCCTTGCCGACAAGTAGAGTTCAGCCGAGCAGATCGAGCATCCCCTCAAGGGTGCTTTCCAGACGGGCTAATTCAATGTGCGTGCCATCGCCATATTCAGCGGTACGCAGCGCACACTCAATGATCACCGTGAGCCCCCGAGGGGCTCGATGGCCGGGGTATTTGCGCAGCTTGAGTTCGACCCGGGTCGGGCTCAACCAAGTGCTGAGGTCTGCTGACCATAGAGGATCCTGAAAGCCAAACACCACGTTTGCGTTTTGGGTATCGATGATTTGCGGCGGGAACACCCAGTGCGTGTTGCCAGCTTCCCACGGGGTCGCCTGGACTTGGTAGCGACCGTCTGGAGACAAGGACAGTATTTCAATTTCACTCATGAGTGTGCGTTCGCAAAGGCGTGGCCATCGAAGGCGCCTACTTGGAACGGGTCGAAGATGTATTTGACATGGCAGGTAATCATGAAATCAGTCCTTGATTCGGGAGCCCATCATAGGGGGCAACGGCTGCCGGTCAAGACTGACTGCTTTCGACGCATAGCGGACTCCCTCAGGTAGGTATGATCGGGTGCTTGTCGAGTTAGCCGGCGGTGCGCCTCAATAGTTGGGAAAAGCGGTAGATAGCCGCATGAATGTCATCCCTAGCGTCACAATCCCAATCTTCAATGGTTTCGAGTTCGGCTTGAGCCGTGCTATCCGCTCCATGATTTCTGCTACCTCTACAGCCCCACATTGCGCGGCAATTGCCGCCCATTTCTCCTCAGGAATTCTCTCCTGGATCGAAAGTCCTGCCTGTGCTTCTGCATTTAGTGCGGTGAGTTTACTCATCTTTACGCTCCAAGTGAGGCTGTTTCGGCGCTATAGATTCTCAGGCTTCTATGCCCGATTCTGGCCGGTTGCTGCCCCGAACGAAAGGCAGCTAAGGGTCGATAGCGGCCTGTCATGTACGGCAGCTTTCAACCCGAAGCTGGCATTTGTACCCGGGGCCGCTTCGCGGCCCATCGCCGGCAAGCGCGGCTCCCACAGGTACACCGCATGCCTGAAGGCCGGTGACATTCCTGTGGCCGGCTTGCCGGCGATGAGGGCGGACCTGACCACTGAGCTTTGACTCGCTGTCTACTAAGTGTCGAAAGCAGCCAATAACGAGCGGCAGCTTTCGACTCATTGCTGCCCTTCGCATAAGGCGGCAGTCGGCCAGAAGGAGGCGCTGGCGAGTGCTCAAGTTTTGAGGGAACATTCGGGGCATTAGGTACTAGCCGCCAAGGAACGGAAATGGCATTGACCAGCAAGATCACCCCCTACAACCCCACGTGGCCCGCCCGCTTTCTGGCAGACAAGTCACTCATCGCTTCGGCCTTTGGCGATGAACTGATTGCCATCCAACATGTTGGAAGCACCTCCGTTCCAGGACTCGCGGCGAAGCCCGAGATCGATGTACTCATCGAGGTTCACGATCATAGCAACGCCTCGGCGCGGGACGAGGTGTTGATGGGTTTGGGGTATATACGAGGAAGTGATCTGTCGGAAGGGCATCATTTCTATCGGCGTAATGTGGATGGGATTCGCACGCACAAGCTCCACGCTTGTGTTCGTGGCCACATTGCGATCACCCAGATGCTGGGGTTCAGAGATTTGCTCAGATGCAATGCCTCACTGCGCCAGCAGTATGAAGCGTTGAAGCTCCAACTGGAGTCGAGCAATACGGGTGGGATGGCTGAGTATCTGGAGAAAAAGTCTCCGTTTATTATCGCGGCACTACTACATGCCGGTATTGCCGTTCCTGGATGACTGAAAGATCGCTAAGCGACCCAGTATCAAGTGTCTGCATTGGGTGGAAAGCAACCCATCCCGACCGGCAGCTTTCAACCCGAAGCAGGCATTTGTAACTGGGGCCGCTTTGCGGCCCATCGCCGGCAAGCGCGGCTCCCACAGGGGTGGTGCAGAACTGGAGGCTGGTGACGTACCTTTGGGCGACGCGTGCCGCCGGTGTACGGCAGCTACCGACGCGTCGCGCAAATGCCAAAATTGCTCAGCTGCAGCTCGTGGAGTTCAGGTCGTTGATCACATCGTCGAACGCGCTACCGAAGAACTTGGCATCATGCTCGATCGGGTTGTTGTGCTTCCATGCCATCTGGCGTTGCTCATTGTATTTGTAGCCACCGGATCTGGCCGTATCGATAGCTTCACGGCCCTTGCCGACAAACTGGTTCAGGCGGCTGAGCATCACGCTGCAGCCTGGGCCGGTTGCCGTGTTCTGCTTGTGCCAGCCTTCGATCATCTGCGCGGTTTTACCCAGGCTTTCTTCAAATGGCTTGACCGACGCCTCGGCCCCGGCCGACTGGAAGAAGTCGGTGGACAAGCGCATCGATTGCTTGGCGTATAGCACGATCCCGGCGCGGTAATACGCCAGCGAGTCCTGTTCAGCCTCGTCGAACGCCTGTCGGGTGTTGACTTCATCGCGCTTGGCCAGGCCGTCATAGAACTTGGCCTGCTCGATGGCAACGCCCTCGAGCGCTGCATCCAGGGCCGGCTCCATCGCCCTGGCCTTCTGGCCACCATCGCTCAGGTAGCCTTTGGAGGCAGCGTAGTTGGCGAGTTCGCTGTGGACGGGCTGGAGCTTGTCCAGCGCCACCAGCATCGCTTTTGCTGGCGCGTCCAGGTCCGGCATGGGTGACGGCAAGGCCAGGGCCTTGTTAAGGTTGTCGCGCAGGAGGCTGATGTCGTAGGCACTGAACAGGTAGTACTCCGACAGCTTGTTCTTGGGCTGCAGGTCCTTCGAATACTCTGTTCGGCGATGATCCAGAATGGCCGCAAAATTGCCACCGCTGTTGGCGGCGTCGACATAGGCGTTGTACTTCTCGATCTCGATCTGTTCGGCGCTGGGTTGTTCGGCCGCAACCTGGCCTTGAGGGGCCGTCGCACTGCGAGGTGCTTGCGCGTTGTCACAACCGGCCAGCAGAACCCCTGCGGCGATCAGCAGTCCTAGCCATACCCTGCTTGCTTGCATCATCTTCATCCTTGTCATGTCCTGGGGCGACCAGCTGCTGACACATTGCCATCAGCCGGGAGCGGTATTCTAGAGACTCAATACTCGATGAAGTTCAAGCAGAGCCTGCCTTTTTGCGTTTTTGTGGCCGGCCTCGCATTCTGCCTCGGTGACTGCACCGTAAACTTGCATTCGGAACGAAAAGGAATTCGCCATGATTGTCGGGATTGACCTTGGTACGACCAACAGCCTGGTCGCGGTATGGAACGAAAACACCAGTGAGCTGGTGCCCAATGCCCTGGGGCAATTGCTGACGCCCTCTGTGGTCGGGCTCGACGACGAAGGCCGGATACTGGTCGGGCAGGCTGCCCGCGAACGCTTGTGCACGCACCCGTCACTGACCGCAGCGCTATTCAAACGGCATATGGGCAGTGCCCGCACGCTGCAGCTGGGCGCGACGCCGTTTCGTCCCGAAGAGCTGTCGGCGATGCTGCTCAGAAGCCTCAAGGCAGATGTCGAGCGCACCTATGGCGAGGTAGTCACCGAAGCGGTGATCAGCGTGCCGGCCTACTTCAACGATGCCCAGCGCAAGGCGACCCGCATCGCCGGTGAGCTGGCCGGGCTGAAAGTCGACAAGCTGATCAATGAGCCTACCGCCGCGGCGCTCGCCTACGGCCTGCCCCAGCACGGCAGTGAGTCGTCGTTTCTGGTGTTCGACCTGGGCGGTGGCACCTTCGACGTGTCGATCCTCGAGCTGTTCGACGGCGTGATGGAGGTACGTGCCAGCGCAGGCGACAACTACCTGGGTGGCGAGGACTTCGATCAGTTGCTGGCCAGGCAGTTTATCCAGGCCCACGCTGAAGATCCGGACTTCCCGGATAGCGCGTCGATCAGCCCGCTACTGCGCCGCGAGGCCGAGCGGGTACGCATCGCACTGGGCCACTCCCCCACCAGCGAATTCGTGCTGCAGGTCGGTGCGCGACGCTGGCAGCACACCTTCACCCAGCAGGCCATGGCCACGCTGTTCGAGCCCTTGCTGGAGCGGCTGCGCAACCCTGTGGAACGCGCCCTGCGCGATGCCCGCATACGCAGCGACGAGCTGGACCAGGTGCTGCTGGTGGGCGGCGCCACGCGCATGCCGCTGGTCCGCAAGCTGGCTGCCAGCCTGTTCGGCCGCTTCCCTTCGGTGCAGCTGAACCCGGACGAAACTGTAGCGCTGGGCGCTGCGGTGCAGGCCGCCTTGAAGGCACGGCACGCGGCCCTGGAAGAAGTGGTGCTGACCGACGTCTGCCCCTATACCCTCGGCATCGCGACCCTGCGCCAGGTGGGCAACGAACATGAGAGCGGGCACTATTTGCCGATCATCGAGCGCAATTCCACCGTCCCCGTCAGCCGGGTGAAAACCGTGTGCACGGTGCATGAGGCGCAAGAGCTCGTGCGGGTACAGATCTACCAGGGCGAGAGCCGCCTGGTGCGTGACAACATCGCCTTGGGCGAACTGGAAATCCCGGTGCCGCCGAACAAGGGCGTGGTTGAAATTGATGTGCGCTTCACCTACGACAGCAACGGCCTGCTCGAATGCCAGGTCAGCATCCCCGTCACAGGCGAGCAGTACGCGCTGGTCATCGAGAACAACCCCGGCGTGCTCAGCGCCGATGAAATTGCCGAATGCCTGCACAAGCTCGAAGCGCTGAAAGTGCACCCACGCGACCAGCAGGTCAACACCCTGCTGGTCGCCCGCCTGGAGCGCTTGTATGAAGAAAGCCTGGGCGAGCGTCGTGAGCTGGTAGACCACTGGGCCACACGGTTCCAAGAGGCGCTTGCCAGCCAGGATGAACGTGTCATCGGCCAGGCGCGCCACGAGCTGAACGCGCGCATGGCAGCATTCGAAAGCAGCGACGGGCGTTGACCGATGAGCTCGCTTTCCGATTGCTGGCAGGTGCTGGAGCTTACATCCGCGTGCGACGAGCGAAGCCTCAAGCGTCAGTACGCCAAACTGCTCAAAGTCACGCGCCCCGACGAAGACCCGGCCGCGTTCCAGCAGCTGCGCGACGCCTATGAACAGGCCCTGCAGGCGCTGCAGGGGGAGCGCACGGATGCTCAAGTTACCGAACGCGCGCCAGCGCCCGACACACCACCCGCCAGCCGTACGCTCCACGCGGGTTCAGCCCATGAGCAAGCCGTTGCCTTGCTGGACGGGTTCGTCGACTCGGCCATCGAAAAGGCCTGGGCCCAAGCGCAAGCAAAAGGCATCGAGGGCGTCTTCGAACGCCTCTTGTTCGAGCGTTGCCTGCGCGCCGCATCAGCCCATTCCCATACCCTGCACTGGGGTATCGAACAGCGTCAGTGGCTCACCCCATGGCAGCAGTTTCCCGCCTCGCACGCCGAACAGCAGCACCTGTCGCTCATACTCGCTGCCACCCTCTACAACGCGCTCGAACAATTATTGGCCGCAGGCGAGCATGAGCGCTTTAGCGGCATGCTCGAACGGGCCAGTCGCCAAGGCTGGCTAGCGGACCTGGAGCGTCGCCAAGCGCTTCAAGTGCACGTGCTGACCCTGTTGCTGAACGATGAAGGCTGGCCGCCCGAGCTGTTCGAGCACCTGTGCCAGACATTCGCCTGGAACGCATCAGGTGCCGAGCCGCCGATTGCAGACGAGCACTGGCAAACCCTGCGCAGGCGTTACCAACAGCGAGCCTGGCTGAGCCACCTGCGCAGCCTGGCGGATCGCCGCGAGGCGCAGGCCAGCCCCGATGCCAACGCCGCCGCGCTGTTTCTGTCGGCGCCTCAACCTGAGCAGCAAAAGGCAACGGCCGCTGCCTTCGTCGAGGCTGACTGGCAAGCCTGCGAGCGCCTGTCTGAGGCGTTCGCAGCGCGCTACCCCGACCTGCTGGGGATGTTCCCCAACCATGACGCCTGGTTCTGGAAAATGCTGGTCGAGCCCCGCGACCCGCCCCACGGCGTCAAACGCGCCGCCGCTGTGATCACACTGGCCCTGGCGCTGAAAGGCTTGCCCAATCTGGACCCTGTCACCACCTTGATCCTGCTCCCGCTTTACGCGGTGGGCGGGCTGCTTGCAGCGAAGATGGGCCAGTGGCTGTTCGGCCACTGGGCGCAGATTGCAGCCAGCCTTGAGGACATCGATCAACGCCTCAGCGCCTGGTGCGTCAGCAAGCGCCTCACCCGCGACCGCCGCTACCTGGTCATACGCAACGCAGGGCCGTTGCTTGGGCTGGCCGTGCTGTTATGGCATTGGCTGGGGCCGCTTGGCCTGGGCACCTACGTGCTCATTGGCATCATCGGGCTGCTGCAGCCCGCCGATTGGGGGCCGCAGGCCCGCGACTATCGCTGGCGCAGGCCGCTGCAAGCGGTGTATCGGATTGCCGGGCTCAGTGGCGTGCAGTGGCTGCTTTGCAGCGTGATGGTGGTGGTGATCGCTTGGATGCGGTGGGTAGCCTGATCGCCTTTGACACCTGAGTGAGCCACGAGACATGACAATGGCATACGCATCCCAGTATCCCTCAAGCCCGCGTGGCGCTTAGGGCTAGCAAAGCCTGCCGTTTTCACACGGTGCAATCGATAGTCACTATCGAGAATGGCAATTTCTAATGATCGCGGCCGCTCAATAACCTTGCTCCATCGATTCGTCATACACCATCCCCGAATCCTGGAGCTTCGCGATGAACACCACGGCCCGCCTGCTGCTCGCCACCTTGTCCGCTACAGCCATTGCCGTGCTCAGCGGTTGCGCCAGCCACCCGGAATTGCGCCCTTACACCGCGGAAGAAACCCGCCAGCTGCAGCTCGAAGCCATCCAGCGCCAGGCACTGTCCCTGGATGAGTACGAACTGCGCAAGCGCGTGATCTTGCGCGCCGCCAGCAAGCAGGTGGTGACCGAGGCGGCCGAAACGCCCGGGGCGATCGAAGGTTGAATTCAAAAAGCAGGCAGTACGTTCGCCACCTGGGCCAGAACCCGATTGAGCCCGCCTGAATCCGCTAAGTACGCCGTATTGTTTTCCCCACCCGCCAACACAGGTATCCTGTGCCGCTCAAGCGCAAGCCTTCCAGGACGGTGACCATGACCAGGCCCTTTCTGTTGCTCAGTGCGGCTCTGCTGTTCAGCACAGCGCTGCAGGCGCAGCAAATACAGCGCGAACTGGGCGATTTCGACTTCAAACTTGGCACCACGCCTTCACGCAGCATGGCCCAGGGGCTGATTTCGCCCAGCGCCAGCGGCGCCTTTCACGGTGGCCTGGACCTCACCCACCCCAGCGGTTGGTACGTGGGCCAGTATGCGCCGAGCATGGGGGTAACGCCTGACTCGACACTGCGCCTCGACAGCTACCTGGGCTACAAGCACCACTTCGACAGCACACTGGGTTATGAGGTAGGCCTGATCCATTACAGCCAGCCGAATATCGCAGGGCCAGACAGCTATGCGTTGTATGGCGGCATTTCGGTCATGGGCAGCCGGATCGGCGGGGCCTGGCGTGACAACCCGGACAATCGCACCGGTACGCTGTTCGCCGATTTCGGCCAATTGCCGTTGTTCGACATCGACCTCACGGTCAAACTCGCCCATCATCGCCTGGGCACGCCCTTCACCATCGGCGACGGCAGCCAGGTCAATGCCTTCTCCGACTGGTCACTGGAGCTGTCGCGGCCGTGGCTGGGCATCGACCTGAACCTGATCTACAGCAACTCCGACCTCAACGGCGGGGGCTGCGATGCCTATGCCGGGATCAACGCGTATTGCGAGAGCATGGTGACGTTCAAGGCTCAGCGTAGTTTCTTCTAGGGGGCCGGGGGCGGTTGCAATGGGCTGTCTGCACCCTCAGGCATCAAGGTGGCGATCAACGCCCTCACCGTCCCAGGCAACGCATCCAGCTCACGCACCAGAATGCTCCGCTCACGCACGGCCCAGGCTTCATCCAGTTCGATGGTGACCAGGTTCATGGTCTGGCTGTGGCGGATCGCCGCCGACTCGGGGATGATGCCAATCCCCACGCCCGCCTCCACCAGCCGGCAGATGGCCTCAAAGCTCGACAGTTGGATACGCAGCGACAGGCTCAGGCCCATGCGCTCGACATGGTCACGCAGGAAGCTGAGCAAGGTGCTGCCGTCGTGCAGCCCGATATGCTGAAACGCCAGCGTTTGCCTCAACGTGACCTGCCGGCTGCCAGCCAGCTCATGCCCTGCCGGCACGATCAGCACCAGCCGGTCGGTACTGAAGTGCAGCACTTGCAAGCCGCTGGCTTCCACGGGGCCGGCAATGATGCCCATGTCGGTGCTGCCATCGAGCACACCGCGCACGATATCCCGCGACAGGCGCTCCTGCAGGTCCACGGTCACGCCGGGACGTTTGGCGAGAAAGCCCGCCAGCACTTCGGGCAGGAACTCGGTCACGGCAGTGGTGTTGGCAAAGATGCGGATATGCCCGGCCGAATCGGTGCCGAACTGGGCGAATTCGGCTTTCAGGTAGTCCACCTGGCGCATGATCAACCGCGCATGCATGAGCAGTTTCTGCCCCGCCGGCGTCAGCTCTACACCCCGGCTGTCACGGTACAACAGGCGCGTGTCCAGCTGCGCTTCCAGCGCCTTGACCCGTGCACTGGCGGCGGCTGGCGAGAGGAATGCCCGCCGCGCGCCTTGGGTCAGGCTCGGTGACTCGCCGATATGAATGAACAGCCTCAGGTCTGCCAGATCGAAATGCATGGGCCTATCCGAAAGGGGTACAGGCGTTCAGCATACACGAACGCTGCTTTACACAAATGCAAATTCACAGAATGCCAGGTGCCTCGCATGATCGCTGCATAACAACAAATGCAGAGGCCAATGGTTATGACTGCTACGCACCCGCCCACGGATTACAGCGCCTGGATCGGCCGCACCGAAGAAGCCGTCGATGAGCTCAGCCGCAACCTGATCAAGCGCATCGCCGCCACGCTCGGCGAAAGCGCCCCTGCCGTGGGGCAGCCCTTGCCACCGCTGTGGATGTGGTGTTTTTTCCAGGAGCCGGTGGCCGAATCGCAACTGGGCAGCGATGGCCACCCGGCGCGCGGCGGCTTCCTGCCCCCCGCCGACAACCGCAACCGCATGTGGGCCGGGGGCCGTGTCGAGTTCATCGCCCCGCTCAAGGTCGGTGCCGAGGCCCAGCGCCTGTCGACCATCGTGAATATCGAAGAAAAGCACGGGCGCAGTGGCGCATTGCTGTTCGTCACCGTGCGCCACGAGTATTCACAGCAGGGCGCACTGTGCGTGCGTGAAGAGCAGGATATCGTCTACCGCGAACCGACCCCGCCCAAACTCAGCAGTGCCGTGCCAAGCGCACCCAGCGACTGGAGCGAGGCCGTTACGCCCTCCCCGACCCTGCTGTTCCGTTACTCCGCCGTCACCTTCAACGGCCACCGCATCCACTACGACTACCCCTATGTCACCGGCACCGAGGGCTACCCCGGCCTGGTGGTGCACGGCCCGTTGATCGCCACCCTCACCCTGCGCGCCTTCCAGCGCGCCAACCCTGGCAAACGCCTGCGCCAGTTCGCCTACCGCGGCGTACGCCCACTGACCGTGCCCACCCCATTCGACGTGGCCGGGCGCATGGGCGCACCGGGCCAGGCGCAACTGTGGGCCGGCAATGCCGACGGCGTGGCGCAGAGCGCCGACGTGCTTTTCGACTGAGAACTGGACAGGGAACCCCCGCATGCATACGTACGACAGCGATGATCTCAATGCCATCCGCGAAGGCGTGCGCGCCTTGTGTGCCGAATTCGACGCCGGCTACTGGCGCAAGATCGATGAAGAAAAAGGCTTCCCCGAAGCCTTTGTAAAAGCCATGACCGACGCTGGGTGGCTGTCGGCGATGATCCCCGAGCACTACGGCGGATCGGGCCTGGGCCTGGCCGAAGCTTCGGTGATCCTGGAAGAAGTGAATGCCTGCGGTGGCAACTCCGGCACCGTGCATGGGCAGATGTACAACATGTTCACCCTGCTGCGCCATGGCAGCGAGGAGCAGAAGCGCCACTACCTGCCCAAACTGGCCAGTGGCGAACTGCGCCTGCAGTCGATGGGCGTGACCGAGCCGACCACCGGTACCGACACCACCAAGATCAAGACCACGGCGGTGCGCCAGGGCGACAAGTATGTGATCAACGGGCAGAAGGTGTGGATCTCGAGGGTCCAGCATTCCGACCTGATGATCCTGCTGGCCCGCACCACGCCCTTGCCTGAGGTGAAGAAAAAGTCCGAGGGCATGTCGATCTTCCTGGTCGACCTGCGCGAGGCCATCGGCAAGGGCCTGACCGTGCAGCCGATCGCCAACATGGTCAACCACGAGACCAACGAGCTGTTCTTCGACAACCTCGAGCTGCCGGCCAGCAGCCTGATCGGTGAAGAAGGCAAGGGCTTCCGCTACATCCTCGACGGCCTCAACGCCGAGCGCACCCTGATTGCCGCCGAATGCATCGGCGATGGCCGCTGGTTCGTCGAGAAAGCGAGCCAGTACGCCCGTGACCGCGAGGTGTTCGGCCGGCCGATCGGCAAGAACCAAGGCGTGCAGTTCCCCATCGCCGAGGCGCACATCGAAATCGAAGCCGCCGACCTGATGCGCTGGCGCGCCTGCGCCGAGTACGACAGCGGGCAGCCGGCCGGGGCCAGCGCCAACATGGCCAAGTACCTGGCGGCGAAGGCTTCCTGGGAGGCTGCCAATGCGTGCCTGCAGACCCACGGCGGCTTTGGCTTCGCTTGCGAATACGACGTCGAGCGCAAGTTCCGCGAGACCCGCCTGTACCAGGTGGCGCCTATTTCCACCAACCTGATCCTGTCCTACGTGGCCGAGCACCTGCTCGAACTGCCGCGCAGCTTCTGAGGGCTTGAGCATGCAGCATACCCATGCCCTGGCCGGCTTTCTCGCCGACCTGCGCTACCCGCACCTGCCCGGCCACGTGCTGGACCGCACCGAAGACCTGTTCCTGGACTGGCTTGGCTCAGCCTTGGCAAGCCAAGGCGCGCATCCGATCCCGCTGTTCGAGCGCTATGCCGAACGCATGGGGCCTGCGCAAGGCCGTGCGCGGGTGCTGACCAACGGGCGCACGTCATCGCCCTACTTCGCCGCCCTGGTCAATGGCGCGGCCTCGCACCTGGTCGAGCAGGACGATTTGCACAACAGCTCGGTGCTGCACCCGGCCACTGTCGTGTTTTCTGCCGTTCTGGCGGCGGCGCAGGACCTTGGCAAGTCTGGCCAGGACCTGCTGCTGGCTGCGGTAGCCGGCTATGAAGCCGGCATCCGCATCGGTGAATTCCTCGGCCGCTCGCATTACCGCATCTTCCATACCACCGCCACTGCCGGCACCCTGGCCGCCGCCGTGGGTGTGGGCAAACTGCTGGGCTTCAACCAGGCGCAGTTCATCAACCTGCTCGGCAGCGCTGGCACCCAGGCCGCCGGGCTCTGGGAGTTTCTGCGCGACGCCGCCGACTCCAAACAGCTGCACACCGCCAAGGCTGCCGCCGACGGCCTGCTGGCCGCCTACCTCACCGCCGATGGCCTGAGCGGTGCGCGCAATATTCTCGAAGGCGAACAGGGCATGGCCGCCGGCATGTCCTGCGATGCTGACCCGGCGCGCCTGAGCGACCGCCTGGGCACCCGTTGGGCCCTGGTGGAAACCTCATTCAAGTACCACGCGTCGTGTCGCCATACCCACCCCGCCGCCGATGCCTTGCTGGTGCTGATGCAGCGCGAAGGCCTGCGCCATGACCAGATCGCCAAGGTCGTCACCCGCGTGCATCAGGGCGCGATCGATGTGCTTGGCCGCGTTACCACACCGGCCACCGTCCACCAGGCCAAGTTCTCGATGGGCACCGTACTTGGGCTGATTGCGGTGCATGGCAGCGCTCAACTCATCGACTTCCGTGACCTGGCGCTGAACGACCCACAGGTCGCGCACTTTCGCGAGCGCGTCGAGATGCACCTGGACACCGAAGTGGACGCCGCCTACCCCAAGCGCTGGCTGGGCCGCGTGGAGGTCACCGGCAACGACGGCCGGCGCTTCAGCGCCGCCATCGACGAACCCAAAGGCGACCCCGGCAACACCCTGTCGCGCCCTGAGCTCGAGGCCAAGTTCCAGCGCCTGCTGGCCTATTCCGGCGCGCGCAGCCCGGCCCAGGGCCAGGCATTGATCGAGCGCGTGTGGCAACTGCGCGACGCCCGCTCGCTGGCTGATCTGCACTGAACACCAACAGGTGACCCTATGACTCAAACAACGCCCCGCCCGCTGGACGGCATCACCGTGATCAGCCTGGAGCACGCCATCGCGGCCCCCTTCTGCACCCGTCAGCTGGCCGACCTAGGCGCCCGCGTGATCAAGGTCGAGCGCCCTGGCAGCGGCGATTTCGCCCGCGGCTACGATCAGCGTGTCGATGGCCTGGCCTCGCACTTCGTATGGACCAACCGCTCAAAGGAAAGCCTTACCCTGGACCTCAAGCAGGACGCCGCCGACGGTATTCTCCAGGCCCTGCTGGCCAAGGCGGATGTGCTGGTGCAAAACCTCGCCCCGGGTGCAGCAGCGCGCATGGGGCTGTCGTTCGAGGCCCTGCACGCGCGCTTCCCACGGCTGATCGTGTGCGATATCTCCGGCTATGGCGAAGGCGGGCCTTATGAAAAGAAAAAAGCCTATGACCTGCTGATCCAGAGCGAAGGCGGCTTTCTTTCGGTGACCGGTGGCTCGGGCGAAAACGACATGGCCAAGGCCGGCTGCTCGATCGCCGACATCGCCGCCGGCATGTACGCGTATACCGGCGTGCTCTCGGCGTTGCTGCTGCGGGAGAAAACCGGTGTCGGCAGCCGCATCGACGTCTCGATGCTCGAAAGCCTGGTGGAGTGGATGGGCTACCCGATGTACTACGCCTACGACGGCGCGCCGCCGCCCCCGCGTGCCGGCGCTTCGCACTCCACCATCTACCCGTATGGGCCGTTCCCCACTGGCGGTGGCGGCACCATCATGCTTGGCCTTCAGAACGAACGGGAATGGGCGCTGTTTTGCGAAAAGGTGCTGCTTGACCCGAAGCTGGCCAGTGATGACCGCTTCAATGCCAACTTCAAGCGCTCGGATAACCGCGAGGTGCTGCGCCAGATCATCATCGAGGGCTTCGCCAGCCTGTCGCTGGACCAGGTAGTGGCACGCCTTGAAGAGGCGCAAATCGCCAACGCCCGGGTCAACGACATGCACGGGGTGTGGCACCACCCACAGTTGCAGGCCCGCGACTGCTGGCGTGAAGTGGACAGCCCGGCCGGCAAGCTGCCCTCGCTGCTGCCACCAGGGCGCAACGCAGCCTTTGCCCCGCGCATGGACGCCGTGCCGGCGCTTGGGCAACACACCCAGGGCATCCTCGGCGAACTGGGCTTGAGCCCGGCAGAGCAGGCCAGCCTGGCCGCAAGCGGTGTGGTATGAACGCCGTCCGCTCTGCGCTGTTCGTACCCGGCAGCCGGCCTGAGCGTTTCGCCAAGGCGCTGGCGGCGGGGGCTGATGCCGTCATCGTCGATTTCGAGGATGCCGTGGAGGAGCCCCTCAAGCGTCAGGCCCGGGACAACCTGGGGGCTTTCCTGCAGGCCACGCCACTGGCGTCGGTGTGGGTCCGGGTGAACGCGCCGCAGCACCCGGAACATGCCTCGGACCTGGCCTTTTGCGCGCAGCAGCCTGGCATCGCCGGCGTGCTGCTGCCCAAGGTGGAAAACGCAGCCCAGGTGGCCGTAGCACGGCACACCGGCAAACCGGTATGGCCCATCATCGAAAGCGCCAAGGGGCTGTTGGCGCTGGAGCAGATCGCCCATGCCGAGGGGGTCGAGCGCTTGTCGTTCGGCAGCCTGGACCTGGCGCTGGACCTTCACCTGAACACCGACAGCGCTGCTGCCCGGCAATTTCTCGATCAAGCACGCATGGCCGTGCAGCTACACTCGCGGGGTGCCGACCTGCTGCCACCGCTCGATGGGGTATTTCCGGCCATTGCCGATGCCGAAGGTTTGCACCAGGCGATGCGCCATGCCTACGACCTGGGGTATGGCGGGGCGTTGTGCATTCACCCCGCCCAGGTGGCGGTGATTCACGCGGCTTTCACCCCCAGCGCCGAGGCGCTGGCATGGGCCCGCCGGGTGCTGACGGCGAGCGCCGCAGCCAACGGGGCCGGTGCGTTTCAGCTGGACGGGCAAATGGTGGATGCGCCAGTGGTGTTGCGGGCGCAGCGGTTGTTGGCACAGGCGCCCGCTTGAACCGCGCGGGCGTTCGGCTATACCGAATGCTGTCTTATACAAATGCTAATTCACCACACGCAAGCCATTGGTCCATCTTTACCTCCAATCCTCCTACAACAATAAATCAGAGGTGACATCGATGTTGAAGCTGACCCAGGCGCTGTTCTGCGCCGCTGCAGTGTCCATGGCCGGCCTTGCACAGGCTGCCGATCCGATAATCATCAAGTTCGCCCACGTGGTGGCCGACAGCACGCCCAAAGGCCAGGGTGCGCTGATGTTCCAGAAGCTGGTGGCGCAGGACCCGAAGCTCAAGGACAAGGTCAAGGTCGAGGTCTACCCCAACTCGTCACTGTTCGGCGACGGCAAGGAGATGGAGGCACTGCTGTTGGGTGACGTGCAGATGCTGGCGCCTTCCCTGGCCAAGTTCGAGCACTACAACAAGCAGGTACAGATCTTCGACCTGCCGTTCCTGTTCGACGATCTGGCGGCCGTCGACCGCTTCCAGCAAGGCCCGCAGGGCAAGGCATTGCTGACCTCGATGGACGATAAAGGCATCCACGGCCTGGCCTACTGGCACAACGGCCTCAAGCAGCTGTCGGCCAACAAGAAAGTGATCCTGCCCAAAGATGCCCGCGGCTTGAAGTTCCGCGTGCAAGCCTCCAGCGTGCTCGAAGAGCAGTTCAAGGCGATCCGCGCCAACCCGCGCAAGATGAGCTTCGCCGAGGTTTATCAAGGCCTGCAGACCGGCACGGTCAACGGCACCGAAAACACCTGGTCCAATTACGAAAGCCAGAAGGTCAACGAGGTGCAGCCGTTCTTCACCGAGACCAACCATGGCCTGATCGACTACATGGTGATCACCAACGCCAAGTTCTGGAGCGGCCTGCCTGAAGATGTACGTACCGAGCTGCAAACGCTCATGGACCAGGTCACCGTCGAGGTGAACAAACAGGCCGAAGCCCTCAACCAGACCTCCAGGCAGAAAATCATCGATGCCAAGACCAGCGAGATCGATGCCCTGACTGCCGAGCAGCGCCAGCAATGGCGTGAGGCCATGCGCCCGGTGTGGGACAAGTTCTCCGACCAGATCGGCGCTGACCTGATCAAGGCCGCCGAGGCGGCCAACAAGGCTTCCTGACAGCCGCACGCCCTGCCCCGGCCACCTCTGGCACAGGTGGCCAACCCTCTCTCTGTGTGGAGAATTCCTATGCAATCGCTCAGGCGTGTCTGGGAGCACTTCGAGGAGGGCATGATCGCCTTTCTCCTGGCGGCCATGACCTTGGTGACCTTCGTCTACGTAGCACTGAACAACCTCTATACCGTGTTCTACACGCTCAGTGATCACTGGAGTTTTGCCAGTGACCTGCTGCTGGGCATCGGCGACCACCTGATGGGTTACGCCCAGGAAATGACCTGGAGCATAGCCCTGACCAAGGCGCTCTTTGGCTGGCTGATCTTTTTCGGTATTGCCTATGGCGTGCGCACCGCCGGCCACCTGGGGGTCGACGTTTTGGTGCGGCGCACCCCCAAGCCCGTACAACGCGTGCTGGCGATGATCGCCTGTGCCTGTTGCCTGGCGTATGCCGGGCTGTTCCTGGTGGCGAGCATCAAGTGGGTAAGCGCGGTGCTGGTCGCCGGCATCGGCGCCGAAGACCTGGACCGCTACGGCATCAAGGTCGGCCATATCGCACTGATCGTGCCCTTCGGTTTCGCCTTGGTCATCGTCCGCTACCTGCAGATCCTCTATCGCCTGTTCACCCACCGCCAGTATGGCCTGGGCCTGGCCGACGAGGCTGCCGAGGCGAGCAAGCTGGCCAACCCAGGTGAGGAGCATCACTGATGACGGTCATCTGCCTGTTCCTGTTGTTGTTCGTGTTCATGTTCCTGGGGGTGCCGATCGCGATTTCGCTGGGCTTGTCGGGCGCACTTTCAATCCTGATGTTCAGCCAGGACTCCCTGAGCTCGCTGGCGATCAAGCTGTTCGAGACCTCCGACAGCTACACCTTCCTGGCCATCCCCTTCTTCCTGCTGTCGGGCGCGTTCATGACCACCGGGGGCGTGGCGCAGCGGCTGATCGACTTCGCCAACGCCTGTGTCGGCCACATACGCGGCGGCCTGGCCATTGCCGCGGTACTGGCATGCATGCTGTTCTCGGCGCTGTCGGGCTCGTCACCGGCCACAGTCGCGGCGGTGGGTTCGATCGCCGTTGCCGGCATGGTGCGCTCCGGTTACCCACGCGAGTTCGGCGCCGGGATCATCTGCAACGCAGGCACCCTGGGCATCCTGATTCCGCCATCGATCGTCATGGTGGTGTATTCGGCGGCGACCGAAACCTCGGTAGGCAAGCTGTTCATGGCCGGTGTGGTACCCGGCATCCTGCTGGGCCTGGCGCTGATGGTGACGATCTACATCGTCGCCCGGATCAAGAACCTGCCGGCACAACCTCGTGCCAGTTTTGCCCAGTGGTTGAGTACCGCCAGGCGTGCGTTCTGGGGGCTGTTGCTGCTGGTGATCATATTGGGCGGCATCTACAGCGGCATGTTCACCCCCACCGAGGCGGCCGCCGTGGCAGCGGTGTACTCGGCGTTCATCGCGCTGTTCGTGTACAAGGACATGCGCCTGCGCGACTGCCCGAAAGTACTGCTGGAGTCGGGGCGGCTGACCATCATGTTGCTGTTCATCATCGCCAACGCCATGTTGTTCGCCCATGTGCTGACCACCGAGCAGATCCCGCAGCAGATCACCCAGTGGGTGATGGCCGAGGGCCTGACGCCGATCGGCTTCCTGATCATGGTCAACGTTGTGCTGCTGGTGGCGGGCAGCTTCATGGAGCCGTCGGCGATCATCCTGATTCTGGCGCCGATCTTCTTCCCGATCGCCATGAAGCTTGGGATCGACCCGATCCACCTGGGGATCGTCATGGTGGTGAACATGGAGATCGGCCTGGTGCATCCACCGGTGGGGCTGAACCTGTTCGTGACCTCAGCGGTGACGGGCCTGACGCTGGGGCAGACGATTCGCGCCGCACTGCCGTGGCTGTCGATCCTGCTGCTGTTCCTGATACTGGTGACGTACGTGCCGTTCATTTCGCTGGCACTGCCGCAGTGGCTGGGCATGCCGTGATGCACTGATCATCCGGCCCCATCGGCGGCACGCCGGCGCTGGGGCCGTAAAGGCATCAGATCCCTCCGCCCTCCAGCACCTGGGACATCACCTTGGCCAATGCCGTGACCATCACATCTGCCGTCGGCCGGTGGACGATGACGATTTCGTAGCTGTCCACCTCCGGCAGTCCCTGTTCCCCCCCTAGCACTCGATGCTCCCCAGTGGCCGCCCGTGGCGGCAACAGGCTTATGCCCATACCATCGGCCACCGCTGCCTGGATGCCACTGAGGCTGGAACTGGTAAAACTGATGCGCCAGCGCCGGCCCATGCCTTCGATGGCGCTGATCATGTCATCGCGGTACAGCCCGCGGGGCGGAAATGTCACCAGCGGGATCGGGTCGAGTTCGAAGGCAGGCATGCGCGCGCTGTCGATCCACTGTAGGCGCTCGGGCCAGCACGCCACGCCTTCGCGGCTGTTGCGGCGCTGCTTGAGCAGTACCAGGTCAAGTTCACCGTTGTCATAGGCCTGACTGAGGTCGCGGCACAGCCCGCTGGTGACCTCCAGCTTGACCTGCGGGTGCAGCCGGCTGAATGCCGACAGCGCGTTGGTGGTGCGCCCACCGACGAAATCTTCCGGAACGCCCAGGCGTACGGTGACGCCGACCATGGCACCGGCCAGGGCTTCGAGCATCTGGTCGTTCAATGCCAGCATGTGCCGGGCATAACCGAGCAAGGTCTGGCCGGCGTCGGTCGGCAATACGTCACGGTTCCCGCGCACCAGCAGGCGGTGGCCAACCATGTCCTCGAGACGGCGGACTTTCTGGCTGATGGTCGATTGCGTCGAATGCAGGCGTACGGCAGCGGTGGTGAAGCTGCCACAATCGGCCACCACGACAATGGCACGCAGCAGGTCGAGGTCGAACAGGCTCCTATTCGATTTAACGCTGATAGACATCCCGGTATTCAACTTTTGAATGGCAAGGTTGTCTTCTACCACGACTAATCGCCAAGCGCCACGCCCTCGCGCCGCGGGTCGGCGCCCCCCGCCCAGCCTGCGCCGGAGCGCTGGATGATCTGCATGCCGCTGGTCATGGTCATGGGCGTCACCTCATGGCCCCAGGCCGCCAATTGCCGGATCAGCGCCGGGCTGGTCAGCCCGGCTTCCACTTCAGTACCTACGTTGCGGCTGCCGAAATTTGGCAAGTTGCTGGCCTGTTGCGGGTCGAGCCGCCAGTCCAGCAAACCTACCAGCGCCTTGTTCACGTAACCGATGATCTGCGAGCCACCGGGTGATCCGAGGCTGGCCACCAGTTCCCCGGACGCCCGCGCGAAAACCAGGGTCGGGGCCATCGCCGACAACGGCCGCTTGCCCGGTTCCACCCGGTTGGCCACGGGCTTGCCCTTCTCCTGAGGGATGAATGAAAAGTCGGTCAATTGATTGTTCAGCAGGAAGCCCTTGACCATAAGGTGCGAACCGAATGCCGCCTCTACCGAGGTGGTCATGGCCAGCGCCTGACCGCTGTCATCCACCGCCGAAACGTGCGAGGTGGAAATGCGCAGCGGCGAGCGGTCCGGGGCCAAGGCCAGGTCCGCCCCCTGCGGCCTGCCCGGCCGGGCCTGTTTCATGCTGAAGTCACCGATCAGCGTGGCCCGCCGGGCCAGGTACGCTGGGGCGGTCAGTGCCTTGAGCGGTATCGGCACATAGTCGCTGTCGGCCAGGTACTGGGCACGATCGGCGTAAGCCAGCCGTTCGGCCTCGGCAATCAGGTGAACGGCCAGCGGCGCAGGCTCAAGGCCTGCAGGCGAGGCACTGGGGCTGGGCGGCAGCTTCGCAAGGTCCCGTTGTGGCATGGCGTGCTGCAGCGCCTCGAGGATACCCAGGGTCTGCAGTACGGTCACCGCACCGGACGAGGGCGGCGGCATGCCACAGATCTGCCAGGCCTTGTAAGGGCCGCACAACGGCGTGCGCTCCTTGGCCTGATAAGCGCGTAAATCCGCCAGTGACAGGAATCCGGCATTGGCATGCCCCTGTACCTGGGCGACTATCGCTTCGGCAATTTCACCGGTATAGAACGCCTCCACGCCCTGCTGCGCGATGCGTTCGAAGGTATGGGCAAGCTCGGGGTTGCGCAGTTGCGTGCCCACCGCCAGCGGCTGGCCGTGCTCATCCAGAAAATAGCGGGCCATGGCGGGTGATTTGGCGATGAAAGGGTCACCCGCCAGCAACGCGTGCAGGCGTTCGGACACGGGGAAGCCACTGCGCGCCAGCGCGATGGCCGGCGCGAACAGTTGACTCCACGGCAGCTTGCCATGTTGCTCGTGCGCCATTTCCAAGGCACGCAGCACCCCGGGTACGCCTACCGAGCGCCCGCCGATCTGCGCTGCCCGAAACGGCATCGGGGTGCCGTCCGGTTGCAGGAACAGCGTTTGCGTCGCCGCTGCCGGCGCGGTCTCGCGGCCGTCGAATGCCTGCACCCGTTTGCCATCCCAGTACAGGATGAACGCCCCACCGCCAATGCCGCTCGATTGCGGCTCGACCAGGGTGAGTACCATCTGCATGGCAATCGCGGCATCGATAGCGCTGCCACCGGCACGCAGCATTGCCCGCCCGGCTTCACTGGCCAGCGGGTTGGCAGCCGCCACCATGTGCCGGTTGGCGTAAACCGCTTGCAGGCCAGAGCGGTACCCGGACTCAAGCTCAGGCGGCGCGGGCAGCGGTTGGTCGGCCCAAGCCCAGGGACTGGCCAGGGCAAGGCACAGGGTGCTGATCAATTGGGAAGACGATGGCATGGTGGCGTCCTGTCGAAGTGCGTGCCTTGGCCGCCCAACATAAACCAGGGCAGGTACTGCGCAAAGCGCCGTGGCACCACCTGGGCATTGAATGCACAATTTCTCGTATACAAAAATGAACATTTCTGGTTACATCAACCCGCGCCTACGACAGTGGTAATCGCTGCTGCGTATTGCGACAGGCTAAAGCCATGTACTACCCCTATCTGCTCATTCCCTTCGAGCGCCCCTTGCGAATCGACGCATTCGCCGTTCACCCGTTGCCCTTTGCACCCCTCCACCGCCTTACGCCAAGTCTTAGTGACCCGGCGTCGTCGGTGCGTGCCCGGCTGCGCTGACCGGCCCTGCCGCCCACACCGTGTTTTCCAAGCCGGGCCTGGTTGCCGCGATAACAACCAAGTGTCCGCACTGACAAATTGCACCTCGCCATTAGCGGGAAGGAATACCTATGCCAAAGACTTTGCTGATCAAGAACGCCGAACTGCTGGTGACGATGGACGGCGAGCGCCGCGAAATCAGACGCGGCGGCCTGTTCATAGAAGACAACCTGATCAAGCAGGTCGGCCCCAGCGACGAACTGCCCCAGCATGCCGACGAGATTCTGGACATGACCGGCAAGGTGGTCATCCCGGGGCTGGTCAACACCCACCATCACATGTATCAAAGCCTGACCCGCGTGGTGCCAGCGGCCCAGGACGGTGAACTGTTCAACTGGCTGACCAACCTTTACCCGATCTGGGCACGGTTGACGCCCGAGATGATCGCGGTCTCGACCCAGACCGCGATGGCCGAACTGATCCTCTCCGGCTGCACCACCTCCAGCGACCACCTGTACATCTACCCCAATGGTTGCAAGCTCGACGACAGTATCCACGCCGCCGGGGAAATCGGCATGCGTTTCCATGCCGCGCGCGGCAGCATGAGCGTGGGTCGCAGCCAAGGCGGCCTGCCGCCAGATTCGGTGGTGGAAAAGGAAAGCGATATCCTCAAGGAGTCGCAGCGCCTGATCGAGGACTACCATGACGCCAGCCATGGCTCGATGCTGCGCGTGGTCGTGGCGCCCTGCTCGCCGTTCTCGGTCAGCCGCGACCTGATGCGCGAAGCCGCGGTACTGGCACGCAACTACGGGGTTTCACTGCACACTCATCTGGCTGAAAACGTCAACGATATCGCTTACAGCCGCGAGAAGTTCGGTATGACACCGGCTGAATACGCCGAGGACCTGGGCTGGGTCGGCCATGATGTGTGGCACGCGCACTGCGTGCAGCTCGACCAGCACGGCATCGAGCTGTTCGCCCGTACCGGCACCGGCGTTGCTCACTGCCCGTGCTCGAACATGCGCCTGGCCTCCGGTATCGCGCCGATCCGCAAGATGCGCGACCACGGGGTGCCGGTAGGCCTGGGGGTCGACGGCTCGGCCTCCAACGATGGCGCGAGCATGATCGGTGAAGTGCGCCAGGCTCTGCTGCTACAACGTGTCGGCTTCGGCCCTGATGCGATGACCGCCCGCGAAGCGCTGGAAATTGCCACCCTGGGCGGTGCCAAGGTACTCAACCGTAATGACATTGGGGCATTGGCACCGGGCATGGTCGCCGACGTCGTCGCCTTCGACCTCGGCCATGTCGCCTACGCAGGCGCCCACCACGACCCGCTTGCGGCCTTGGTGTTCTGCACCCCGACCCAGGTCCACACCAGCGTGATCAACGGCCGTGTAGTGGTCAAGGATGGGCGCATCACCACCGTAGACCTGCCGCTGGTACTGGAGCGCCACAACCAGTTGGCCCGCCAGCTGGTTACCGGCGACTGATAGCGGCATGCAAGCCCGTGGAGCGGCGCGCAGGCGCCGCTTTGTCGGGCCCTGCGCCAGGCGCTGTCACAGCACCTTAACCGCCCGACCGATGAACTGCACCGGCCCGGTTGGGCGTCCGGTCGGCGAGCCACCGGCTCTTTCCAGGGTCAACTCAAACAGCTGGTTGGGCTCCAGCGGGGGCAGGCCATCGGCGGGCACGCGGTATTGCTCGCCAGGTTTGACCAAGCCCAGCGACAGCGGCGCCTGCCACTGTTCGCCCTTGGTCCAGAACTGCAGCACCTTGTCGCTCGGTACCGCGAACTGCCCCAAGGGTATCAGCTGAATGCTGCGTGTATCGCTTGCCTGCACCACCCAGCCCGGGGCACTGTCTGCCGGCGCAACCAGCACCACCAGGTAGGAAGGCTCTGGCGCCTTGGCGGTGAGCAGCGTGAAGGCCAACAACAGGCTGGCAACCAGGCCTGCACCGGCCAGGCCCTGCCACAGCACCAAGCGATGCCACCAACGCTCGGCCTGCGCTGGCGGCCCGACGCGCTGCGGCTGTAGCTGTGCATCGACGCTGCGGCTGATCCGCGCCCACAACCGTGGGCTGGGCGCCAACGGCTCAGCGAGCGCATTCAACGCCAATAGCCGCTGCTCCCAGGCATCCACGGCAGCACGCAACGGCTGATCCTCGGTAAGGCGTTGACGCACAGCCTCATGCTGTTCAGCCGACAAGGTACCCAGCACATACTCCCCGGCCAATTCATCGAGTGCGTCGGCGGTCTCGCCTTGTGGCTTCTTCATCCCATGCACTCCCGCAACGCCTTCAGGCTGCGTTTGATCCAGGCTTTGACGGTGCCCAGCGGCGTGTTCAGCAACCCGGCGATTTCGGCATGGCTGCAACCGTCGACATACGCGTGCAGGATGCACAGCTTGCGTGAAGGCTCCAGTTGCTCCAGGCAACGGTGAACCTTGGCCGAGTCCGCCATGAGATCGATATCATTGGCATAGGGCAACGGGGCTTGTGCGCTGTCCAACGCTTCTTCATCCAGCATGACTTCGCGCCGGGTGTCGCGTATGTAATTGAGCGCCAGGTGCCGGGTCACGCTATAGATCCAGCCCCGCGCAGAACCACGTGAAGCATCGAAGCTGGCTGCGCGGGACCATATCCGAATGAAGGCATCGTGCAGGATGTCTTCTGCTGTAGCGTGGTCACGGGCGATACGGCGCACCACACCTAACAGGCGTGCGCCCTCCTCCTCGTAGAGTGCATGCAGCGCTCGGCGGTCTCCCTCTGCGCAAGCTTCAAGGCAACGCTGAAAATCGAAAGGGGGCAAAGGTGAGTTCAATGCAAGGTCAGCCCTGTAGTCCCTGGACGGTTCCCCCGGCCATTGGGCCGGGGGGCTGTCGATCAGCGTAGACGCCAGTGGCTCACCTGCCTATACGCACTGCCATCATTTTGCCGCCCAGAAGATATAGTCGGCCTGATAGTCGACGATTTTGCGCTCACCTTTGTTCTGCATCGAGCAGGCAGTTGCCGGGGCGACCCCGCCACGGGTAGCCACGCGCTGGATATAGCTCACACCCGTCATGGCGCCTTTACCTTCGGCCGGGCTGGCCTGAACCAGTTGGTAAGGCAGGTCGCCCTTGCCCGCTGGCGCCACGGCCAACTGGGTGCCGGTGACCTTCGAACCGTCCTTGGCCTGCCAGGTGGCTGGGGGGCCGAAGTAGTCGCCCACTGCCTTGCCAGACCTGTCCTTGAGTACCGCTTTGGGGCCGACGAATGTCCACTCGGTCTGGCCGGGTGCATTGGCTTTGTCGCGGCATTCGTAGGTGACCTGGCCCACACCGACGGTTTCGAGCATGACGCTGTGGCCGTCCGGAACCTTGACCGCGGCAGGCAACGCGGATTGAGCGTGTGCGGCTTGGCTGGCCACGATCAAGACTAAGCCGCCTGTGAGCATCAACATGGTAACTGGGCTGTTCATGGTGCAAATCTCCTGGCGAGTAATCGACAGCGCGAAGTCGCGCTACCGGTAATACCCGCCAGGTTGCAGATTGGATGCACCTGCAGAAAAAAATGTGCAGCCACTCGCCCGTTACCCGGCTCGCCGATCAGCCAACTTGGGCGGGTGCGGTCTTGGCTGCCTTGCGCAGGCTCCATACACCCCATGCCAGGCCGATCACAGCCGCGATGACCGAGCCGGACAGCACGCCAAGCTTCGCCGCGCCCAGAACGCCAGGGTCAGAGAACGCCAGGTTGGCAATGAAGATCGACATGGTAAAGCCGATGCCCGCCAACAGCCCGATCAGCGTGATGCCGTGCCAGGTAACGCCCGCCGGCAGCGCACACCAGCCCAAACGTACCATCAGCCAGCTGATCGTCACGATACCCAACGGCTTGCCCAGCACCAGCGCCACAGCGACGCCTGTCATCACCCAGTGAGGACCATCGGCAGACAGGTCGACACCAGACAACCCGACACCGGCGTTGGCCAGGGCGAACAGCGGCATGATCGCGAAAGCCACCCAAGGGTGCAGATGGCCTTGCACGCGCAGCACAGGAGCAACCAGCTCCCGCTGCGCCACACGCAGGTTTTTCAACGGGTTCATCAGTTCGCTGTCATCGATCTGCGGTGCCTTGGCGCGACCTAGCAGGTCGTCGGTAAAGCGCCTGACGGCTTCCATCGGGCGCTCGCCCAAGGGCATCGCCCTGACCGGTGTCATCAGGCCGAGTACCACGCCCGCCAAGGTGGGGTGGGCACCAGTCATCAACATGCCCACCCAGGTGATGAACCCGGGAATGACGTAGGCATAGGCCGAACCGACCCCGATCTTCTGCAGGCCGAGCACCAGCAACAGGCCGATGCCAGCGACGCCGAAGCCACTGTAATCCAGGCCACCGGAATAGAAGAAGGCAATGATCAGCACGGCGATGATGTCGTCGATGATCGCCAGGGCGAGCAGGAATACCCGCACATTGGAAGGAATCGACTTGCCCAGCAGCGCCAGTACACCCACCGCAAAGGCAATGTCGGTGGCGGTGGGCACGGCCCAGCCCTCTAGCCCGGGTGGCGAATGATTGAACGCCAGGTAAATGAGCGCGGGTACCACCACACCGCCGACTGCTGCCGCCATCGGCAACGTGGCCTGGCGCAGGCTGGACAGCGCGCCTTCATGGATTTCGCGACGGATCTCCATACCCACGACCAGGAAGAAGATGGTCATCAGGCCGTCGTTGATCCAGAAGTGTAGAGACTGGGAATAGACCAGGGAGCCGAGGCCGAAGCTTATCGGCGTGTGCCAGAGGGCGTCGTAGCTTTCGGCAGCGGGCGAATTCGCCCAGATGAGTGCTGCAACGGCGGCGATCAACAGTACGACACCGCTCACGGCCTCAATGTGCAGAAAGCGCTCGAAGTTGGCGAATGCACGCTGGGCAAGTTGCTGGGCACGGGGCATTGCATGTTTTTGCATGGGCACAAGAACTCCCGCACGGCGGCCCGACCTGCGTAGTTATTTAACCTGCGTCACTGCTTCATGCAGCTAGCACCCGCGGGCATTCTAACCACATGGCCTGCCCCACGTCATCCATTGTTGGTCTCAGACCAACGCAGCTGCATGAACAAATCTTCATAGTGCCTGTGAGCGCCCGGGTTGCGGGGTGAAACGCCGGATGCTCGGTTTTGCGCATGGCAGCTGTCTTGAGCAGAGCCCCCGGCACGCGTAGCATCGCCGCCCCGCATGCTTGTGGGAGCCGGCCTGCCGGCGATTCGAGTGCCTGGCACTCGTCTACATCCATGTTGGCTGGCCTGGCGTAGTCGCCGGCAGGCCGGCTCCCACAGGTTCGCGTTCAGCCGACACATCACCGCCCATGCCCCAACCGATCCCTCTCAAAGACCACGAAAAGGAAAAGCACCTGGTCAACCGCCGGCTCCTGGCTTGCGCTGCCCTGGTCTTCAGCCTGGTCGCCGTGCTGATCGGCCGTCTCTACGTGCTGCAAGTACTGCAACACGACCAGCAAAGCGCGGTATCGGAAAACAACCGCGTACACGTACTGCCCATCGCCCCCGAGCGCGGGCTGATCTATGACCGCAACGGCGTGGTACTGGCCGACAACAAGCCCAGTTTCGACCTGACCATGACCCGTGAGCGCGCCGGCAACCCGGCCAAGGTGCTCGATACCCTGATCCAGGTGCTGGGTTTGAGCGAGGATGAGCGCAAGCAGTTCGACAAGGACCTGCGCCGTGGGCGCAAGCCGTTTGAACCGGTCACCCTGATGGTTGGCCTGACCGAGCAGCAGATCGCCCTGGTGGCAGTCAACCAGTTCCGCCTGCCCGGCCTGGATGTCGAACCGCAGTTCATCCGTGAATACCCGCTGGCCGAGCACTTTGCCCACTCGGTCGGCTATGTCGGGCGGATCAACGAAAAGGAAGCCAAGACCCTCGACAGCACCGAGTACCGCGGCACCCAGTCGATCGGCAAGACCGGTATCGAACACTTCTATGAAAGCCAGCTGCACGGCCACGTCGGCTATGAAGAGGTCGAGACCAACGCCCAGGGCCGGGTGATGCGCGTGCTCAACCATCAGGACCCGATCCCCGGCAAAGACATCCACCTCAGCCTCGACGCGCACCTGCAACTGGCCAGCGAAAAAGCCCTGGGTGACCGCCGCGGCGCGGTGGTGGTGCTTGACCCGGCCAACGGTGACGTGCTGGCAATGGTCAGCAACCCAGGCTTCGACCCCAACCTGTTCGTCAAGGGCATCAGTTTCAAGCAATACGCCGCCCTGCGTGACTCCATCGACCGGCCGCTGTTCAACCGCGTGCTGCGCGGGCTGTATGCACCGGGCTCGACGGTCAAGCCGGAAGTGGCCATCGCCGGCCTCGACAGTGGCGTGATCACCCCCGGCAGCCGGGTGTTCGACCCGGGTTACTACGAGCTGCCCAACTACGCGCACAAGTACAGGAACTGGAACCGCAGCGGCGATGGCTGGGTGGACATGTACACCGCCATCATGCGCTCCAACGACACGTACTTCTACGACCTGGCGCACAAGCTCGGTATCGACCGCCTGCACGACTACATGGCCGAATTCGGCCTTGGCCAGAAGGTCTCGCTGGACATGAACGAAGAGGCTTCGGGGTTGATGCCGTCTGCTCAATGGAAACGCGCCACCCGCCGCCAGGCCTGGTACCCCGGCGAAACGCTGATCCTGGGCATCGGCCAGGGCTACATGCAGGTCACCCCGCTACAGTTGGCTCAGGCCACCAGCCTTCTGGCCAGCAAGGGCGTTTGGCACCGCCCACACCTGGCTCTGACCGTGGGTGACGAAACACCGGTCGACCCGAACCCGATGCCGGACATCGTGCTGCACGACCGGCACGCCTGGGACCAGGTCAGCCAGGGCATGCAGATGGTCATGCATGACCCGCGCGGCATTGCCCGCGCCGCCGCCGCTGGCGCGCAGTACCGCATCGCTGGCAAGAGCGGCACGGCGCAGGTGGTGGCGATCAAGCAAGGTGAGCGCTACAACCGCAACAAGACACTGGAGCGCCACCGTGACAATGCCCTGTTCGTCGGCTTTGCACCCGCTGACCACCCGCGCGTGGTCGTGGCGGTGCTGATCGAGAACGGTGAGGCCGGTGGCCGGGTGGCCGGCCCGGTGGTGCGCGAGGTGATGGATGCATACCTGCTGGATGACCAGGGGCACCTGAAACCGCAGTATGCCGGTGATGCAGTACCCAAGCAGGTTCCACACGCCTGAGGCTGCCCGGCAAACTGATCGCCGGCACGCCCATAGTCACATTTCGGTCACGCTACCGTCGTAATCTGCCGGGCAATTCTATGCCAAAGGTCGCCCGGCATGCTCCGTCCGTTGCTCTTGCTGCTTCACCTGCTCCCGCTGACGGCCGTGGCCGAACCCGTACACCTGCGGGTGCAAGGGTCCAACACCATCGGCGCGGCGCTGTTGCCCGCGCTGGTGCAAGGGCACCTGTGGGCGCAACAGGCAACGGCGATCGAGCAACGCCCAGGCGCGGTGGCCAACGAGACCGTGATAACCGCCGTAGACGCCCACGGCCAGCCGCTGCGCATCGACATCGCGGCGCACGGCTCGAGCACCGGCTTTATCGCGCTTGGCCGTGGCGAGGCCGATCTGGCCGCAGCGTCTCGCCCCATCAACGATACCGAGGTGCGCCAGCTCAAGGCGCTGGGCGACTTGCGTGCAGCCGGCGCCGAGCAGGTGATCGGGCTGGATGGCGTGGCAGTGATCGTCCACCCCGATAACCCCCTGCCGCAGCTCACCACTGCGCAGTTGGCTCAGGTGTTTTCCGGCGCTATAGGCACTTGGGAGCAACTCGGTATCGCGGGGGGGCCGATCCACCTGTATGCCCGCGACGATCGCTCCGGTACTTTCGAGACCTTCAAGGCGCTGGTGCTGGAGCCGCATCAAGGTGAACTGGCCCCCGGAGCACAGCGCTTCGAGTCCGGTGACAGGCTGGCCGACAACGTGGTTGCCGATCGCCAGGCCATCGGTTTCAGCAGCCTGGCAGCCGTGCACGGGGCCAAGGTGCTGGCGATTGCTGAAGGCAATGCGCCGGCCATGCTACCTGAGCGCCCGCAAGTGGCCAGCGAGGACTACCCCCTCTCGCGCCGGCTGTATCTGTATCTGCCCGCCAACGCCAAACCTCAGGCCAAGGCCCTGGCGGAGTTCGCGCAAAGCCCTGCTGGCCAGTCGATCGTCGCTGAGCAGGGGTTCGTTTCACAGCAGATCCGGCCCCTTGCAGTGCCGGCGCAAGCCGACATGCCACCGCGCTACCGCAACCTGGCCCAGCAAGCGCAACGCCTGAGCGTCAACTTCCGCTTCCAGGAAGGCAGCGCCAGCCTCGACAACAAAGCCCTGCGCGATGTACAGCGGGTCGCCGACTACCTGCGCCAGGCCGGCAAGCTGCAAAGCAAGGCGGTGCTGGTCGGCTTTGGCGATCCCAAGGAAACACCAGGCCGCGCCGCCCTGCTCTCGCGCCTGCGAGCACAGGCGGTACGCCGTGAACTGGCGCGCGATGGCGTGGAAGTGCTGGAGGTCACCGGCATGGGCGACGAGCTGCCGGTCGCGGGTAACGAGCTGGAACAGGGGCGCTTGCGTAACCGCCGGGTGGAGGTTTGGGTGTACTGAGGCAGGCCGCCGCGCACGGGCTCAGGCAAAAATTTGTAACAGCACGCCACTCGGCATCACAGGGAAATGGGGCTAGGCTCAAATCCATGTGATACCGGGCCCCTCTGACGGCTGCGCGCCGCCATGTCGGATCACTGTTGCCATGCAACGTCGACAATCAAGGAGGGGCTCATGACAGCTCTACAGACCTTTCTCACAACCCCATTTCTCGGCACCAGCACCTGGTTGTGGCTGGTGTTCCTGGCCATCGTCATCGGCCTGCTGGTACTCGACCTGGGTGTGCTGCACCGCAAAGAACGCGAAATCGAAATGCGCGAAAGCCTGCTGCTGTACTCGGGCTATTTCAGCGTGGGCGTGTTGTTCGGCGCGTGGGTCTGGTACGAACTGGGCGCGCAGTCGGCGCTTGAGTTCTACACCGGCTTTTTGGTCGAACAGTCCTTGTCGATGGACAACGTGTTCGTCATGGCGATGATCTTCGGTTTCTTCGCCATCCCCCGCCGTTACCAGCATCGGGTACTGTTCTGGGGCATTCTGGGTGTGGTGTTCCTGCGCGCGATCATGATCGGCGTGGGCGCGACACTGGTGCAGAACTTTGAATGGGTACTGTACATCTTCGGGGCATTCCTGCTGTTTACCGGGATAAAAATGGCGTTCTCGAAAGAAGACAGCCACCCCGACCTGGCCAACAACCCGGTACTCAAATTCGTCAAGCGGCACATGCGCGTGACCGACCAGATTCATGGTTCACACTTCTTCGTGCGCCTCACCCCGCCAGGCGAGAGCAAGGCATTGCGCTATGCCACACCGCTGTTCCTCGCGCTGGTGCTGATCGAGCTGGCCGATTTGGTGTTTGCGGTCGACAGCGTGCCGGCAATCTTCGCCATCACGCAGGACCCGTTCATCGTCTACACCTCGAACATCTTTGCCATTCTGGGTCTGCGCTCGCTGTACTTTGGCCTGTCGGCATTGATGCACCGCTTCGTGTACCTCAAGTACGCGCTGGCGCTGGTGCTGATCTTCATTGGCTGCAAGATCTTCTACCACGGTATGGTCGGCAAGGTGCCGGCACTGCTGTCGCTGGGCGTGACTTTCGGCTTGTTGCTCGGTGGGGTCGTGGTGTCGCTGATCAAGACCCGCGGCGAGAAAGCGGTCGTGGGCGACGTGCAAGGGGAGCAGCTCCCACCCACGCAGCCCGAAAGCGCCAAAAAGGAAGAAGACCCGCAATTGCGGGTCTGACCCCCTGCATCTGCTGCGTACATTGCTTTCAGAACACCGAACAAGCGTTTATCGAGGCCGCGCTCACCGCCCGCTACGCAACATTTCAACCGGCACATATTTGCCGATCTCATACTTGCCGATCGCCGCCCGGTGCACCTCATCCGGCCCGTCAGCCAGGCGCAAGGTACGCTGCATCGCGTACATGTATGCCAGCGGGAAATCCCCACTCACCCCAGCACCACCATGGAGCTGAATGGCACGGTCGATCACCTTCAAGGCGACATTCGGCGCCACCACCTTGATCTGGGCGATCTCACTGCGCGCCACCTTGTTGCCGACCGTGTCCATCATGTACGCCGCCTTCAGGGTCAGCAGCCGCGCCATGTCGATTTCCATGCGTGAATCAGCGATCTTGTCGACATTGCCGCCCAGCCGTGCCAGCGGCCGGCCGAACGCCGTGCGCTCGACCGAGCGCCGGCACATCAACTCCAGCGCCCGTTCGGCCATGCCGACCGAGCGCATGCAGTGGTGAATACGGCCTGGGCCCAGGCGCCCCTGAGCGATCTCAAAGCCGCGCCCCTCACCAAGGATCACATTTTCGTAGGGCACACGCACGTTCTCGAACAGCACCTCGGCGTGGCCATGGGGGGCGTCGTCGTAACCGAACACAGGCAACGGCCGAACGATCTTCACCCCCGGTGCGTCAGTCGGCACCAGCACCATCGAGTGCTGCTGGTGGCGCGGCCCGTCAGGGTTGGACAGGCCCATGAAGATCATCACCTTGCAACGCGGGTCGCAGGCCCCGGAGGTCCACCACTTGCGGCCATTGATCACCCACTGATCACCGTCACGCACGGCAGTGGCGGCCATGTTGGTGGCGTCCGAGGAGGCTACGTCAGGTTCGGTCATGGCAAATGCCGAGCGAATCTCGCCCCGCAGCAGCGGCTCCAGCCACTGCTGCTTCTGCGCCTCGCTGCCATAGCGCACCAGCACTTCCATGTTGCCCGTGTCCGGCGCCGAACAGTTGAAGGGCTCCGGCCCCAGCAGCGAGCGGCCCATGATCTCGGCCAGGGGCGCGTACTCCAGGTTGCTCAGGCCGGCACCGTACTGCGACTCCGGCAAGAACAGGTTCCACAAGCCCTCGGCGCGGGCCTTGGCCTTGAGCTCCTCCATGATTGCGGTAGGTTGCCAGCGGTCACCTTCTGCGACCTGGCGCTCGAACACTGGCTCGGCGGGATAGACATGGGCATCCATGAACGCGGTGACGCGCTCGCGCAGAGCCTGGACCTTGGGTGAATAGGCGAAATCCATCGGGGCTACCTTCACGGTTCGAAGTACATGGGCAGAGCCTAGAGCAGCGCAGCTCAATCCACCTAGTCTATTTTCTGCGTGTATAAACATTCATAACCGATATATGATCGGCCGATAATTCCAACAAAGAGCGGCGCCCATGAACCTCAGCAAGGTCGACCTGAACCTGTTCATCGTCTTCGATGCCATCTATACCGAAGCCAACCTGACCCGCGCCGGGCAGATCGTCGGCATTACCCAGCCAGCGGTGTCCAACGCGCTCTCGCGCCTTCGCGAAACCTTCAACGACCCGTTGTTCGTGCGCACCGCCCAGGGCATGGTGCCGACCCCCATGGCGCAGAACATCATCGGCCCGGTGCGCAACGCCTTGGCGCTGCTGCGCACCTCGGTGCAGGAAAGCCGCATCTTCAACCCGCAGCAGGCCAACAAGACCTTCCGCATCAGCATGACCGACCTGACCGAAGCGGTGATCCTGCCCCCGCTGTTCCAGCGCCTACGGCGCCTGGCGCCTGCGGTGCTGATCGAGAGCTTCCTGTGCAAGCGCCGTGAAACTACCAAGGAGCTGGCTGCAGGGCGCCTGGACTTTGCCGTCGACGCGCCGTTGAACACCGATCCGCAGGTGCGCCATGTCAAGCTGATGCAGGACCGCTACGTCTGCGCCGTACGCCAGGGTCACCCGCTGGCCGACGCCAAGCTCACCGTCGAGAGCTACCTGGGCATGACCCATATCCATATCTCCAGCCGCCGAAACGGCCTGGGCTATGTCGACCTGGCGCTAGGCAAGATGGGTGTGCAACGCAAAGTCGCCCTGCGCTCGCAGCATTACCTGATGGCTTCCCAGGTGCTGCAACAGACAGACATGGCGATGACCGTGCCAGAACGGTTCGCCCGCCGCCACCAATTGCGCTACCAGCCTTTGCCGGTGGAAGTGCCTGCGCTCGAGACGCACCTGTACTGGCACGAAAGCACCGACCAGGATCCGGCCAACCGTTGGATGCGCGAGCAGATCATCGAGTTGTGCCAACGGGTAGTGGCTGAAGAAGAGCGGAGTTTGGAAAGCGCTTGAGCGTCGGCCTAGCTTATGAAACAACCTACGATCGGTCACTTTTGGAGAATAGTTTTCTACAGAAACGGGTAAACCATGAAAACAAGGGCAAAAATTTTCGCAGCGCCCGGGGTACGCTTGCTGTCAGGATCGCCGAACCCGCGGCGACAGCTACGGACCCAATGCCATGCCCAGCGCCCCACTCTATTTCGACTACGCCGCCACCACACCGGTAGACGACCGCGTCATTGAAACCATGCTCACCTGCCTCGGCCGCCAGGTGAACTTCGGCAACCCCGCCTCCTCGGGTCACGCCTACGGCCAGCGGGCTCGCGAGGCCGTGGAGCAGGCTCGCCAGCAAGTGGCCGAGCGTGTCGGGGCGAGCGCTGAAGACCTGGTGTGGACATCGGGCGCCACCGAGTCCAACAACCTTGCGCTCAAAGGCATCGCGCAAGGCATCGGCCAGCCAGGCCACCTGATCACCAGTGCACTAGAGCACAAGGCCGTACTCGATACCGTCAGCGAACTGGAGCGCCAGGGCTGGGCAGTCACCCGCCTGGCCCCGGACGCTGCCGGCCTGATTCAGCCCTACGACGTACAGGCGGCCCTGCGCGAGGATACCCGCCTGGTCTCGCTGATGGCAGTCAACAACGAACTGGGCACCGTCACCGATTTCGCTGCCATTGGCGAGCGCGTGCGTGCCCATGGCGCCCTGCTGCACGTGGATGCGGCCCAGGCGGTGGGCAAGCTGGCCATCGAGTTGCGGGCGATGGCGGTAGACCTGATGTCGTTTTCTGCCCATAAGGTCTATGGGCCAAAAGGCATTGGCGCGCTGTATGTCGGCCCTCGCGCACGCGCCTGGATGCGCGCCCAGATCCACGGGGGTGGCCATGAGCTTGGCCTGCGCTCAGGCACCCTACCTACCCATCAGATCGTTGGCATGGGCAGCGCCTTCGCCCTGGCCGGCCAGCCTGGCGACAGCGAGCACCAGCGCATCGAGCAGCTCGCCCGGCGGCTGCGCGAAGGGCTGCTGGCCGTGCCTGGGGTCCGCCTCAACGGCTGCGCCCGCCAGCGCGTAGCGCATACCTTGAACCTCTGTATCGAGGCCCCGGGCTTCAACAGCCTGACGCTGGCCAGTGAACTGGCGCTATCGAGCACCTCGGCGTGCAACTCGGCGAGTCACGCGCCGTCGCATGTACTGCTGGCGCTGGGGCTGGATGAGGCGCAGGCGCGCAAAAGCGTGCGCTTGAGCATCGGGCGGTTTACCAGCGAAGCAGAGGTGGACAAAGCGATCGAGGTGTTCGAACGCTCAGTTGCGGGCGCTTCGCTGGCCTTGTGGTGAACCTGGCGTTACCGCTTGCTGCAACGGCCTCCCTCAAAGGAAGGTGAAGACCTTCGAAGCCGGCAGGCGCGATTTGTTCAGCCCGGCATTGAAGTCCGACTCGCTACGGTAACCCAGGCTCAGCACCACCACACTGGTGTACCCCTGCTCACGCAGGCCCAGTTCGGCATCCATGATCTTGCTGTCGAAACCTTCGATCGGCGTTGCGTCCAGCCCATGGGCGGCAGCGCCGAGCAATGCAGTGCCCAGGGCCAGGTAAGTCTGCTTCTCCATCCAGTGCTGCAGGTCTTTCTGGTCGTAGCGGTGCAGGCTCACATAATGGCGACGGCTCTGGTTCTGGCCGGCACGGGCCTGATCATCGCGAAAACGTCCGTCGGCCGCTTCCTGGTCGAGCACGGCGTCCAGGTGTGCTTCGGTCATGTCGGTGCGGGTACAGAACACGATCACATGGGACGCATCGAGGATCTTCGGCGTGTTGTAGGCAAAACCGTCCAGGGTGCTCTTGGCCAGGCGTGTCTTGCCCTCTGCGCTGTCGGCCACGATGAAGTGCCATGGCTGCGAGTTGACCGAGGATGGGCTGTGGCGCAGCTGCTCGAGCAAGGCGTCGATGGTGGCCTGAGGGATCTTGCGCGCGGCATCGTAGGCCTTGGTGGTGTAGCGGCCCTTGGCCAGAGAAACGGTATCCATGTTGCAACTCCTTAAGCGGAACGGGACGTGCGGCGCATATTATCTTTCCTGCCAATCAAAAAAAGCAGCAAAATGCAGCAACACTTTCACCCATGGAGTGAAAATGCTCCGCATCACCGACCTCGAACTGTTCGTGCGCAGCAGCGCACTGGGCAGTTTCACCGCCGCCGCCCACGAGGCCGACCTGCTGCCCGGGCAGGTCGCCGCTGCCATCAAACGCTTGGAGCGTGACCTCGACGTGCGCCTGTTCGCACGGACCACCCGCAGCCTGCGCCTGACAGCCGAGGGCGAGCTGTACCTGCCTACCGCGCTCAGCGTGCTGCAAAGCCTGCGCCAAGGCCGGGAGAACCTGCACGGCGCCAACAGCACCCTGCGTGGGGTGCTGCAGGTGTCGGCGCCCTCGGACCTTGGGCGCAATATCCTGCTGCCATGGTTGAGTGATTTCCGCCGCGAGCACCCTGAACTGACCCTGCGCCTGCACCTGTCCGACCAAGTCGCCGACCTGTTCCGCGACCCGGTGGACGTGGCCATACGCTATGGCCTGAACGAAGAAGCCAACTACATCGCCCTGCCCCTGGCACCGTGGAATCGTCGTGTGCTGGTGGCCTCGCCGGCCTACCTGGCGCGTCACGGGCGGCCGCAGACGCTGGATGACTTGCAGCAGCATGCGTGCCTGCTTTACCTGCAACAGGGGCGTATCTACGACAAGTGGCGGCTGGGCAACCGTACCGTTCAGGTGAGTGGCCCACTGTTCAGCGACGATGCCGATGTGGTGCGGCGCTGGGCCATCCTTGGCGAGGGTATCGCCTACAAATCGTGGCTGGATGTCAGCGCCAATGTGGCAACTGGCGAGCTGCAAGTGCTGCTGCCGGAGCACCCGGGCGAACTGAGCCCGGTAACCTTGGTGTGCCCACACCGCAAGCAGCTGTCGCCTGCGGTATCGCAGTTGCATCTATGGCTGCGCGAGCGTTTCGCCGCGCAGCAGCCGCGCTGAAGCCTGCTGTGCACAATTATTCTAAACGCAGGGCGGATTCTGCATTAAGGTGAACTGCCCTACCTTCTGCAGCCTTGCCGCCATGCCAGACTGGATCGACCTCAAGCAAGACGCCGACACCGGCATCGAGTCGGTGCGTGCGCATTTCGTTGGCCACGCCTACGACCCGCACTGGCATGAGAGCTTTCTGGTCGGCGTCACCGAGCAGGGTGTGCAGCAGTTCCACTGCCGGCGTACACGCCATCACAGCACACCCGGGCAGGTGTTCCTGCTCGAGCCAGGCGACATTCACGACGGCGATGCGCCAACGGCAGAAGGTTTTACCTATTCGACCCTGTACCTGGAGCCGACCTGGCTGGAGGCGGAGCTGCGCGTGCTGTTCGAGCAAGCGCCCAGTGACAGCCTGCCAAGCTTCGCCGATACGCTGTGCGATGATCGCCAGCTTGCCCGCGCCACCACCCTCGCCTTTCAGGCGGTGCATGGCGGGGAGCTGCGCATCGTGCGGCAAACCGCCACCGATGACCTGCTCAGTTGCCTTACCGGCCACCTGCACTGGCGCAAACGCCTGAACCCCGATCCGCGCCTGCCGCTGACCGCCCAGCGGGCACGCGACTACCTGCATGCACACCTCGATCAGGACATCGGCCTCGACGACCTGGCACTGGCCTGCGGCGTGGACCGCTTCCGCCTGACCCGTGCCTTCAAGGCTGCATTTGGCCTGGCGCCGCACGCCTATCTGATCCAGCTGCGCCTGGCGCGCGCCCGACGTCTGCTTGCCCAAGGCCGGACCCCGACCGAAGTGGCCATGGCCCTGGGCTTCGCTGACCAGAGCCACCTGGGGCGCTGGTTCCGCCGTGCCTACCGGCTCACCCCCGCGGACTACCGGCGCCGCTGCTCAAACCTTCCAGACTGACACGCAGCAATCGGCCAGCATGGTGCCCTGTTCAATAGGAGCCGTTCACCATGTCGCATTCGTTGTTGCCGTTCATGCTCTTCGCCCTGGTCGCCAGCATCAGCCCAGGGCCGACCAACCTGCTGATCCTAGGCCATGGCGCACGGCAGGGCCTGCGCGCGAGTGTGGCGCCGATCCTGGCGGGTTGCAGTGCGGCGGCAGCGGTCGTATTGCTGGTCGGCCTGGGCCTTGGTGAGTGGCTGATGCGTCACCCGCTGGCCCAGCAGGTGATGAGCTGGGCCGGCGTACTGTGGTTGAGCTGGCTGGCGTGGCGCATTTTACGCAGCGCGGGGCAGCCCTTGGATGTCAGTGCAGCCAAGCCTTTCGGCGCCCTCAGTGCCGCGTCGCTGCAAGTGGTCAACCCGAAAGTGTGGCTGATGGCAGTGGCGGTGATCGGGGTGTTCGCCGCGCCGTCACTGCCGGTGTGGCAATTGGCACTGGTGTTTCTCGTGATTGCCCTGCCGTGCATGACGGCCTGGGCACTGTTGGGGGTCGGAAGTGCACGCTGGTTGCAGACGCCGGAGCGGTTACTGTGGTTCAACCGAGGGTTGGCGGGCATGTTGCTGGTGTCGGCCTGGGCCGCGCTGCTTGGCTGAGCCGAAGGTAGGCTGTACCGGCCCTGTCGGCAGCAAGCCGACGACAGGGCCGGCACCATCAATCAATGACGCAGGGCCTCGCGAAAGCGTCGGGTGCTGGCCAAGGCCAGCAGCAACCCGACCACCGCCACAGTGCCGCCGGCCCACCCGATGGAGGCCACACCCATCTGGCTGCTGACAATACTGCCCAGCAGCGCCCCGCCGCCAATGCCGATGTTATAGATGCCCGAAAACAACGCCATCGCCACGTCCGTGGCATCGGACGCCAGCTTCAGCGTCTTGGACTGCAGCGACAGGCTGAAGCTGAGGATCGCGACGCCCCAGAACATGCTCAGCCCGGCAAACAGATAGAAGTTGCCCGCCAAAGGCAACAGCAGCAGCAGGCACGCCGCCAGCAAGCCGATCGAGCCTACCAGCAGGCCATGCGGAAAGCGCTCGCTGTAGCGGCTGAACAGCACCGAGCCAAACACCCCCGCCCCGCCGAACAGCAGCAGCAACAAGGTGATGCGCTCACCACTGATCTGCGCCACCTGCAGGGCGAACGGCTCGATGTAGCTGTACGCCGTGAATTGCGCGGTGATCACCAGGGTCACCAGCACATACGTGATCACCAGCGCCGGGCGCTTGAACAGGATCGGCAAGCTGCGCAGCGAGCCGGAGTTCTGGCTGGGCAAAAGCGGCAGCGATTTCACCAGGCAAAGCATGGTGGCCAGCGCCACCCCGGCAATGCTGAGGAAGGTGACCCGCCAGCCCAGCGCTTCGCCGACCACGCGCCCCAGCGGGATGCCCAGGACCATTGCCAGGGTCGTACCGGTAGCCAGCAAGCCCAACGCCTTGGCCTGCTGGCCTGGCGGCGCCACACGCACGGCCAGCGAGGCGGTGATGGACCAGAACACGGCATGGGCCAGGGCGATGCCGATGCGGCTCAGCAGCAGTACCGCAAAACTTTGCGACAGCCACGACAGCAGGTGGCAGACCACGAACACCACGAACACGCACAACAGCAGGCGCCGACGCTCGATATTGCGCGTGAGCAGCATCATGGGCAGCGAGGCTAAGGCCACCACCCAGGCATAGATAGTCAGCATCAGGCCGACCTGAGCGGTGCTCATGTCGAAACTGCGGCCGATGTCGCTGAGCAGCGCCACCGGGACGAACTCAGTGGTGTTGAAGATGAAAGCCGCAAGGGCCAGGGCGATCACACTCAGCCAGCTGCCGCCGCCGGCGGTTGGCGGCAGGTTGGTGGGGATGGGTCCGTTCATGGGGCGAATTCTATTCTCCGCAGGCAAGGCGAAAAGACGCGCGTCAGGGGCCAAGTATCGGCCGCGCTGAGGCACGGGTTTGTTATTGGAGGGAATGCCGGCATGGTACGCGTCAACAGCGCACCTCACAACCAGGCGCGCACAGGGGAATGGGCGCCGCCCCCAGACCCGATCGCCCGGAGGGTCTGGGGGCAACGCGTGGCTGGGAAGGATCAGCCCTGCAGCGTCGCCATGTCGATCACGAAACGGTACTTCACATCACCGGCGATCATGCGCTCATAAGCCTGGTTGATATTACGGATATCCAGCATCTCGATATCGCAGCGGATATCGTGCTCGGCACAGAAATCCAGTACTTCCTGGGTCTCGGCGATACCGCCAATCAGCGAGCCCGCCAGCACCCGGCGCTTCATCACCAGGTTGGCCGCGTGCAGCGCCGGGTCGATCGGCTCGATCAGGCCCACCAGGATATGCACGCCATCGAACTTCAGCGTCTCCAGGTACGGGTTCAAGTCGTGCTGCACCGGGATGGTATCGAGCAGGAAGTCGAAGCGCCCGGCAGCGGCGCGCATCTGCTCGGCATCGGTGGAGACGATCACATGGTCGGCGCCTTGGCGACGGGCTTCATCAGCCTTGGCCTGCGAGCGGGTGAACAGGGTTACTTCAGCGCCCAACGCCTTGGCCAGCTTGATGCCCATGTGCCCCAGGCCACCCATGCCAAGAATGCCGACCTTGTGGCCAGGGCCGACGCCATGGTGCTTGAGCGGCGAGTAGGTGGTGATACCGGCGCACAGAATCGGCGCCGCGCTGGGCAGGTCCATGCCAGCCGGGATGCGCACCACGAAGTGCTCGCTGACCACGATGCTGCTGGAGTAACCCCCCATGGTATTGCTGCCATCGACCCGGTCCGGGGTGGCGTAGGTCATGGTCGGGCCTTCCAGGCAGTATTGCTCCAGGTCCTTGGCGCAAGCCTCACAGTGGCGGCAGGAGTCGACCATGCAGCCGACGCCGACCAGGTCACCGACCTTGTGCGCCGATACCTTCTCGCCCACCGCCGTGACGCGGCCGATGATCTCGTGGCCGGGCATCAGCGGGTACACGGCGATGCCCCACTCATTGCGGGCCTGATGGATGTCGGAGTGGCAGACGCCACAGTAGAGGATCTCGATGGCGACATCGTCCGGGCGCGGGCTGCGACGCTCGAAGGTCATGGGCGCCAGGGGGCTGGTCGGGGTTTGCGCGGCGTAACCGATAGCAGTGTACATACAAGACCTCAGGTGACAGTGAAACGATTCAGGCGGTATATTTTCCCCGTCCTCGCCCTTCCCGCCCACAGCAAATCCTCCGAGGTGAATGCCTGATTCTCCGAACCTGGCCTGAGCCACCTGGCGCCGAGCCTCGGATCTGAGATGATGCAAGTGTCTGATTCTCTGCCCATGGTCCATCATGCAACTGACCCGCCACGTCGACGCCAACGCCCCGCTGTGCGCCCTGATCCGCAGCCTGGCCACACGCCCGGGCTTCGTGCCCACTCATCTGCCACAAGTCCAGGTGTTGAGCTGGGACCATTACGTGGCCAGCAGCCCGCAGATCTATGAACCCAGCCTGATGATCCTGGCCCAGGGCAGCAAGCTGGCGCGCCTTGGCCCGCGCACGCTGGAGTATGGCGCCGGGCATTACCTCGTGCAGGCGCTGTCGGTGCCGTTCATGTGCGAAACCTTCGCCACCGCCGAAGCGCCGTTACTGGGCGTTGCGGTGGACATCGACCGCGGCGTGCTGGGTGAACTGGTACAAAGCATGGCGCTGGCGCCTGACCCTGCAGTGCAGGCGCAGACGCCGCAATCGATGACTTCGGCAGCGCTGGATGCGCCCATGCGCGAGTGCGTCGAGCGGCTGTTACGCTGCCTGCAGGATCCGACAGATGCCAAGGTGCTCGGCCCGGCGCGGGTGCGCGAGGTTCTGTACACCGCACTGCGCGGGCCCCAGGCCGGGGTGTTGCGGGCGTTGGTCGAACAGCAGGGGCATTTCGCGCGCATCGGCGCCGCCCTTGCTCACCTGCGTGAACACTACACCGAGCCGCTGAGCGTGGAAGCGTTGGCTGCACGGGCGAACATGAGCGTGTCGACCTTCCACGAGCACTTCAAGCGCTGCACCGACATGGCGCCGATGCAATACCTCAAGCGCCTGCGGCTGCTCAAGGCGCAACAGATGCTGATCGGCGAAGGGCTGGGTGTGGCGCAAGCGGCGCATCGCGTGGGCTACCAGAGCACTTCGCAGTTCAGCCGCGAGTACAAACGCCAGTTTGCCCGTAGCCCGGGGGATGAGCAGGCCTATCAGAGTTTGCCTGTATGACGGCGGGCAGCCACGAGCACCCCGTCGTGATTGCCGCGCAAGCATGGCGGCAGATCGACCAGTACCCGCCTCAGGGCGTCAACGGCCACTGCGCCAGCGGCAGGTACTGGCCTTTGCGCGATTCGTAGAGCGTGAAGTGCCGGGCTGTAATGAAAAAGTCGGGGGCCACGCTGGCCTCGGGCACCTGGCCGCGAAAGTCCCGTGACAGGGTCAGGTGTGGCCGGTACTCACGGGCCTGCTCGGCAAAGCCCATGGGCAGCAGTGCCTGCTGCAGCCCATAGACGAATTGGCGCAGCGCCGCCGGGGGCTGCTGCGGCTCGAGCACGAGCACGTTTGCCCGGGGCCAGACCTTGAGCTGATCGAGCAGCAGGCGCAGGGGGGCATCGGGACGCGCCAGGTTGTCCACCGCAGCGCAAATCGCCGGCACCTGCACGGCATCCACATCGCCTAGAAACATCAAGGTCAGGTGGAAGTTGGCACTCGGCACCGGTTTGCCACTACGCAGCTGGAGGCCACGCCGCCACTGGGCGATCGCACGCTGCTGGGTGTCGGTGACCGGCAGGGCGAAAAACAGCCGTTTGAAGGGGGCGCCTGTGAGGCGCGGGTCCTGAACCATGCGGGCTCCTTTACGTTAAACGTTTGCGCATACTGCGGCCATTGCACCTTGGTCGGCCGCAAATCTCGCCAACCACGGTGCAAACTATCTGTACAAACTCCCCCCATGATTGTTTATGCTGGCGGGCTTATGCCATGGCGCATGGCCATTTTTCGACAAGTAATCGTCCATGAAAATTGCACTCGTACTCATCTTCGCCCTCTCGATCGCCTATGTTCATCTGCGCGGTCGGGTACGCCACAAGCTCACCCGCCAGTTGGGTGACCACTCCAGTTTCCTGGCCCCGGTCAACAGCTTCCTTTACCTGTTCTCCAGGCACCCGGCCAAACCCTACCTGCCGGTCGAGGCCTTCCCCGAGCTGCAGCCACTCAAGGATCACTGGCAGGAAATCCGCCAGGAGGCCCAGCAGTTGCTGCATGTTGGCGAGATCAAGAAGTCCGACAATTACGACGACGTTGGCTTCAATTCCTTCTTCAAGACCGGCTGGAAGCGCTTCTACCTGAAATGGTACGGCGAAAGCCACCCGTCTGCGATGAACCTGTGCCCACGCACCACCGAGTTGCTGCAAGGCATCGGCTCGGTCAAGGCAGCCATGTTCGCGACCTTGCCGCCGGGCGCCAAGCTGGTGCGCCACCGCGACCCGTATGCCGGCTCGTACCGCTACCACCTGGGCCTGGACACGCCGAACGACGATGGCTGCTACATCGATGTGGATGGCGAGAAGTACTCATGGCGTGACGGCGAAGCCGTGGTGTTCGACGAGACCTACATCCACTACGCCGCCAACACCACCGAGCACAACCGGATCATTCTGTTCTGCGACATCGAGCGCCCGCTGAAATACCGCTGGGCGACTGCGTTCAACCGCTGGTTCAGCCGCAATGTCATGGCTGCCGCGGCAGCGCCGAACAATGCCAATGACAAGACTGGCGGCATCAACCGCCTGTTCACCCGGATCTACAAGATCCGCGAACGGGGCAAGGCACTGAAAAAACGCAACCGCATGCGCTACTACCTGGAGAAGTGGCTGGTGGTGGCGGCCTTGGTTCTGGTGTTCATCTATATCTGAATGGGCCGGGAGCCTTTGCCGCCATGATCCACATCCGCCCCATGACGCCCGAGGATTTCGAGCGTTTCTGGCCCACCTTCCAGGCCGTTGTCCAGGCCCGCGAAACCTACGCCTACGACCCCGCCCTGAGCTTCGAACAGGCGCGCCAGCTATGGTTGGAGCTGCCCTTGCGCACGCTGGTGGCCGAGCAGGACGGTGTGTTGCTGGGGTCGTACTACCTCAAGGCCAATGCCGCGGGCCCCGGCGCCCATGTCGGCAACTGCGGCTACATGGTTGACGAAGCCGCCCGTGGCCGTGGCGTGGCCAGGCTGATGTGCGAGCATTCACAGAAACTGGCGCGCCAGGAAGGCTTCCTGGCGCTGCAGTTCAACTCGGTGGTGGCCAGCAATGAAGTGGCCGTGGCGCTGTGGCACAAACTGGGCTTCGAGACCGTCGGCCGCTTGCCCAAGGCTTACCGCCATGCCCGCCTGGGCCTGGTGGATTGCCTGGTGATGTACAAATGGCTGGCCGACGAGCCGGTAGTGGAAAAACCGCCGCTGCTGATTGGCCGCAAGAACATCGAGGCGCGCGTGTCGCGGCGGCGTGGGCGCTAGGTGCGTTGCACTTTTCTGCGAACCCGTGGCATAGATGCAGGTCAACGCCTGTATGTGACCGTTTGCGCCACTCAAGGAGCCCCGCATGAACAATCCCCCCTACCTTCCACCCAAGGTCTGGCGTAACGAAGCTGCCTCCGGCGGCCAGTTCGCCAGCATCAACCGCCCCATCGCCGGCCCTACCCACGACAAGGCGTTACCTGTCGGCAAGCGTCCGCTACAGCTGTACTCGCTGGCCACCCCAAACGGTGTGAAGGTCACCATCCTTCTTGAGGAACTGCTGGCTCTGGGCCACAGCGGCGCCGAGTATGACGCCTGGTTGATCCGCATTGGCGAAGGTGACCAGTTCTCCAGCGGGTTCGTTGAGGTCAACCCCAACTCGAAGATCCCCGCCCTGCTCGACCGCAGCGTCGAGCCAGCGGTGCGGGTATTCGAATCGGGCTCGATCCTGCTGTACCTGGCCGAGAAATTCGCGGCCTTCCTGCCCAGCGGTGCGGCCGCGCGTACCGAAACCCTGAACTGGCTGTTCTGGCAGATGGGTTCTGCGCCTTATCTGGGTGGGGGCTTTGGTCACTTCTACGTGTATGCCCCGGAAAAGTTCGAATACGCCATCAACCGCTTCACCATGGAAGCCAAGCGCCAGCTGGATGTGCTCGAACGGCGCCTCGCGCAAAGCCGCTACCTGGGTGGCGACGAGTACAGCATCGCCGATATCGCCGTATGGCCGTGGTATGGCCAATTGGTGCGCGGCAACCTGTATGACGCAGCAGAGTTCCTTGCCGTGCATGAATACCCGCAGGTGCAACGCTGGGCCGAGGAAATCGCGCAGCGCCCGGCCGTGCAGCGAGGCACCCGGGTCAACCGCACTTGGGGGGACGAAGCCAGCCAGGTGCCCGAGCGCCATTCGGCAGCGGACCTGGATTAAACGCGTGAGGGCCGCCTGGCGGCCCTTCGCCGGGCACGCCGGCCGCCGCAGTGCCCGACAATGCCCCGCTGCAAAAAACCATTTGCCCCCGCGCAAACCTGCTTCCGCCCAGCCCTTCTTGTACACTCCTCGCAAAAGCCCCCACCTGCACACATTTTGGTGAAAGCATGATCGAGGTAACCGAGGTTTCCATTGCCGAGCTGCGCGATGCGCTCGAACAGGGCCGCACGACGGCGGTCGAGCTGGTCAAGGCCTACCTGGCGCGCATCGACGCCTACGATGGAGCCGATACCCCCACTGCGCTGAACGCTGTGGTCGTACGCAACCCCGAGGCGATCAAAGAGGCCGAGGCGTCCGACGCGCGCCGCGCCCGCGGCGAACTGCTCGGCCCGCTCGACGGCATCCCTTACACCGCCAAGGACAGCTACCTGGTCAAGGGCCTGACCGCGGCATCCGGCAGCCCGGCGTTCAAGGACCTGGTAGCCCAGCGCGACGCGTTCACCGTCGAGCGCCTGCGCGCCGGCGGCGCCATCTGCCTGGGCAAGACCAACATGCCGCCCATGGCCAACGGTGGCATGCAGCGCGGCGTCTATGGCCGTGCCGAAAGCCCATACAACGCCAACTACCTGACCGCACCGTTCGCCTCCGGCTCATCCAACGGCGCCGGCACCGCCACCGCTGCCAGCTTCAGCGCCTTCGGCCTGGCCGAGGAAACCTGGTCCAGTGGCCGTGGCCCGGCCTCCAACAACGGCCTGTGCGCCTACACCCCTTCGCGCGGGGTCATTTCGGTGCGCGGCAACTGGCCGCTGACACCGACCATGGACGTGGTAGTACCTTTCGCCCGTACCATGGCCGACCTGCTGGAAGTGCTCGATGTGGTGGTTGCCGACGATGCCGACAAGCGCGGCGACCTCTGGCGCCTGCAGCCTTGGGTGCCAATCCCGGCGGCCTCTTCGGTCCGCCCGGCGTCCTACCTGGACCTGGCGGTTGACGCCAGCGCGCTCAAGGGCAAGCGTTTCGGCGTACCGCGCATGTACATCAATGCCGACCCCGAGGCCGGCACGTCCGAAAAACCTGGCATCGGTGGCCCGACCGGCCAGCGCATCAACACCCGTGCCACGGTCATCGAGCTGTGGCAACAGGCGCGCCAGGCCTTGGAAGCAGCGGGCGCGGAAGTGGTCGAGGTGGATTTCCCGCTGGTTTCCAACTGCGAGGGCGATCGCCCCGGCGCACCGACCGTGTACAACCGCGGCATCGTCAGCAAGGCGTTCCTGCATGACGAGCTGTGGGAACTGTCCGGCTGGGGCTTCGACGATTTCCTGCGCGCCAATAACGACCCCAAGCTCAACCGCCTGGCCGATGTCGACGGCCCGCTGATTTTCCCCCACGACCCAGGCACCCTGCCCAACCGTGAAGACGACCTGGCCGCCGGCATGGACGAGTACGTCAACATGGCCAAACGCGGCTTGAAGGGCTGGGACCAGATCGAAACCCTGCCAGACGGGCTGCGCGGCCTGGAAAAGACGCGCAAACTGGACCTGGAAGACTGGATGGACGCTCAAGGCCTCGATGCGGTGCTGTTCCCCACCGTGGCCGATGTCGGCCCGGCCGACGCCGACGTGAACCCAGCCTCGGCGGACATCGCCTGGAGCAACGGCATCTGGGTGGCCAACGGCAACCTCGCCATTCGCCATCTGGGCGTGCCGACCGTCACCGTGCCAATGGGCGTGATGGCTGACATCGGCATGCCGGTGGGGCTGACATTCGCCGGGCGTGCCTACAGCGACAATGCACTGTTGAGTTTTGCCGCGGCCTTTGAGGCGACCGGCTCACGCCGCATGGTGCCGCCGCGTACACCGGCACTGGGGTGAGGATGGCCTGAAAGGCCATTTGCTTATCCACCCTTGGATCGAGCGCCGCTTCGGCGCTCGGTTCGCGGCGCATCGCAAACGCCAAGCCCCTCTAAATGGCCACGCGAGCCGCCGGACTACTTCTCGATACGAAAGCTCGCCACCAATCTGCGCAGCTCCCCCGAACGCCCGTCCAACCTTTCACACACCCCCAGGGTCTGCTCTTGGCCCGTCTGCACATGCTGATTGAGCGTGACGATTTCGCCCACTTCCCGACTGATTGACTCGACCACCGCACGTTGCTGATCCGTGGCTGCTGCGACGGACTGATTCATGTCATCGATATCAGCCAAACGCCCTATCACTGCGTCGATACCTTCGCAGGCCTGAGCGATGACGTGAACACTGCGTTCAGCGTGGCGATGGCTGGCAACCATCGAGGCAATCGACGCTTGGGCGCCGACCTGCAGCGATTCGATCATGGCGTGGATCTCCTTGGCCGACCCTTGGCTGCGATGCGCCAGTTGGCGCACCTCGTCCGCTACCACCGCAAAACCTCGGCCAGACTCCCCTGCTCGCGCAGCTTCAATGGCTGCGTTGAGTGCCAGCAAATTGGTCTGTTGGGCGATGCTGTGAATCACTTCAAGGATACGGCCGATGGCTTCAGTCTGGTCACCCAATTGCTCCATGCTCGCGCGGGCGGTTTCAACCTGGGCGGCGAGCGCATCCAGTGCCGTGGAGCCATCGCTGAGAATACGCTGGCCCTGCTCGGCCTGGTTGCGCGCCGCAGCACTCTGTACCGAAACATTCGCGGCATTGCCGGCGATTTCCTGGGCGGCAGCACCCAATTGCTCGATGGCAGCGGCAACCGTGTCGCTGCGCTGTAGCAGTTCGCTGGACTGGCGCAGGGTAGCCTGGCTGGCCTGGACCACACTGCGCGCACCTTCATCGACGCCGACACTGCCACTGGCGACCAGGCCGATGGTGCGCTGCATGCGCTCGACGAAAAGGTTGAACGACTTGGCCAGTTGGGCCAGTTCATCTCGGCCGGTGGCAGGCAGGCGCTGGGTAAGGTCGCCCTCACCGTTGGCGATGTCCTGCATGGCGACGTTCATACGCAGCAGCGGCTTTAGCAGCATACGCAACAGTGCACCGAGGGCGAGCATGACCAACAGCACTGACACCAGCATGGCGATCAACGCCGAACCACTGAAGTCGCGCAATTGCTGGTAAGCCAGGTCACGATCCACCGAAAGCCCGACGTACCAGTCGGCACCCGGCAGCCCCGGTACCGGGACGAAGGTATCGATGCGAACCTGGCCATCGACCTCGTGCTCTTGCAGATCACGACTGACTTTCAGGGTTTGCCCCCGGTCCAGTTCGTCGAGACGCCGGTTGATCAGGTCCGTCTGGGGATGCACCAGGATTTTCCCGGCGCCATTGACCAGGTAGGCGTAGCCTTTGCCTTGCAGGTCGACGCTGCCGATGATCTGGACCAGGGTATCGATCGGCATACCCGCGCCCACCGCGCCAAGCAACGCACCGGCACGCGCTACCGGGGCAGCGGCAGCCATGATCATCTCCTGGGTAGCGGCATTGACATAGGGCTCGGTGAGCACGCTGTCATTGCGCGCCTGCACGCGCTGGTACCAGTCGCGCTGGCGAGCATCGTACCCGGCGGGCATATCCTGCTGCGGGCGAATGCTGAAACTGCCATCGGCGCGCGCCAGATACACCATGTTGAAAGTGTTTTTCAGCACATCCTGGCCGAATGCCTGCTCGACAGCCGCCTCGCTGGTATCGTCGGCCAGGCGTTGTGCCAGGCTTTCCACCAGCAGTACTCGCCCGCCCAGCCAGTTGTGAACGCTGTCGGCGGCCAGGGCGCCAACCTCGCGCAGCTGGCTTTGCAGCTCCCGAGCAGGCGCTTTTGCCAGATGTAGTTGTACAGGGTGAACGATGCGAAGGCGCTGACCACGACCAAGGCCGCGGCCAACAGAATCTTGTGGTTGAATTTCATCATCAAGGCTCTAAAAAGGGCCGCGCAGCAAACCCTGCGCGGCCAAACACGCGCTACGCCATTTGCGGCCCCAGGAGCGCGAGGACGCGAATGCTGGCAGCGTCTCAGGCGACCCGCCCTCCCAGGTACAGTTCGCTGACTTGCGGGTCGTGCATCAGCTCCCGAGCATTGCCGGTCAACGCTACACTGCCCATCGACAGCACGTAGGCACGGTCGGAGATGCGCAGCGCCTCCATCGCGTTCTGCTCCACCATCAGGATGGTCACGCCTTCCTGATCGCGGACCTGCTGGATGGCTTCGAACACTTCCAGCAGCACTTTGGGCGACAGGCCTGCCGAAGGTTCATCGAGCAGCAGCAGGCTGGGCCTGGGCATCAGGGCCCGGGCCAGGGCGAGGATCTGCCGCTCACCACCGGACATGGATGCCGCGGGTGCGTTGAATTTCTTGGCCAGGATCGGGTAGGCCGTGCACAGTTCATCGATACGTCGCTGGTTGTCCTGGGGCCGCTGATAGTGCCCGCCCACATGGAGATTCTCGCGGATGCTCAGGCTGGCGAAGACGTTGTCGGTCTGCGGCACGAAGCCAAGCCGGCAACGGCGGATCTTCTGATGCACGGGTACCCGCGACACGTCCTGCCCCTGCAGCAGGATCTGCCCCTTGCGCGGCAGCAGGTAACCGGCAATGGTTTTGAGCAAGGTGCTCTTGCCGCAACCATTGGGGCCCAGCAAGGTAACGATTTCCTTCTGTTCGGCATGCAATGTCATGCCGCGCAGGATGTCCACCTCGGCGGTGTAGCCGGCGACGACGTCCTTCACTTCGATCATGGCGCGTTCTCCTCGAGGGCTTGCGGGCTGTGACGGCCACCCAGATAGGCCTGGATCACCCGCGCGTTGGTGGCCAGTTTGTCGGGGCTGCAGCTAGCGACGATCTCGCCGCGGTCCAGGACTACGCAGCGGCTGCAGACATCGCGGATGAAATGCATGTCATGCTCGACGATCACCAGCGTCATGCCTTGGGCATTGAGGCGTTTGAGCGCCTCCACCAGGTCACGGCGCAGGTTGGGGTGCACCCCGGCGGTAGGCTCGTCGAGCAGCACCAGTTCAGGCTCGCCCATCAAGGCGCAGACAATGCCCAGCAGTTTCTTCTGCCCGCCCGACAGCGCCGCAGCCGGCAGGTCGCGCACAGGGCTGAGCAGCAACTCATCGATCAGCCGCTCGGCCTTGGCTCGTGCCTGCTCCTCGGCCCGGCGCAGCGCCGGAAGGCCGAGCAAGGTGGCGAACACACCGTGCTGGCGAGTGCTGGCAGCCATCGCCACCTCGATTACCGACATCTTGGTGGGCATGGTAGGCAGCTGAAATGTCCGGGCAATGCCGTGGCGGACAATACGATGGGCCTGCAGCCGCTCGATACGCCGTGCCCCCAGCGCAATGGCGCCGCCATCGACCGCTTCAAAACCCGTGATGCAATTGAGCAAGGTGCTTTTACCGGAGCCGTTGGGCCCGAGCAGGCCGACGATTTCGCCGCGCTGCACGTTGAAGCTGACGTCACGCAGCACCTGGTTGCCGCCAAAGGCCTTGGCTACCGACTGCACGTTAAGCAGGTATTGGCGCGAAGCACTCATGCGATCTTCCTTACTTTTTCGGGGATCAGACCTTCACTGCGCCACATCAGGCAGGCCAGCAGGATCGCGCCGATCAGGCCCAGGCGCAGGGCGCCGGCAAGGTCGGAGTCAAAACCCAGGTAATCCTTGGCGAACGGCACCAGGCTATAGGCGGCCTGGACCAGGAACACCCCCAGCAATACGCCGCGCAGGTTGCCCAGGCCACCGATCATCAACATGGTCCAGAGCAGGAACGTCTCGGAGGCGAGCAGGTAGTCAGGGCCGACATAACTCATGAAATGGGCGTACAGCGAACCGGCGACAGCGGTGAGCGCAGCGCTGGCCATGATCGCCCGCGACTTCAGGGAGGTCAGGTCGTACCCCATGCAGGCGGCCAGTTGCGGCTCTTCGCGCATCAGCCGCAGCGCACGCCCGAAGCGGCCATCGGCGAGGCGCTGGCAGAGCAGCGTGGCGACACCCAGCAGCGCCAGCATCATCACCAGAAAGCCTACACCGTCGAACAGCGTAGGGATCGCACCGATGCCTTGCGCACCACCGGTAAGCCAGCCCTCGTTGGTCGCCACCACGCGCAGGATTTCGGCGATTGCCAGGGTGGCGATACCCCAGTAGTCCGAAGCAAGCTTGCGCCCCAGGCGGGCCACGCCCGCGCCCAACCCCATGGCCAGAAGGACACCAACGGCCATGCCGAGCCATGGCGAATAACCCGCCTGGACCGCGATGCCGGTGGCGTAGGCGCCCAGGCCGGCGAAGGCGATGTGGCCGAAATTGAGCAGGCCGCCATAGCCGGCCTGCAGGTTGAGCCCCAGTGCCATCAGGCCATAAAGGCTGGCGAAGGTAAGCGCGGAAACCAGGAAATCAAACACGGCGCACCTCCCGGTCGAACAGGCCGTAGGGCTTGAACAGCAATGCCAGCAGCAGGATCAGGAACGCAGCGCCGCTGATGTAGGACACCGGCAAGAAAGCCATCTCCCGGCCCACCAGCCAGCCGACGTTCAGGTTGGTGACCAGGGTTTCGGTGAAGGCGATCAACAAGGCGCCGGCGACCGCCCCCATGGGGTTGCCAAGGCCACCGAGGATGGCCGCCGCGAATACCGGCAGGAGCAGGTCATGCCCCAGGTTGATGTGGGCACCGGTGGACAGTGCCAGCAGGCCGCCGCCCAGCCCGGCGATGGCACCACTGGCGAAGGTCACCATCAGGGTTATGCGGGCAGCGTGCAGGCCACTGGCGTTGGCCAGTGCCGGGTTGCCGGCCAGCGCGCGCATGGCACGCCCCAAGCGGGTGTGAAACAGTGCCACGGTGAACACCGCCAGCAGAACGAGGGTGGTGGCGAAGAAGTACAGTTGGGTGTGGGTGATGCGCGCATCGCCCAACAGGATCGGCGCCGTCAGGGGTAGCTCGAACATCCTTGGAAAAGTACCCGCGCTGCCCTGCAGCGCCGCGACCAGCAGCATGGCAATGGCCAGCGAGCCGATCATCGCGATGGCCGGGCCACTTTTGAGCAGACGCTGGAACACCAGGCGCTGCAGCGCCAGGGTCAGGGCACCGACCAGCAGTGCGGCAAACAGCAAGGCCAACGGCAAGGGCGCGCCAGCGGCGCAAAGGCCATAGGTGAGGTAGGCACCCAGCATCGCGTACTGGACGTGGGCAATATTGGGAAACTTGACCAGGCCATACACCAGGCTGAGGCCGAAGGCGATCAGCGCCAGGTCGGTTGCCCGCAGCAAGGTATCGATCAGGAACTGCAACATGGAAAACACTCCGCAAGAGCAGGCTCAAGCCCGCCCGGCGAGCCGGGCGGGGGTATCGCGTCCTTATCGAGGGACGACTTTGCCGCCGTCATACTTGAGCTTGGCGTAGGGCGGGTCGAGCCGCTGGCGGCCGTCGTCGAAGGCGACTGTGCCAGTCACGCCGTCATAGCCCTTGCCCACCTCCTTGAGGGCAGCCTGTACTGCGGCCGGCTCGGTGCTGCCGGCCTTCTCGATCGCCTTGGCCGCCATCAGCACGGCGTCGTAGGCATAGCCGGTGTAGGAGGTTTTCATGCCTTCCTTGTATTTGGCGGCAAAGGCATCGGCGTAGGCCTTGCCGGTCGGGCCGACGAACGACCCGACCTCCATCCCCAGCTGGCCTTGGGCGATGTTGGCCGGCGTGTCCGACAGGCTCATGGACAACAGGATCGCGTACCACGGCTGTTCACGTAGCCCCAGTTCCAGTGCCTCGCGGTTGATGACCGCAGACTCCTGCCCGTAGGCGGTGTAGATGTATGCGTCCGGTTTGCTGCGGGCAATCTGTTGCAGTTCGCGGCGGTAGGTTGACTGGCCGGCGGTGTAGAGCGTCTCGTTGACGATCTTGCCGCCGAGCTTTTCGAACTCAGCGCGGAAACCGTGGGCTACGCCTTGGCCATAGGCATTGTTCGGTGCCAGAACGGCGACGTTACGAAAGCCCAGGTCCCAGGCATCCTGGGAAGAAAATTTGTTGCCCTTGTCTTCCAGGCCGATCAGGTTGAACGAGCTGCTGCCCAGGTCGCGGATCTTCACACTGGTGCTGGCGATGTTGATATGCACCACACCCTCTTTCACCAGATATTGGCCCATCGGGATGCTGATACCCGAGGAATATTCGCCGATCACTACCGGCACCTTGTCGACGCTGACCAGCTTGCGTGCGGCGTTGATGGCGGTGGTGGGGTTGCCGCCGGAATCTTCGACGATGACCTGGAATGGCTTGCCCAGCACACCACCGTCGGCGTTGACCTTGTCTTCAGCCAGCTTCACGGCGCGGCGCACGTCTTCGCCAACGGTAGCGTTGGCGCCCGTCAGGGAGAGCACGGCGCCCATCTGCACAGCTTCAGCGGCTGACGTGAACGGGGCGGCCGTGGCCAGGGTAAAAAACATCGAAGTCGAGATAAGCATGGAGCGGAACTTGAAAGGCATAACTGTCTCCTTGGAATGATCGTGACGGCGTCGCCGTCGCTCACTGCGTCATGCAGCCCCCTTGCGCCAGCGGGGCAAAACAGCTCAAGCACCGATGCTCCCTGAGTCGCTCGTGGCAAATCACGGACGCACCGCTCCGGTCCTCCCGAGGGTTGCGGAAGGAGGAAAATTCATGGCATCGCTTCGAAGCCCTTACCAGATAGGCAGGGTGTAACTGACGGTCAGGCGGTTGTGGTCGATATCGCCCAGTACGTCGCTGCGCAGTACGCCGTTGCGCCAGGCAACGCCCACGCCTTTCAATGGCCCGCCCTGCACCACATAGCTCAGTACGATGTCGCGCTCCCACTCTTCACGGTCGGAACCAACGGCAGTCTTGATCTGGTCGCCCTTGAGCCAGGTGACGCTGGCGTTCAAGCCTGGCACGCCGAGCGCGGCGAAGTCATAGGCGTAGCCGCCCAGGATGGTGCGCTCACCCGCATAGGTGAAGTTCTGCACCAGGCTGTCGGTGATCACATACGTGCTGGTGCCGCCTGCGCCCTCATTGGCCAGGCCGCCCTGGTTCAACTGGGTGAAGACGCTGTCGTCCGACACCTGCTGGTACCCCAGGGTCAGGGCATGGCCGCTCAGGGCGTAGGTGAACTTGGCGCTCCAGGTCGAATTGTCCAGTTCGCCATCGTTGCCACTGCCGTTGGTCGATGCCAGGTAGCCTGCCGCACGGTCGGCATTCTTGCCATCAGAGGTGGTGCGGAAGTAGCGCAGGTCGGTCTTGAGCACGCCAGGGCCCAGTGCCAGGCTGTGCAGCGCACCGATGAAGTGCTGGTCGTAATAGTCTTCGAGGTTGGCGAAGTAATACTGCAGGGTCAGGTCCTTGATGCCCTTGTAGTCGCCCCCGGCGAACCGCAGATGGTTGCTTTGCTGGCTGCCACCGGCGATAGACATGCCGGTGAAGTTGCTCGACATACGGCCCACGACATGCTCGATCTGGCCGCCAGTGAGCGTCAGGTTGTCGATCTCGTTGCTGGTGATCTGCCCGCCTTCGAACAACTGCGGCAGCATGCGGCCGTCGTTCGACCAGAGGATAGGCAGCTTCGGCGTGAGGATGCCGTAGCGGGCCTCGGTCTTGGAAAGGCGCATCTTGCCGGTCAGGCCACCGCGGCTGAAGTTGTCCACCGCCTCGCCGTCGCTGTCGGCCGGGAAAATGGACCGCGCACCGGATGCATCCAGCTTCACGCCCAAGGTGTAGGTGGCATCTACCCCGAAGCCGACCACGCCCTGGGTGAAACCGGATTGCACGTTGAGCAGGAAGGCTTGGCCCCACTCGTCCTGGGTCTGGGTATCGGTGTCCCGGAAATCGTGGTTGAAATAGAAGTTGCGTAGCTCCAGCTTTGCCGTGCTGTCTTCGATGAACCCTGCGGCAAGCGCCTGCCCGCCGCAACTCCCCATGGCCGCAAGAATGGCCATATTCAATAGTTTTCTCTTCATGTGAAGCGACTCTCCCTTGTACGTTGCTTTTTTAGGACGCACGCCCCCGCGGGGCTGCCATGGCAAGGCAGGCCCGGGGCACGAATACGGAGTGGCGACAGATAGAACCCGGAGCGCGAAGGCTCCGGTCATTGCATTCAGGCCGCGCGAGCGCCGCCTTGAATTTCGTCGTCTTTGCGACGTTTACCTACGGACAGGATGGCGACCAGCGAGATAGCTACGGTTGCCAGCATGTACAGGGCCACCGGCTGCCAGTCGCCCTTGTACTCGGCCAGCAGCCAGGTTGCGATCAGCGGTGCCGTGCCGCCCGCCAGTGCAGCGCCCAGCTGGTAGCCCAGGGTGATGCCGGTGTAGCGCACGCGGGTGGAGAATATTTCCGAAGACAAGGTGCCGAGCACGGCGGTGACCGGCGCCCACAGCACGCCGAAGCCGATGACGGTGGCGAGGGTGATGCCCCATTGGGTGCGAGTATCGAGCAGCATGAAATACGGCACGATGTACAACGCGATGGCCAGGATGCCGCCGATGTACACGCGCTTGCGGCCGATGCGGTCAGACAGCCAGCCCATGACCGGGATCAGCAGCGAGGCCACCAGCGCACCGATCATCACGGCGTTCAACGCTGAGACCTTCTGGTAGCCGAGGTTGTTTACCGCATAACTGACCACGAAGGTCGAGAAGATATAGAACGGCGCCGTCTCGACCACTTTAAGGCCCGCGGCGATCAGCACTTCACGCCAGTGATTGCGCAGCGTCTCTACGACGGGCATTTTCGAAACATTACCGCTGGCCTTGGCTTCTTTGAAGTCCGGGGTTTCGTCGAGGCCGTGGCGGATCCACAGACCGAGAAACACCAGGCCGGCGCTCAGCACAAAGGGCACACGCCAGCCCCAGGTCAGGAAGTCTTCCTCGGGCAGCATCGCCATCAGGCTCACGGCCATGGTGGCGAGCAGCATGCCTAGGGTCACGCCCACTTGCGGCACGCTGCCGAACAAGCCCTTGCGGCTGGCCGGTGCGTATTCATAGGCCAGCAACAGCGCCCCACCCCACTCGCCACCAATGCCAAGGCCCTGGATCACCCGCAGCAGGATCAACAGGATCGGAGCCCAGACGCCGATATGTTCATAAGTCGGCAGGCAGCCGATCAACACGGTTGCGCCCCCCATCAGCGACAACGTGATGACCAGCGTTTTCTTGCGCCCGATGCGGTCGCCGATGTGTGCAAACAGTACGCCGCCAATAGGCCGAATAAAGAACGTCAGGGAAAACGACAAGTAAGCCAGTAACAGCCCGACCACCGGATCGAAGTTGGGAAAGAACAGTTTGTTAAAAACCAGCGCGGCGGCTGTTCCGTAAAGAAAGTAGTCGAACCACTCGATCGAACTGCCTGTGAGGCTGGCGACCAATGCGCGGCGACGAGTCTTGGCCGATTGCGCCTCGGCGAGGGAATTGCTCATGTGTTATGCCTTATTTTTTTTGGGTTGGGCCACAACGACCCAAGTATCACTGGGTAGCACCGATCCTAGATTTCATCGGGCACAAGGTGCAACCACACATTTTTCTATAGGTATAACAAAAAGGGTGAATGACGCCGAAATGCACCATTGCAGTGCGCGCCATGGAGATGCCAAACGTTTGCTGCCTTGGTCTAGTACATAACTATTTTTATTGAACAAACATCCAACAAAGTTGATTGAAAGTATTAGGTTGCACTAGGTTGCACCTTTGTTGATTCCGGGTTTACTCTGCGCACCGTTCCGCTTAGCCAACTCCCCACCCGGTAATAACAACATGGCAACCACCACACTTGGCGTGAAGCTTGACGACGCCACTCGCGAGCGACTCAAACAGGCTGCACAACACATCGCCCAGACCCCGCATTGGATGATCAAGCAGGCCATCTTCAACTACCTGGAGCAGATCGAAGGCGGTATGACGCCCGCTCGGCAGGCTGGCCTGGCCGCAGTTGCGGGCGAAGAACAGGTAGAACACCTGGATGAGGGTGCCTTGCAGGTATTTCTCGACTTCGCCGAAAGCGTCCTGCCGCAATCGGTGCTTCGAGCTGCCATCACCGCAGCCTACCGGCGCCCGGAAGCGGACGCCGTACCGATGCTGCTCGAGCAGGCGCGCCAGCCGGTAGAAATGGCGCAAGCGTCTCACCAGTTGGCTTACAGCATCGCCCAGAAGCTGCGTAACCAGAAAAGCGCCGGCGGCCGTCAGGGGCTTGTGCAAGGCCTGCTTCAAGAGTTCTCGCTGTCGTCGCAGGAAGGGGTGGCGTTGATGTGCCTGGCCGAGGCTCTGCTGCGCATCCCCGACAAAGGCACCCGTGACGCCTTGATCCGCGACAAGATCGCCAATGGCAATTGGAGCCAGCACCTGGGGCAGAGCCCGTCGATGTTCGTCAACGCCGCCTCGTGGGGCCTGCTGATCACCGGCAAACTGGTGTCGACCCACAATGAGGCGGGCCTGTCATCCTCACTCAACCGCATCATCAGCAAGAGTGGCGAACCGCTGATTCGCAAGGGTGTGGACATGTCCATGCGCCTGATGGGCGAGCAGTTCGTTACCGGTGAAACCATCGGCGAGGCCTTGGCCAATGCGGCACGTCGCGAAGCAAAAGGCTTCCGCTACTCCTACGACATGCTGGGTGAAGCCGCACTGACCGAGCTCGACGCGCAGAACTACCTTGCCGCCTACGAACAGGCGATCCATTCCATCGGCAAGGCCTCGCACGGCCGTGGCATCTATGAAGGCCCTGGCATCTCGATCAAGCTCTCGGCACTGCACCCACGCTACAGCCGCGCTCAATACGAGCGGGTGATGGAAGAGCTGTACCCGCGCCTGCTCTCGCTGACCCTGCTGGCCAAGCAGTATGACATCGGCCTGAACATCGACGCTGAAGAGGCCGACCGCCTGGAGCTGTCGCTCGACCTGCTCGAGCGCCTGTGCTTCGAGCCAGCGCTGGCCGGCTGGAACGGTATCGGCTTCGTCATCCAGGCCTACCAGAAGCGCTGTCCATACGTGATCGACTACGTCATCGACCTGGCCAAGCGCAGCCGCCATCGCCTGATGATCCGCCTGGTCAAGGGCGCCTATTGGGACAGCGAGATCAAGCGCGCCCAGATCGACGGCCTGGAAGGCTACCCGGTCTACACCCGCAAGGTTTACACCGACCTGTCCTACATTGCCTGCGCCCGTAAGCTGCTGTCGGTACCGCAAGCCATCTACCCACAGTTCGCCACCCATAATGCTCACTCACTGGCGGCCATCTACCATATTGCCGGGCAGAACTACTACCCGGGCCAATACGAATTCCAGTGCCTGCATGGCATGGGCGAGCCACTGTACGAGCAGGTTGTCGGTAAAGTCTCGGAAGGCAAGCTGAACCGCCCGTGCCGCATCTATGCGCCGGTCGGCAGCCACGAAACCTTGCTGGCCTACCTGGTGCGCCGCCTGCTGGAGAACGGGACCAACACCTCGTTCGTCAACCGTATCGCGGACCGCACCATCACCCTCGATGAGCTGGTCGAAGACCCAGTGCTGCAGGTGGAGAAGATGGCCGGCCAGGAAGGCGCACTGGGCCTGCCGCACCCGCGCATCCCGCTCCCGCGCAACCTGTATGGCACCACCCGCCTCAACTCTGGCGGCCTTGACTTGTCCAATGAGCACCGGCTCGGCTCACTGGCCTCGGCGCTGTTGGCCAGCGCCAACCAACCCTACACTGCCGGGCCAACCTCAAGCAGCGATTGCAGCCGCCCCCGCACCGTCACCGCCGTACGCAACCCGGCGGATCATCGCGACCTCATCGGTCAGGTGTACGAAGCCAACGAAAGCGATGTGCAAAATGCCATCCTGTGCGCCCAGGCCAGCGGCCCGATCTGGCAGTCGACCCTGCCCGCCGAGCGCGCGGCCATTCTGGAGCGCGCCGCCGACCTCATGGAAAGCGAGATGCAGCAACTGATGGGGCTGCTGGTACGCGAATCTGGCAAGACCTTCAGCAATGCGATCGCCGAAGTCCGCGAAGCGGTCGATTTCCTGCGCTACTACGGCGCCCAGGCTGGCAGCTTCAGCAACGACAGCCATCGCCCACTGGGCCCTGTGGTGTGCATCAGCCCCTGGAACTTCCCGCTGGCAATATTCAGTGGCCAAGTCGCAGCGGCCCTGGCCGCTGGCAACACCGTGCTGGCCAAACCTGCCGAGCAGACGCCGCTGATCGCCGCCCAGGCCGTGCGCATCCTCCATGAAGCCGGCGTGCCGACCAGTGTCGTGCAACTGCTGCCAGGCCGGGGGGAGACCGTTGGCGCGGGCCTGGTCGGTGACAGCAGAATCAGGGGGGTAATGTTCACCGGCTCCACCGAGGTCGCCGGGATCCTCAGCCGCAACCTTGCCGGCCGCCTGGATGGCCAAGGCCAGACGCTGCCGCTGATCGCTGAAACAGGCGGCATGAACGCCATGATCGTCGATTCCTCGGCACTGGCCGAACAGGTGGTCGCGGATGTCATCAGCTCTGCGTTCGATAGCGCCGGCCAGCGCTGTTCAGCGCTGCGGGTGCTGTGCGTCCAGGCAGACGTGGCCGACCACGTGTGCCAGATGCTGCGTGGCGCGATGGCCGAATACCGCGTCGGCTCGCCAGAGCGCCTGGACACCGACATAGGCCCGGTGATCGACCGCGAAGCGCGCGACAACATCGTCAACCACATCGAGCACATGCGCCGTAAAGGCCGTACCGTCTTCCAGGCTGCCCGGGCCGACGGCCAGGTGCTGCAACGGGGCACGTTCGTGCTGCCGACCCTGATCGAACTCGACAGCCTCAGCGAACTGGAACGGGAAATCTTCGGCCCGGTGCTGCATGTGGTGCGCTACGAGCGCAGCCAGCTCAACCAGCTCTTGGAGCAGATCAACGCCAGTGGTTACGGGCTGACCCTGGGCGTGCATACCCGCATCGACGAGACCATCGCCCAGGTGGTCGATACCGCCCGCGTCGGCAACCTCTACGTCAACCGCAACATCGTCGGGGCCGTGGTCGGCGTTCAGCCGTTCGGCGGTGAAGGCCTTTCGGGCACCGGCCCGAAGGCGGGTGGCCCGCTGTACCTGTATCGCCTGCTCGCCACCCGCCCGCACGATGCCGTGGCGCAGGCCCTGGCTGACGGCGATGGGCATGCGGTTGCAGCCCCCACAGACCTGGAAAATGCGCGCAAGGCATTTGCCGCTTGGGCCGAGCAGAAAGAACCGGAGATCGCCACCCTGTTCGCCCGCTATCTGGCGCAGTCGCAAAGCTACACCACTCACCTGCTCGCCGGCCCCACCGGTGAGCGCAACAGCTACACCCTGCTGCCGCGCGAGGTGGTGTTGAACCTGGCCGAAAACCGCCTGGACCTGCTGGCCCAACTCGCCGCCAGCCTCGCGGTCGGCAGCCGCGTGCTGTGGCTGGATAGCCATCAGGCCCTTCGTGCAGAACTGCCAGCATCGGTGCAGGCGCGTATCGACAGCATCAGCGACTGGACCGACCCGGACACCCATTTCGACGCGATCCTGCACCACGGCGATAGCGATCAGTTGCGCCACGTCAGCCAGCTGTCTGCCCGGCGCCGCGGCGCCATCGTCGGCGTGCACGGCCTGGGCCGGGCAGACACCGACATTCCGCTGGAGCGTCTGCTGATCGAGCATGCCCTTAGTGTCAATACCGCAGCGGCCGGTGGTAACGCCAATCTCATGACCATCTGCTAGGCCCCACGATCGGAACCCGCGCAACGCACCCTTGCGCTGCGCGCCTTCGCACTACCACGAGGAACAACCATGAACGCACTTTTCCTGGGCTACGGTCGCATGGGCAGCGCCATTGGCCAAGCCTGGCTCAAGGCCGGCCTGGTCAGCCATGTCAGCGCCGTTGACCCCTATCTGCAAACAGCCAGCCAAGCCACCCTCTACAGCGACGCCCAGGCCCTGCCTGCACGACCGTTTGACATCATCGTGGTGGCGGTCAAGCCGAACTACGCGTGCGAGGCACTGGCCGCCCTACCCCACGCAGTGCGCGAGCACGCGGTGGTGATTTCTGTCGCCGCGGGTGTGCCCCACGACAAGCTCAGCCTGGCACTGGCTCACAGCTGCCCGGTGGTCCGCGCGATGCCCAACACGCCGGTGCTGGTCAACGCTGGCTGCACCGGCCTGTTCGCCCCCCCTGACCTGGATGCAACCCTGCGCGCGCGGGTGACTCGGCTGTTCGAAGCGGTCGGCAGCGCCAGTTGGGTCGAACACGAGGGCCTTCTGGATGCCGTGACGGCGTTGTCCGGCAGCGGCCCGGCCTACTACCACCTGTTCAGCGAAGCACTCGCCGCCGCAGGTGTAGCGTTGGGCCTGAGCCCAGAACTGGCGAAGACCCTGGCAGCGCAGACAGCGCTGGGTGCCGCGACGCTGCAAACCCAGCCAGGCGCAGACTTTGTCGCGTTGCGCACCGCAGTCACCTCGCCCAACGGCACCACGGCGGCGGCGATAGCCTCGTTCGAACACAATGAGGGCTTGCGTCGGCTGGTCGACGCCGCCGTGCAGGCCGCACATTCCCGTTCACAAGCGCTCTCGCGCGAATCTTGAAAGCCTGGGCAGCGGGCGGCCGGCAGGACGCCACCGCTGCCCCACTTAGCCGATGTGCATAGCCTATGAAGCTCCATCAACTGAAAGTATTGGTCACCATCTGCGAGAGCGGCAGCTTTCAGGAAACTGCGCGCTTGCTGCACCTTTCCCAGCCCGCGCTCTCCCGCACCATCAAGGAACTTGAGACGTCCCTCGGGGTGCCACTGTTGGTACGCTCCAACCGTGGCATCACCACCACCGAATATGGCGAACGCCTGGTGCGCAGGGCGCGCCTGATGCTTGAAGAGGCCAGCCGCGCCCGTGAAGAGATCGCGGCGCTCAAGGGCCAAACCCATGGCCGGGTATCGATCGGCCTGTCGCCGGCGACTCCCAGGGCGCAGGTGATCACAGCCATAAATCAGTACAGCGAGCGCTACCCACACGTGCGCCTACGCATTCACGAGATGCGGCCCTCAAAACTGATGGAGAGCCTGCGGGAAGGGCAAGTGGACCTGGCATTGTCCTGCCAGCCGGCAAGCCGATACGGCGATGGGTTTCAATGGACGGAGCTCTACAATCAACCCACGGCGCTGGCGGTGCGCAAAGGCCACCCGCTGCGCAAGGTGCGCTGCCTGGAGCAGCTACGCGAACAACGGTGGCTGTTGCAGGAGCCGCTGGAAAGTTCACAGATCGGTTTGATGTTCGAGCAATATCAGCTCGCACCGCCTGAAAACATCCTCGAATGCTCCGCCGGGATCATCTTCTGCGAACTGGCACGCGCGACTGATGTGATCAGCTATTGGCCGCTTCGCATGCTCGACTACGTCAACCGCACCGACCAGGGGCTGGAAATACTGAACCTTGAGGAGCAAGTGCCCGCGCTCAATATCTCGCTGGTTTATCGAAACCAGGAATTGCTCACGCGAGAAGCCAGGCTACTCGCTGATGAACTCGAGTATGTGTTCGTCAACCCTCAGGCACCGAAGTAAAGCGATCCAGGGCCGCTTCGCGGCCCATCGCCGGCAAGCCAGCTCCTACCGTTACCGCGCATGCCTCAAGAACTGCGCGGGCATCGAGGGAGCTGGCAGCGCCACAAATCACTTCACGTCGGTAATCTGCTGCGCGGTGCTATCGGCGGTTGCGGCCGGGACACTCGCTGCGGCCTTCGCACGGTTGCGTCGGCCCTGGCTGCGTTGCCGCGAAGCCTGTTGCTTGGCATGCAGCGCCTGAGCGGCGGTCACGATGCCAGAGGGTTGACCATTCAAGTCAAGGCGCGGTGCATTCTCCACCATGGCTGTCCAGTACCGCGCTCCGCGGCACCAGGTAGAAATGCCCAGCTTGAGTTGTTCGCGGGTCAGGCCGAGCAGTTCCAGGTGCTGCTCGGCATCCTTGAAAATACCCTCCTTGAGCGGCACCTTGGGCGCCGGATTGACCGGGAAGGCCAATGGAAAATGCTTCTGCAACGGCCAGATCGCCTGCACTGCAGGATCCAGGTCGCGAGGCTTCGCCTGGGGGGAAGCCTTGCGCTTGGGGTGTTTACCACCCTCGCCTTTTACCTGCTCTTTTTCCGACCTGAGGCGGTCACGTAGCTCAGCTAGTTGTTCAAAACCCATCGTTCAATTCACTGCTTCGAGGTTGATTGCGTTACGCAAGGATATGCCATGCAAGCCTTGAACGCAGCTAGAACAGGATAAACCGCCGCCAAATGGGGGCTGCGACTAAGCATTCAGCGCCCGTTTCAACACCTCGTAGATCTTGCTGTCACCAGATTGAGCGACGTTGAAACGCAGGTAATCACCCGCACTCATGGACTGGCTGAACGCATTGCCGGGCGCGAGCACCACGCCTTCCTTCAAGCACACCCTGGCCAGCGTCGCTGCATCCTTGCCCTGAGGGAGTTGGCACCACAGGTACATGCCTGCCTGGGGCACCAGCCAAGGCTTGATCCCAATCGCCTGAAGCCTCGCGACTGTTTTGTCCATTTCCTCGGCTAACCTGAGGCGGACACCTTCCATGTGCTTTCGGTACCCGCTATCGGTAATCGCGTGATGAACGATGTCGGCAGCCATGCGCCCACCTCCGAATGTGGTGGCAATCTTGAGGTCGACCAGGCTCTCGATCCATTCCCTGCGCGAAGCGATATAGCCGCACCTGATCGACGCGGAAATGGTCTTGGAAAAACTACCGATCTGGATCACCCGAGCCAGGCCATCGAAGGCAGACAGTCGTGGAGCCGGGCTATGCTCGAAATCAGCAAAAATGTCGTCCTCCACAATGACCAGGTTGGAGGCGTCGGCCAGCTTCAGCAGCCTGTGTGCTGTGACGGGCGACAAGGTGGCCCCGGTCGGGTTGTGGATGCCGGAATTCGTGATGTACAACCGCGGAGCATGCGCGAGCAGCGCGGCGCCAAACGCATCGATATCTGGGCCCTTTGCCGTGTAGGGCACCCCGACGATGTTGACCCTATGCGCCTTGAGCAATGCGTGAAAATTGAAATAACAGGGGTCGTCCACCAGCACAGTGTCTCCCGGTTCCAGCAGAAAACGGCAAACCAGGTCGATGGCGTGGGTGCCGGACTCCGTGAGCATGATCTGTTCCAGGGGGGCCTCTACACCGATGCCCGCCAGGCGTCGCGACAAGAATTGCCTGAGGGGCGGATGCCCAAGCGGTGAAGCGTATTCGCTCAGCTTCAACGTGTCAGAACGCGCGACCATTCGTAGCGCTTTACGCATGCCGGCTTCGTACAGCCAGGATGGGGGTAGCCAACCGCACCCGGGTTTCAACGCATCGCCGGAGGTTTCCAAAGACTGACGCGAGATCCACAGCGGGTCGACATTACGATCGAGTTTGGGGCCGAGCTCAGTCAGTGCCAAAGGCGCAACTGGCCCAGCCACGTAAAAGCCGGAGCCAGGGCGGGCGCTAAGCACACCCTCTGCGCTTAACCGTTCATAGGCCTCCAGAACGGTAGAAACCGATACCTGCATGCTCTGAGCCATTGCGCGAACTGAGGGAATTCTCGCGCCTGGCGTGTAGCTTCGCGAGGCGATCTTGGCCTGGACCTCTCCCATTACAGCTCGGATTCGCGTTCCGTTACGTTTCATCGCACCCTCAACTGTGCTGGATTCACTTGCATAACAGTTCGGTTGAATTGTAGTGGAGTGTACATGGCCTCGGCGAACCCGTCAGTGGTGTACTGAGCCCTGACTTATCGAGGACTCACGGATGGACAAAACAACCAGCGGGTGGATAAACGGCTTCATCGGCGTGGCCATATTTGCCGGCTCCTTGCCGGCGACCCGTGTGGCTGTGACGGCCTTCGAACCTACGTTTCTGACATGTGCCAGGGCAACCATTGCCTCCCTGTTGGGTGCGCTGTTCTTGATCGTGCTACGCCAGCCCCGGCCCCAGCGTGGTGACCTGTCGTCACTGGCTGTCACAGCGCTTGGCGTCGTTATCGGTTTTCCGCTGCTGACGGCGCTGGCCCTCCAGCACGTCACTTCTGCTCATTCCATCGTGTTCGTCGGGCTGCTGCCGCTGTGTACTGCAGGGTTCGCCGTGCTGCGGGGCGGTGAACGACCTGGGCCACTGTTCTGGTTGTTCTCGTTGATCGGTGCCGGGCTGGTCGTTGGCTATGCGGTGATGAATGGAGGCGAGGCGTCGGCGCTGGGCGACCTGCTGATGATGGCGGCGGTGGTGGTCTGTGGGTTGGGCTATGCCGAAGGGGCGCGCCTGTCGCGCACGCTCGGTGGGTGGCAGGTGATCAGTTGGGCATTGCTGGTAGCGTTGCCGTTCATGCTGCTGCTCACTATCGCGAATTTCCCGGCGCCCGATGCCTTCGCCCGGGTCAGCACCGGCGCCTGGTTCAGCTTCGCCTACGTTTCGCTGTTCAGCATGCTGATCGGGTTTGTGTTCTGGTACAAAGGGCTCGTCCAGGGCGGCATCGCCGCCGTGGGCCAACTGCAACTTTTTCAGCCGTTCATGGGGCTTGGGCTGGCTGCGTTGCTTCTGCACGAGCACGTCAGCTGGGTGATGCTTGTGGTAACGCTGGGTGCGGTCATCTGTGTTGCCGGAGCCAAGAAATACGCCAGCGCGTGACGTTTCGCTGCGTGCTTGCCGCGCGCCCTGCGTTCAGCTCAGCGGTTGCCGCCGGTAAACCAGCGCATGTAAGGGTTCTGTGCGCTGATCGGTGCCAAGGCCCGCGCCTCGCGCATCCAGGCCTGGCGATTGCCGTTGTAAGCCAGCAATGACAGCCCATAAAAACGACGCAGCAACGCCCACTCATCATTCACCGCGGCTTGCACCGAGGGGGCGGCATTCGCCAAGGGCGGCGCCACCCGCAGCGCCAGCAATGCCGGCAACACGCGGGTGATTTCGCGCGGCCTGACCCACGGCGCATACTCGATCCGGGGCCGATCGTCGGTAACCGGCTGTGCATCGCCGGCATAACGCTCAAGCCCTTGCCTGTCGGTGACCCAAGTGGCCAGCAATGCCTCGACCGAACTCACGCCCACCTGGGCCAAAGCAGCCGAAACCTGGGGTTGCTCGAAGCGCTGGCGGATACGCGGTACATCAAGCTCCATCGGCGTTGCCGAGCCGATCAAGAGCATCTCGTGAAACTCGGTGGTCCACAACGAGGCATGCGGGAACACGTCAAGAAAGCTGCGTACCAGCGAGCGACTGTCCTCGTCGTTCTGAGTGGGGAGCGGTAGCCATTGGGCGACCAGCCCATGCTCCTGCAGGCGCGACGCTGCCAGTTGGTAGAAGTCGCGCGAGTACAGGTTCACCACCCCTGCCGCCGAAGGCGGTGGCGGCTCCAGGGTGATCACGTCGTAGCGTTGCGCGTTACGCAAAAGCTCACGGCGCCCATCACGCAGGCGAATGTCAAGGCGCGGGTCGTTCACCGCATCGAAGTTACCAGAGAACAGCGGCGCCGCTGCCAGCACCTGCGGCAGCAGCTCGGCAACCACCGGATGCTCCAGCCCTGAATAGCGCAGCATTGCCCCGGCGGTGATCCCGGTGCCGAAGCCGATCACCAGCGCCGAGCGCGGCTCGCCGCGATGTATCAGCAAAGGCAGCAACGCCTGCAGGCGCATGTAGCGCAGTGACGGCATGGCATCCCCAGTGTTGGACACACCCTGGATGTACAGGCGGTTGAACGCTTGCCCCTGACGCTGCTGGTGGACCACCGCTACCGTGCCGCCGCGGCCTTCCTGGTAGAACACCAGCTCACCACTACGCGCGCCGGGTAACAACTGCGCCAAGCGTTCTGGTGGGGTGAGCGCGCCGGTAACCAGGGTCGCGCCGCCAACCAGCAGGACCGCTGCCCGCATGCCCTTGTGCACGGCCTGGCCCCGCCATGTCGCGACTACGCCGATGGCCGCCGCCACGCAGGCGAGCACCACCAAGGTTCGCACCAGCCCTATTCCAGGCACCAGGACAAACCCCGTGAGCATGACACCGACGATGCCGCCCAGGGTATTGAGGGCAACCACCGCGCCCACGTCCCGCCCCACTTGGCCACTGTCCACGGCCAGGCGCAGGGCCAGGGGAAACGCCGCCCCGAGCAAGGTGGTCGGGATGAACACCACACACACTGCGGCAGCCGCGAAGCGCGCGCACATCCCTGCCAACTGGCTGCCGGTCAGTTGCAGTACATGGCTTTCCAGCAGGGTCTGCCAGGCCACCAGCCAGCGCCCGAGCCCGGCAATCTGTAACAACGCCAGCAACCCGGCGCTCGCGATCAGCAGGCCGAACAGCCCCCAAGGGTCGCGGATGCGGTCGGCGCGCCGGGCGTACAGCGCACTGCCCAGGACCAGCCCCGTCAGGTAGGTGGCCAACACCACGGAGAAGGCGAACGCGCGGGTACTCATGAACTGCACGATCGATTGCGTCCACACCACTTCGTAACCGAGCGCCACGCCACCTGCCAGGCAATACAGGGCGATGGCCAAGCGAGCCTGCGGCGTGCGCGGCAGCGAGGCCGCAGCGCAAGCAGGCAAGGCCCGCTCATCCCTGCCGCGCCCGCACCAGGCACCCAGCGCGGCCAGCATATTCAGCGCACCCGCTACGCAGGCGGCTCCGGTGACGCCAAGCTGCGGCAGCAAGACGAATGCCGCCAGCAAGGTGCCGAAGATCGCGCCAGCGGTATTGGCGGCGTATAGCCGACCGCCCGCCTCCCCCGTCTGTGCATCAGTGGGGGTCAGCGCTCGCACCAGTACTGGCAAGGTACCGCCCATCAAAAAAGCCGGCACCCCCACCAGGCTCAATGGCAGCAACCAGGCCAGCAAACCGACACTCGCTTCCAGGCGGGCAAACAGTGCCGCACTCTGCGCCAGCCCCAGGGTTGCGGCCACTGCCAGCACTGCCACTGCCAACTCCAGCCCCGCATAGAGCTTGACCGGGTGGCGCAACCGGTCAGCCCAGCGACCGAACAGCAGCCCCCCCATGGCCAGCCCCGCAAAAAACGCGCTGATGCCCGCGGTGATGGCATACACCTCCACCCCAACCACCAGAGACAACTGCTTGACCCAAAGCACTTGATAGATCAGCGCTGCACCGCCAGAAACGAACAGCAGCGCCGCAGGCAGCAGCCATGGCAACGGTGCCTGCGTTTCGGTGGTGCTGGAACTGTCAGCGCGGGGAAGGTTCACGACTGCGGGCATCGACAAGCCTTAGCGGACCCACACGTCTGTCCGCACTGGGTAGGAAAGAATGCGCCCGCCAAGGGCGGGCGCGGGCATCGCGCTTACTGCTTCATCTTCTCTTCGATCTTCTTGTCCACGTCAGCACGAATCTGGTCGATGCTGAAGCTGGCCGGACGCTGGCTCGGCGGGTATTCCACGAACGTCTGCAGGAAGGCGGCAGCCTTGCGGGTCCCCTGGAAGATCAGGTAGTCGTTCTTGGTCACCCAATCGTAGTACTGGTTGGAGACCACATCGGCGCGCTCATACGGGTCCATACGCAAGTTGAAGATCTTGGGCACCCGCAAGCAGGTGAACGGTTCGCTCCAAACCGCGAAACCACCGGGGGCACGCTGTTCGCAGAACACCAGCTTCCAGTCGCCGAAGCGCATCGACACCAGTTCACCGTCATCGTTGAAGTAATAGAATTCGCTACGTGCGCTCTTGTCCGTTTTACCGGTCAGGTAGTCCAGCTGGTTGTAACCGTCCAGATGCACCTTGAAGTTCTTGCCACCTACATCGGCGCCCTTGAGCAAGCGGTCCTTGATGCCAGTGTCACCGGCTGCGGCCAGCAGTGTCGGGAACCAGTCCAGCCCCGAGAACATCTGGGTGGACACCGTGCCCGGTTTGACCTTGCCAGGCCAACGGATCATCGCCGGCACGCGGTAGGCGCCTTCCCAGTTGGAGTTCTTCTCGTTGCGGAACGGTGTGGTCGCAGCATCAGGCCAGGAGAACTGGTTAGGGCCGTTGTCGGTGGTGTAAACCACGATGGTGTTGTCGGCGATCTTCAGATCATCGAGGGTCTTGAGCAGTTTGCCCACGTCACCGTCGTGCTCCACCATGCCATCTGCATACTCATTGCCCTGCATACCGCTCTGCCCGCGCATCGACTCGCGCACGTGGGTATAAAGGTGCATACGGGTGGTGTTCATCCACACGAAGAACGGCTTGTCAGCCTTGGCTTGCTTGTCGATGAAGTTGATTGCCGCCTGGGTGGTCTCGTCGTCGATGGTCTCCATGCGCGACTTGGTCAACGCACCGGTATCCTCGATCTTGCCATCGGCGCTCGACTTGATCACACCCCGTGGCGAGGTAGCCTTGACGAATGCCTCGTCATCCTTGGGCCACAGTTCACGCTCCGGCTCTTCCTCGGCGTTCAGGTGATACAGGTTGCCGAAAAACTCGTCGAAGCCATGATTGGTCGGCAGGTATTCATCCCGGTCGCCCAAATGGTTCTTACCGAACTGGCCAGTGGCATAGCCCTGCGCCTTGAGCGCCTGGGCAATGGTGACATCGCGCGCCTGCAAACCCACGGGCACACCCGGCATGCCGACCTTGGACAAGCCGGTGCGCAGCGGTGTCTGCCCGGTGATGAAGGAAGAACGCCCAGCGGTGCAGCTGTTCTCGGCGTAATAGTCAGTGAACAGCATGCCTTCCTGGCCGATGCGGTCAATGTTGGGCGTCTGATAGCCGACCACGCCCTTGCCATAGGCGCTGATGTTGGTCTGGCCAATGTCATCGCCGAATATCACCAGGATATTGGGCTTTTCCGCGGCGGTTGCCGTGCACACGCTCACCGCTGCAGTAGCGGCTAGCGCGAATGAGGTTATCCATCTTCTGCTGGACTTCATGGGGCGGTTTCTCCGTATCACGTCTACTGGCGTTGGCCACGACTACGTGCACGATCGACCTACTGCTTGGCTGGTTCCCTGTGCCCTGCGGTTCTCTTTCATTGAGCCTGGTTGCTTTCGAATGGGTAGATGCGCTGCCACTCGCGGGCCATATCGACCACGGTCCAGTTGGAACCCTTGGCGGCATCCAGCGCCTTGTCCAAGCGCCCGACCTTGCTGTCGCGGTCATAGGCCCATTCGCGTGTCGCGTCGGTGTGATGGACCAGGCCGGCAAAGCGCTTGCCGTCGCCAGCCATGGTCCATTGCAGCATTTGCAGGTCGCCGTCGGAGTTGCCAAAGGCGAAGATCGGGCGACGGCCGATATGGGCATCGATGCTCACCGGCTTGCCTGGGCCATCGTCGTTGTGCAGCAACTTGGGCAGACGTTCGATCGACAGTTTGCCGTTGTCATCGATGAAGCGAGCCTCCAGCGTGGTGCCGATCACCTGCTCTGGCGGCACCCCGTAGACTTCCTCTGCGAATGCACGCATGAACGCCACCTCACCGCCCGAGACGATGTAGGTCCTGAAACCGTTGGCCCGCAGGTACTGCAAAAGTTCGAGCATGGGCTGGAAGACCATCTCGGTGTACGGCCTGTGGGTGCGAGGGTGTACGGCCGTTGCCAGCCAACGCTGGGTATTGGCGATAAACGCCTCGGTGCTGACCCCGGCATGAGTGGCGGCGACGATCTTGAGCATGCCGTCCATGCCGCTGTCACTCAAAGCCTTCTGGTCGCCCTCCAGAACGGCCTTGAACGGCTGCTGGCTGGTCCATTCCGGGTGTTGCGGTGCGAGCCTCTTGACCTCATCAAGGGCAAACAACACCTCAAAATACAGCGGCTGCTCGCTCCATAGCGTGCCGTCATTGTCGAAGACGGCAATGCGCTCGGCCTCGGGCACATAGTCTTCACTGCCTTCGGTGGTCACGGCGTCCACGAACGCTTCGATGGCTTGCCGTGAGGGGCCATCCCGCCAGGAAGGCAGCGCATTGGCCGCCTGCACCGCCAAAGGCAACACGAGTAACAAGGCCAACCACCAGCGCGCACGGTGTAGATCGAGCATGAAGTATCCCTTCTCAGTGCTGCCTATCACTTCAGGCAAAGACTCATGGGTTGAGTGGTTTCAAGCCTTCAGGGTGGCTGACCTGCCGCCCGCTCACTGCCGCTCGCCGCAACGCTGGTAGGATCGGGCTCAGTGACGGCGCGCTCTGGCGTACTTCACGGCCATTGCCGTAGCGGTTCTGGAGCCAGTCTAGTAGACGTATTCGCAATTGGGGCGGCAAAGCTGAGGAAAATTCTGACACTGTGCGCTGCCCGGTAGCCCTGCGAATCCACAGGTACAGCCCGTCGAGCTGCGGCGGGTCTTGCGCAAGTTGTGCACGCGCCTGCCGCCAGGCATGCTCAGCAGAGTGCAACCGCGCCATACGCCGCGCTGCTTGCCAGCTTTGCAAATGCCGCCACACCGCCCACAGCCACGGCCGTGCAACGTAAATCAGCGCCCCGCCAAGCAGCAGCAAGCCTGCAGCCCACAACCAGTGGCCAGGCAGGCGCAACTGTGCCTGACGGCCGAGCGCGCGCAGGTCCTGGTCGATGGAAAACGGCGCTTTGTAACCACCCTCGATGGCGGTGACATCGATTGGGGGCAACGTTGCTTGCCTGGCCTCACCCGTCGCCGCATCCCACCACTGCAGTTCGATCGCGGGCAGCTGGTAACGTCCGGCGGCCGATACCACATAGCTCACACTGTCCTCGCGCTGGCCGCCGGTCGAGCCCCCTCGGCCATCGCTTAGCGGCGCAACACGAGGGGTTTGCACATAGCGTTTGAGGCCTTCGATCTCGATCAGCGGTGGCGGTGGTATGAGCATCGCCTGCGCACCTTCGGCTCGCGTCACCACCCGACGGGTAATGCTGTCCCCTGCACGCAGCGGTGAATGCGACAGCTGTGTTTGTTGCTCAAGGCTGACCTTGCGTGCCACCAGGCGGTGCACGGTCGCATCACCGGCGAGGGCCTTGGCGACGAATGAAAGCGGCTCGCTGGCGAGTGTGACCGGCGCATCCGACTGGCCGGGGAACACCTGAAAGGTTTGCGCAGGAAGGGTGAAGGCCTGGGCCGTGTGCGGGGTGATCTGATAGGTGTAGCGCAGGCCGAAGAAGGCCTTGCCGTCGAGCCGTTCGTTCAGATGCTGCGCTTCTCCGCTGGGTGCGCTCACCGTAGCACCCGGCAACTCGATCACCGGCAGCACGGCCGGCTGGGTGAACCAGGTGTCTACCAGCAGATCGACCTGCAACTCGAGCGTCGCGCCTACCACCGTGTCGCCGGCCGGCAGCAGGCGCGCCTGCACACGAGCCTCGGGTGCCGCGACCGCAAGCAATGGCAGGTAGAGCCCTAGCAGCAACAGCATGCGTTTCATCAGCTGCCCTCCGCTGTGGGTCGTGAGGCATCCTGAAGCAGGAACTTGCGCCTGAGGAACTGCGCCGGCGACGTCGTCAGGTTATTCAGCCAGACTTGGTCCGAAGCGGCCTGGGGCGTTTGCTGCTGCTTTTGCCGGGCGCCTTTGGAAGGCGTCTGGTCCTCCACCACCTTGTCGGCCTTCTCGTCGGGTGTGCCTGCCTTTTGCTGGTCTTCATAGTCTTTGAGCAGCGCCTGCGCCAGTGCCAGGTTGGCACTGGCCTCGGGGAACGCAGGCTGGCGCTGCAAAGCCTGTTGGTAGGCCTGAACCGCCTGGGGAAACTTGAACTGGCGCACGTAGATATTGCCCCGGTAGAAAAAAGCCTGGGCGGTGTCGAGCTTGCCGAGGCTGGCCAAGGCAACGTCATAGTCGGCGGCGGTGTAGGCAGCCAGGCCTTTCCAGTAAGGGTCGTTGAAATGCGCTGCGGCCTGCGGGTAATGGCCATGCTCGAAGGCCCAGCGGCCCTGCTGGTCAGGGGTGAAGAAGGCATCCGCGACAGGCCCGGCCCGCGCGCTTTGCGGCTGCGTGCCCAACACGACCGCCACCAGCACGGTGGCCATCCAGTGCACCTTCCAGCCACGGCGCAGGCACAGCAGCGCAAGCAGCGCCAGCGGCCAGCACAGCCAGTAGCCGGCGTCCTTCCAGTGCACCTGCTGCGGGTCGCCTTGGGCTGCCTGAAAATGCTGCTGCGCATGCAGTTCGATCCAGTCCAGATCATCGTCGCTCAGGGTCAGGCTGCCCAGCGGGCCGTTGACGGCGTCGGCCAACTGCCTGAAGCCCTGCTGGTCGAAGTCCGCCTGCAGCGGGCGCCCTTCGGCATCGACCCGGGTACGGCCCTGAGCGTCATGCACAACCCCGCTGTCTTGGCTGCCCACGGCCAGGACCATCACCTGCAGGTCGCTGCCTTTGAGCGCGCCCGTCAGTGCCGACAATTGCCCGGCATCGGCGCCATCGGTCAGCAGCACCAGCGTGCCGGGCACCTGCTCGGCTGCCAGCAAGCGTTTCGCCACGTCGATCACCCCTACTACATCCTTGCCGGGTTGCGCGATCAAATCGGTGGTCAGTGCTTGCAAGAAGGTGTCGAGCAAGTGTGGGTCTTCGGTGGCGGGCAGCACCAGGTGCGCGCTGCCGGCATACGCGATGAGCGCTGTGCGTGCCCCTGCGCGGCGCATCACCAGGTCGTGCAAGGTATGTTTGGCGGCTTGCAGGCGGGATGGGGGTACGTCGTCGGCATCCATCGACGGCGACAGGTCCAGCGCCAGGATCAGCGGCGCACGGTTGTCGACGAACGCGGGGATGTCGCGCTGCCAGGTCGGCCCCGCGGCGGCCAGGGCACCCAGGCCGAGCAGTGCTGCCAGCAGGTGAACGGGCCGCAACCGCGCTTGCTCCTCGGGGGTGATGAGCAGATGCTCGACCAGGTGTGGAGCGATCACGCCGTGCAACTGCCGCTTCAGGTCATTGCGCCGCTGCCATGCCCAGGGCAGCAGCGCGGCCGGTAGCCACAGTAACAACCAATAGGGGCGCAGCAGGTGCAAGGCACTAAGGTCGATGTCCATTCATGGCCTCCCCTGCGCAGGCCGTGCCCGCAACGGGCCAGCCACGGCTGCCAGGCTATGCCCCAAGGCCAGCAACAGCAAGGCCGCCCCCAGTGGCCACCAGAACAGGTCACGCTTGGGCTGGTGGCTGAAGGTCTTCACGCTATGGGGGGTGATCCGGTCCAGCGTGGCATACACCTGGGCCAGCGCGCCCCGGTCGTCGGCGCGGAAGAACCTGCCACCGGTGGTGCGTGCGATGCCCTCCAGCGCTTGCAGATCGACCTTGTCTTCACCGCTGGCCTGGGGGTCGCCGATCCCAATGGTATGTACCACGATGTTCCGCTCACTGGCCAAGCCTGCCGCGTGTTCGGGTGTGATCGCACTGCCGGTGTCATTGCCGTCACTCAGTAGCACCATCACCTTTTCCTGCTCCTTGGCCTGATCCAGCAGCTTGATGGCAAGGCCAATGGCATCGCCTATGGCGGTGTTCGGCCCGGCCATGCCCACCCCGACTTCATCGAGCAGCAGCGAGAGACTGGCATGATCGAGGGTCAGGGGCGACTGTGGGTAGGCACCGGTGCCGAATACGATCAAGCCGATGCGGTCTTGCTTGCGCTGGGCGATGAAGTCGCGCACCACCGCTTTCACCGCGCTCAACCTGTCCACTTGCTGGCCATTGGCGTCGGTAAAGTCCTTGGCCTGCATGGACTGAGAAATATCGATCGCCAGCAGCATGTCGCGGATGGGCTGCTCACGCTCGATGGCCTTTTCCACCAGTACGGGCCGCGCGCAGGCGGCCAGCAGAAGGCCCCATACCAGCAGGTTCAAAAGCACTTGCCAGCGCCCACCCGAGGGTGGCGTGGTGTCGGGGAGCTGGTTCACCGCACGGCTCATGGCGAAGAAAAACGGCACCCGCAATGCGCTGCGCGCCTCGTGATAGGGGCGCATGAAGCGGTAGGCCAGCCAGGGCAAGGGCAGCAACAAGAACACCCACAGGTAATCAAACTGCCACATGGTGAGCCTCGATCCAGCGCCTGCAGGTGTTCACCAAGGTTCGCAGCTCAGGCTCGCCGATTGCCTGCACCTGCAGGTCTGGCGCATAAGCCAGCGTGTGCAGTTGCGCGGCGAACTGCTCAGGCAAGGCAAAGCGTGCCCGCTGCTGCAAAAACACCTGCCATTGCTGGCCTGACAGGCCGTGCACCGCTGGCGCGTCAGGCATGGAAAGCGCTACGCGCTTGAGCAACGCCGGTAATTCACGCAGCGCTGGCAAACGCTGCTCGGGATGGGCCTGCGCCGCAACAAGGGCGTCGAGCCGCTGCAACGCCTCACGTCGATAACGATCACGCTGCCAGCGCCGCCAGACATACACGGCATAAGCGAGCCCTACCACCACCACAACGGCCAGCAATACCGCCCAACCCCAGGTTTGCGGGGCATAACTGAACGGTGGCACCGGCAACGGCAGCTCCTTGAGCTGGTCGATGGCGGCAGGCGACGGCCGGGCGCTCATCGGCCACCGCCCCCAAGCCGCCCCAGTTCACGCTGCACCTGGCCCAACACCTCATCGCCGGTACTGATCATCATCAGCGGTATCTGGCTGCGGCGCAGCAACTGCGCCACTTGCTCAAGGCGCCCGGAGAGAAAATCGCCCAGCGGCCGGTGCACCTGGCGCCGCCCGATTTCAAGGTCGATCTGCATCTCGCCCTGGGTCACGCTCAAACGCCCCTTGTCGGGGACATCCAGCGCGATAGGGTCATACACCTGCATGGCGATCACGTCATTGTGCGCGCTCAGTTGCCGCAACAGCTTCAAGGTCTGCTCCGTCACCCCGGCAAAGTCACTGATGATGCAGACCAGCGCATCATGCCCGGCCAGGCCGATGACGTTGCGCAGCGCAGTGTCGAGTTGCCCCTCTTGCTCGCTGTCCGGGCCTGACGCGCTAAGGCGGTTGTTGCTGCGCACCACTGCCGCGCACAGGGCCTGCACCCGTGCGCGGCTGCGCAGCGGCCTGATGTGCACCACTTGCTGATCATCGAATACCAGCCCGCCCACCCGATCACCGGCCTGCAGGGCTATCCATGCCGACAATGCGGCAAGCTCGGCAGCGGTGACTGACTTGAAACTGCGCCGGGAGCCGAAATACATGTTCATGCGTTGATCGACCAGCAGCAGTGTCGGCCGGTCGCGCTCTTCGGTGAAGGTGCGCACGAACGGCTTGCCGTAGCGTAACGATGCGCGCCAGTCGAGGTGGCGCAGATCATCGCCAGGTATGTAACGGCGCAGCTCGTCGAAGCTCAAGCCGCGGCCACGCAGGCGTGAGGCGTGATTGCCCGCCAGGATGCTTGCCAGCGGCTGACGCGCCAGGAAGCTCAAGCCGCGCACGCGGTATTCGAACGCCATCAGCTGGCTGAGCGAGGCGTAGACGAAACCATCCTGGGTCGGTTGCATGGGCTCGCTCCGTTCAGGCCGGGATGGCGACCGTGTCCAGCAGCCGGTCGATCACCTGGTCGGCGCCGATGCCATCGGCAACCGCGTCGTAGGAGAGCTGCAATCGGTGGCGCAACACCGGATGGACCACTGCTCGCACATTGTCCGGGGTGACGTACCCCTGCCCGGCCAGCCATGCGTGGGCACGCGCCACTCTGTCCAGGCTGATCCCGCCACGCGGGCTGGCGCCGATCTTGATCCAGCGCGCAAGGTCCGGATCATGCTCGACCGGGTGGCGTGTGGCGTTGATCAGGTCGATCAGGTAACGATCGATCGCCGGCGACACTTCAATGCCCGCGATCGCACTGCGTGCGGCGAACACCACGTCCTGGGGCAGACGCCCAGGCGCCTGGTGCGGGTGGCCTGCCTGTTGTTCCTCGTTGCGCACCAGGCGCAGCACCAGGGTTTCATCCTCCACCTTGGGATAGTCCAGTTGCAGCTTCATCAGGAACCTGTCCATCTGCGCCTCGGGCAACGGGTAGGTACCCTCTTGCTCGATGGGGTTCTGGGTCGCCAGCACCATGAACAGGTTTGACATCGGGTAGCTCTGACCGGCCACGGTAATCTGGCGCTCCTCCATGGCTTCAAGCAGGGCCGCCTGAACCTTGGCCGGGGCGCGGTTGATCTCATCGGCAAGAATCACGTTGCCGAACAACGGCCCGGGTTGAAACTTGATCTCGTTGCCCTGTGCGGTCTGCTGGAGGATTTCGCCACCAGTGATGTCCGACGGCAGCAGGTCGGGGGTGAACTGGATGCGCCGCATGCTGGCCTCCAGGTGGGTGGCCAGCGCCTTGACCGTACGCGTTTTGGCCAGCCCCGGCAGGCTTTCCAGCAATACGTGACCATTGGCCAGCAAGCCAAGAATCACATGCCGGATGGTGTCGGCCTGGCCCAGCACGCTCTGCGCCACACTGGCTTCGAGTTCAGCAATCTGCTCGCGTGTATCCACTGCTCGGTCCTTGTCAGTCGGGGCATCGACACGAGGCCCCACGGATGTTCGCAACTGCTCGAAGGCGACGAGGTAAATCTAGCCGCTCACAGCGCCATCGCCAGCTCAATTGGTGCTTTCGTACTTTTGCCAGTAAGGCTCGATGCCTTGCAGGCGTGAATCGTCAGGGGCCGCTTTGCGCATCCGTTGCACATAGGCATAGGCTTCGCTGCGTTCACCGGCCAAGGCATGCAGGTAGATCAACGAGTACAGAAGGTCGGCGTTATCCGGTGCCTGCTCAAGGCCACGCTCCAGCGCCGCCAAGGCCTCATCGCGACGGTTCATGCGCGACAGCAGCAAACCTTGGTTGTAGCGAATGCGCGCATTGCCTGGCAGCGCGACCGCTGCCGACTCCATCAAGCCCACGGCCTCTTCGGGCTGGCGTCGTTCCACCAGCAGCAGGGCCAGCATGTACGCCAGGTTGCCGTGGTCGGTCGTCGACATCTTTTCCAGCGCCAGGCCTGCGCGCAGTACGTTTTCCGCTTCATCGAGCTGGCCCTCGGCTGTGGCGAGATTGGCCAGGTTGACCCGCGCCGGCACAAAGTATGGGTCAAGGCGCAGTGCCTGACGGTACTGCTCCATGGCTTCTTGCTGACGCCCCTGGCGGCTCAACAGAACGGCCAGGTTCAAGCGCCCGCCTGGCAGGTCTGCATTGCCACGCAGGCGCGCCTCGTAGTCTGCCAGCGCGGTGCTGAACGCCTCCTTCGCCTGGGCCGGCAACTGCGTGCTGGGCACATCCGCAAGCGCGCGCACTGCCTCATCGCGCACCGCCAGGGAGGGGTCTTCGAGCAGGGGCAACAGTGGTTTGAGGCGCTGCTCTGGCGGCACGCTCGAGAACCCAGACGTGGCATAGGCACGCACCAATGGGCTCGGATCGTTCAACGCCCAGCCCAGGCTGATGAGGGCTTGAGGGCCCAGGTCAGCCATCTGTTCGGCGGCAGTGGCGCGCACGATGCTTGGCTTGGTCTTGTCTGCTAGCACCGTGCCCAAAAGGCTCAATGGGATACCTTGGCCATTGCGCACCGCCTGGAACGCCTCGCCAAACAAAACCGGGCGCTGCGGCTTGCCAAACCACTGCTCGATCGCCTTGGCGGCCCAAGCCGGTTGCTGGTCTTGGTGGCAAGCCGTGCAGGCATCGGGGCTGTCGACCTTGCTGGCGAGGTCCGGACGCGGGATCCGCAAGCTGTGGTCGCGCCGGGGGTCGACGACCATGTAGGTCTTGGTCGGCATGTGGCAACTGACACACTGGGCGCCAGGGCTGCCGGCGACGTGGTGATGGTGCGCCGGCGTATCATAGTCCTTGGCCTGCAGGGTGGCGAAGCGGGCTACCGGTGGATTGCCGTTGTGGCATTGCAGGCACAGCCCGTTGCCTTCGACCTTGACCTTGGCGGTATGAGGGTTGTGGCAGTCGGTGCAGCCCACCCCTGCGTTGTACATCTTGCTTTGCGTGAAGGAGCCGTACTCGTACACCTCACCGTCGATCTGGCCGTCTGCGTGATAAAGCCCCGCGCGCAAGGTGGCCGGCAGGCTCTGGTCGAGCTGCGGATGACCGGGTAGCTGGCCCACGCCAAGAGTCTGCCGCCGGCTGTGGCAGAACGCACACTGCTCGACCAGGCCCTGACTGCCCAACGCCTTGTAATCGACAGCCAGGCCCATGTCCTTGGCCGACGCATCGGCTTGCTCAGCGGATGTGGCTTTGTTCGCCCAATCGACATGGGCCTGGCCAGGCCCATGACAGCTCTGGCAGCCAACGTTCTGCTCTTTCCAGGTGGACGCGAAGCTGTCCTGGCGATCGTCGTAGTGCTTGATCAAACGCGTGGAATGGCAATCGGCGCACATGCCGTTCCAGTTCTGGTAGCGACCGGTCCAGTGCAAAGGGTCATCGGGTGCAAAACGTTGCCCAGGGTAGAGCGAGAACCAGCGTTGCCCGCCCTCGCCCTTGGCTCTGCTGTCCCAGGCGATGGTCAACGCCTGCAGGCGGCCCCTGGGCAGCGCAACCAGGTACTGCTGCAGCGGATAGTGGCCGAATGTGTAGATGATTTTGAAGTCTGCCGGCTGGCCATCCTCACCTTCGGTATTGACGTAAAAGCCGCCGTGCCTGCGAAAGAAACGCGCCGAGACCCCGGCCTCGTCGAAGCGCGCGTCGTTGAAATTGCCAAGCACATTGGTCTCGTTGGCGTCGCGCATCGCCCAACCGTGATCCGAGTCCTTCCAGGCCTTGGCCTGGTCAACGTGACAGCCAAGGCAAGTAGCGGCAGCCACATAGCCTTCGGATTCGGTCGAAAAGGCGGGTGCAGCCCCCGCCTGCTCGGCACACAGCGCAGTGCCTACTGAGCCAACCAGGCAGGTGATCAAAACTGCAGACCAGGACAAGGCCTTCAATGCCAAGCCCAGAATATTGCCTTTGTCGCGACGCCCCATCCTTAGCTCCGTGATCAATAGAATCAGCAACCCTGCGGGTTGTTCTTGCAGGCGTATTAGCGATGCCGGCGTGCATTACCTTGGGAAAAGCAGCGTTACAGCAAACCGAAAGCCCCAGCCTTCGGGGCCATTATCCGGTGAGTCGAGCCAATAACGCGGGCCCGCCTGGACGGTAATAGGGTGCCCACCCACTTTTAGTAGTTGGGTCACCATCAGGTTGATTGGAATTGACCATTGTTTGGATTGCCAGTCGTAGGTCGACTCACTGTTGATGCCAAATGTGGTCAAGGCGCTGTTCGTGTAGGAAAGAAACGGCTGCATGAACGTCTGGTTGACCTTCTCCTTGCCATCTGCAGGGCTGCCCTCCAGCCCCCAGATATGGTTCGCCAGTATCCCGTGCGTCCACCCGTTGGCTTGCTTCAAGGCTACCGCTGTCGGTCCGAGCCCCCACTGTTCACTGCTCAGCACATCGTTGCTGCCTGTTGGTATCAACAGCGCCGGCCCTGCGCCCAGTATCCAGCCACTGGCCGTGGGTTGTTTCGGTGAGAAGAAAAAGCTTTGGGTCACATCGCCCACACCGGAGGTGTCCGCCGCGCCACCCAAACCGTGTTGGTCGACGACAGGCAGGATGGTCCTGGAGATCAGGTTCCAGTCATCATTCAGGCTGAACGGTAGCACGGGCTGGATATTGGTCAGGCTGCGCTTGCCCTCGCCATTGGGGCCCAGTTTCTGGTCCCAGTTATATTGCACCGGCAAGCTGTACATGGCCGCAACCGGGTTCAGTGCCTTCTTGGCAAGCTCTGCCGAATCCTCTGCGTGGCCTTGGCCGGCGTGCGCCAACAAAGCGAGCGCGTAAAGCGGGTAAACGTTCTTTTTCAACGCGGTGTCTCCCGTCAACTGCAAGCCAAGTGGCCAAACCGGATCAGTCGTTCGGCTATCCGCTGTGTTGCGGCATGTCGGGCTGTTTTGGCGGCAGCGGCCCAATGAACATGCGTTTAAGGCGCTCGCGGCCAATGACGCGCGCCAGTTCAGCGATGACGCAATACATGAATATCAAGGTGATCAACAGGATCTGAACCGCCCAGAAGCGAGGCCAGTTAATGGATGACCACAACAGCGCGTTGGCATCCATCACGCCAGCCGCCTCTTTCCAATACTCGTACAGACGCTCCAGGTAATGGACGATCAGCGCGACCAAGGCATACATGCAGGTCTTCCAGGCGACGTTCCAGATCAGCGGCTTGTCGGGAAAGCGATTGATGAAAGGCAGCATATCGGCCACCAGCACAGACTTGCCCAATATCAGCGCGGCGATCAGGACCGACGCTGAAACAGGCAGCTCCACCCCTGATCCTTTGATCATCAGCGCACGAATTAGCGCAACGATGTGCAGGATCACGAAAAAAAACACGGTGGGAGGAAGCACTTTCAGGAATTCATGTTTGAGCTTGAGCATGACCGTTTTCATCGGGGCATCCTTGAAACTTCGAGTCCGTGCATCAAACGCCGATGCCCCCTGCCGCGCAGCCACGGCAGGGGGAACATTCGGGCTATTTTTTCAAAGCCTTGAATGAACTGACCATGTCCTTGGCCCAGCCATCGAGCACGGCACGTGCGTCCGTGGCCTGCATGACCTGCGAGGAGTTCTCCAATTCAGTACCTGCTCCTTTGCGTACCACCTGGGCCACTACCTCGTTGGAGTTTCCGTCAATGAATGCGGCCTCGGTGGCCACGCTGGTGTCTTGATCGCGGATCCCCGTCGCCGTGCTGATGCCGGCGGCCACCAACGCGATCGGGATAACTTCATACGGGCGCAACCCCTTGGTTTTAGCGCTTACCCCAGTGATCGCAGGGCGCACCACCAGCACACCTGGCCCAGGGCTGGTCGCCAGCGGCAGCACGGTGGAAAACTGGTTTTTCAGCGCCTGATCGTAGTATTGGGTTATGCCTTGCAAGGTTTGCTGCGGAATTTTCGCAGTGGGTTGCGGCTTGGGATAAAACTGGCTGGGTTCGATATAGACGCTGGTAAATTGGTTGGCAGTGATGCCCGGCTTGATCCAGCGCATAACCTCCGCACCTGATGGTGACTTTTCCTCTTTGAGTTTGCTGTAGTCCTTCAGAAACCCGGAGTAATCATCAGGCTCCACGTATTTGCTCGCACAGCCATGCAGCAACAGCGATGCGAGGCACACGGTTGCAATAAGCGACCTACTTTTCATGCAACTTCTCCTTCCACGTTGAAGCGGTTATCGAGGATGAAAACCTTCAGAATCGCCACGTTGCACCGCCGCCGATGACGTGCAAGGCGGCGTTGTCGAAACTGCCTGACAACGTATCGCCGGAGCGTGCCTTGGTCTGCTCCACGTCCATATCGCCGAGCCAGAGCAGCGTGTAGGCCAGGTGCAGGTCCAAGCCTTCTTCAACCTTATAGTTCACCCCGGTCGCGAAGCGCCACGTCTCGCCCATCGGGTTGTCCACGGTGCGGTCCTTGTCATCGACGGCCGAGCTGTCATACCCCACCCCAACGCTCCAGCGCAGCTGGCGGGTCATTTGGTACTGCGCGCCGAGTGAGGCGTGCCAGGTATCCTTGTACTTGCGATCGACCGTGCGGCTGACACCGGCGGCATTGGCATCGACCTCCACGCCGATATCACCGAAATCGCTCCAGTCCTGCCAACCCACGCTGCCAAGCAACGTCCATTGCTCGTCCAACTGGTGGGCCACGCTGAACGTGGCGGTCTGCGGCACGTTCATGTCCAACGCCAGGGTGTCCACCGCCAAGCGGTTGAGCGCGGCGTTGATGAGGGGGTTGTTGATGCCGCTGACATGCGGGCTGTCCTCGAACTCCAGCTTCACCTTGCTGGTGTAGGCCAGGCCAATGCGCGTGCGGGGGTCGACCTGGTAGAGCACGCCCAGGTTTACACCCATGCCGAAGTCGGTGTCCTTGTATTCGAGCTGGCCATCGGGCCGCTCGACCAAACCCAGCAGGCTGTTGTTGACGGCCATCTCAGTGCGGTAATAGCCCAGCATCATGCGAGGGCCGATGCCGACAGTGAGGTCATCGGTGAACTTGTAGGCAAAGGTGGGTTGAAACGAGACGCCGATCACAGCCGCTTCCTGGGTGAAGTACCGCCCTGCCCAGTCGTCGTCGTAGTTCAGTGCCAGGCCGAAGTTGCCGTACAGGCCGAATCCGATCGCCGAACGGTCATCGAGCTGGTGGCTGATGAACAGGCTGGCGCCCGGTAGATACTGCAGAGCATTGCCGCCCTCGTTGCCGTCGAACTGGTTATTGCTGTCGCGTGAGTAACGCAGGTCGCCGAGGATGACCTGTGCGTTGGCGCTGACCTGCGTGCCGGGCAGCAAGGCGATGCCTGCCGGGTTGCTCATCAACACGCTGGGGTCTGTGGCGAGCGCCGCCGAGCCCGCGTTGGCCAGGCCGTTACTTTCCTGGCCGGCCTCATAGATGAAGATGCCTCCCGCTGACACGCCACTACTGTGCAAAGCCAATACCGTTATCGCCGCGGGAATCCACCCTTTCCCGTGCGCGATACGATTCGAAGTGGTCATCGTTCCTTGCTCCACACTTGGAATGGAACAGGACACCGATTGCTCAGTGCCCCGCCTGGCGCAGTCTGCGTCAACAGAGCAATCAGGGCGTCAAGGTCGGAAACCAGCTGTCTGGGTCTCTCTTGCGTTATTTGAGAACAGCCATTTCCAGTCCCTTTTGACCAATGCCCTACATCGTTTCGGCATAGCCTCTATGACGACTAGAGAGAGTAGACCGTGGTTTAGTACTCTGCTTCTCAGTGACGTCGTGTTTACGCAAGGGATCGATACTCATCATTGGCTTGAGGTCGCACGCGAGCACAACTCGCTGCTGTGCTCACCGTCGGCAGTGGTTGCGTCGGCTAATGGCTAGATCGCCGCAGGTGTTTTCACACAGCCTGGCCCCTTAGCGACCGCTCAGCCCTGAGAAGCTTGCACAGCACATATGAAAATACGTATATTCGGCTATCCATATATTCCGGTGCCGCCATGTTCACCCCGCCTGATGTCTTCAAATGCCTCTCCGACGAAACCCGTGCTCGGGCCACACTGTTGATTGCCAGTCTCGGTGAACTTTGCGTCTGCGAACTGATGTGCGCGCTGAACGACAGCCAACCTAAGATCAGCCGCCACCTCGCTCAGCTTCGCAGCAATGGCATGCTGCTCGATCGCAGGCAGGGCCAGTGGGTGTACTACCGCCTGAACCCGGAACTGCCCGCCTGGGTGCATGAAATGTTGCAGGTGACCTTGCAGGCCAACGCACAGTGGTTGGCAGATAACGCTCTGCGGCTGAAGAACATGGACGGCCGGCCCGTCCGTGATGCTGCCTGCTGCTGACCTACATCGAGCGAGGTATTCATGCTGGTCGCCATTGCAGTCTTTGTATTCACTCTCATCCTGGTCATCTGGCAACCGAGGGGGCTTGGTGTTGGCTGGAGTGCCACGCTCGGTGCGCTCATCGCCCTGGCAGCGGGTGCCGTTTCGCTGCACGATATCCCGACCGTGTGGGCCATTGTCTGGAATGCCACCGCCACCTTCATCGCTGTCATCATCATCAGCCTGCTGCTGGACGAGGCGGGTTTCTTCGAATGGGCCGCGCTGCACGTCGCGCGCTGGGCAAACGGCAGCGGCTACCGCCTGTTCGCCTTCTGCGTACTGCTGGGTGCCGCCGTGTCGGCGCTGTTCGCCAATGACGGTGCGGCACTGATCCTCACCCCTATCGTGATGTCAATGCTAGTGGCGCTACGCTTTTCGCCCGCCGCTACGCTGGCGTTCGTCATGGCCGCAGGCTTTATCGCCGACACGGCGAGCCTGCCGCTGGTAGTCTCAAACCTGGTGAACATCGTCTCCGCCGACTACTTCGAACTGGGCTTCAGCGAATACGCCTCGGTGATGGTGCCGGTGAATTTCGCCAGCGTGGCCGCCACCCTGCTGGTGCTGTTCCTGTTCTACCGCCGTGACATCCCTGAGCAGTACACGGTCGCTGCCCTGAAAGCGCCAAGTGAGGCGATCCACGACCGCGCCACCTTCAACGTCGGTGGCTGGGTGCTGCTGGTGTTGCTGATCGGGCTGTTCGCCCTGGAACCCCTGGGTATCCCGATCAGCGCGGTAGCCGCGGCCTGTGCGGCGATCCTCTTCGCCGTCGCCGCTCGCGGGCATCGCATCTCGACCCGTCGTGTGCTGCGCGAAGCGCCCTGGCAGGTGGTGATCTTCTCTCTCGGTATGTATCTGGTGGTCTACGGGCTGAAGAACGCCGGCCTCACCGATATGCTCACCCAGCTGCTCGATCGCCTTGCACAGCAAGGGCTTTGGAGTGCCGCCATCGGCACGGGGTTGATTGCTGCAGTGCTGTCCTCGGTCATGAACAACATGCCCAGCGTGCTAGTCGGCGCCTTGTCGATCCAGGCCAGCGAGGCGCAAGGGCTGGTGCGCGAGGCAATGATCTACGCCAACGTCATCGGCTGCGACCTCGGCCCGAAAATCACCCCTATCGGCAGCCTCGCCACGCTGCTGTGGTTGCACGTGCTGGAGCGCAAAGGCATGCGCATCACCTGGGGTTACTACTTCAAGGTCGGCATTGTGCTGACGCTCCCGGTTCTGTTGATCACCCTTTCGGCTCTGGCATTGCGCCTGAGCCTCTGACATCCGCCACGAAGCGGAGGAGCCTCTATGCGAGTCCTGTTCATGTGCACGGCCAACAGTTGCCGCAGCATCCTTTCCGAGGCCATGTTCAATCATTTGGCGCCTCACGGATTTGAAGCAGTCAGCTCCGGCAGCTTTCCCAAAGGCCAGGTGTTGCCTCGCAGCCTGACAACCTTGCAAGACGCCGGCATCTCGACCGATGGGCTGAGCAGCAAGGGCAATGACGCGTTCGAGGATTGCCCTCCTGACATCGTCATTACCGTTTGCGACAAGGCAGCCGGCGAAGCTTGCCCGGTCTATTTCGGCCCGGCCTTGAAATCGCATTGGGGGCTGGAGGACCCGTCCGATGTCGTGGGTGAGGCGGCGGCGGTCGACGCTGCGTTCCGCGCCACGCTGGCCCGCATCGCATCACGCTGCCAGGCATTCTTCGCACTGCCTTTCGATCACCTCGACCGTGACCAGCTCAAGCATGAGCTGGATCGCATCGGCACGCTTTGAGCGGGAGGAAACATGTCTGAGCACCTGCCCAATCTCGACCTGGCGCTGCTCGATGGGCCGCCAGCGGTAGCCCGTTCCAGCGAGCACAAACCGCGCATCCTGCTGCTGTATGGATCGACCCGTGAACGCTCCTTCAGCCGCTTGCTGGTGGAAGAAGCCGCACGCTTGCTGGAGCACTTGGGCGCCGAGACACGGGTCTTCAATCCGTCGGGGCTGCCGCTGCCTGATGATGTACCTGCCGAGCACCCCAAAGTGCAGGAACTGCGTGAGCTGATGCAGTGGTCGGAAGGCCAGGTCTGGTGCTCGCCAGAACGCCATGGTGCGATGTCTGCGGTATTCAAGGCGCAGATCGACTGGATTCCCCTGGCACTGGGTGCGGTGCGCCCTACTCAAGGCAAGACCCTGGCGGTCATGCAGGTGTGTGGCGGCTCGCAGTCGTTCAACGTGGTCAACCAACTGCGCGTGCTTGGGCGCTGGATGCGGATGTTCACCATCCCGAACCAGTCCTCGGTGCCCAAAGCCTACCTTGAGTTCGACGACGCCGGGCGGATGAAGCCCTCGCCGTACTACGATCGCGTGGTGGATGTCATGGAGGAACTGGTGAAGTTCACCGTCCTGCTGCGCGACCGCCAGGCGTTCTTGGTAGACCGTTATTCGGAGCGCAAGGAAAACGCAGAGCAACTCTCTGCCCGTGTGAACCAGCGCTCGATCTGAAGCTTTGAGCGGGATGGACGAGACTGGACAACGCCGCGTTTCTTTGGGTCGACAACAGTTGCTCGCCAATGGCAGCAAACACCCAAAGCCGGCGTTGGTAACCGGGGCCGCTTCGCAGCCCATCGCCGGCAAGCGCGGCTCCCACAGGTACAGCGTATGCCCTGAGGCTGGTGATATCTTGTGAGCCGGCTTGCCGGCGATGCCTGCTAACAACCCGCTCTCCCAAAGGAACTGAAATACATGACGGATCAACCGAGACCTATTCCCCTTGTTATCCTTGACGTTCAAGACGCCATTGATCGCCCGAACTGGGATGGAAAAAATAATCCTGGATATTTGGCAGTGATCCAACGCCTTCTCGGCCTTTGGCGGTCAAACGGCTGGCCGGTTCTTCACGTGAAGCACGATGAACGGACCCCTACATCCAGCTACTACGTCCATGGCCCGTGGAATGGCATCAAAAACGAGGTGGCCCCGGTTGAGGGAGAAACCGTCATTATCAAGCAGGAAAACTGCGCATTCATCGGCACCGAATTGGATGCCATTCTTACAAGAATGCGCGTAGAGCGTTTGGTGCTGACGGGCGTTGTCATTCATAACAGCATTGACGCCACAGTCCGTGCGGGAAAAGCACTTGGATACAGCATCGTCCTTCCCTCAGACGCGACAACAGCTGTACCAGTCCTCGGGCCGCATGGAAAGTCGTGGGATGCCACAACCGTTCATGAGCTGACCTTGGCAATACTCGGTGATGAATACGCCGATGTCATGTCGTCGGATGAAGTGATCGCACAACTCACCTAATGAAGAATGATGGGATCTACTGATGTGCGAGCAGTAGATCTCTCCTGAAGCCCAGCCCCCTGCACTGCACGCCCCTGCTAATGGATCAAGTACTTATAAACTCTGGGTCGGAAGCAGCCGCTGAGGGGACGCTCTACTGGCCCTGCCGATCAGCATCAGCCCGATGCTGGTTCTCTCCCTGCGCGGCTCGCAACCTTCAGGCAGGCGGTGTACCTGTAGGAGCCGCGCTTGCCGGCGATGGGCTGCGAAGCGGCCCTGCTCAGAGCATGTTGATTGCCGCACGCAACGCCAGCAGGTAGGTTTCGACACCAAACCCGCAGATCTGCCCTCGCACCACCTCGGCAAACACCGAGTGATGGCGGAACGGCTCCCTGGCATGGATGTTAGACATGTGCACTTCAACCACCGGCACTTCGATAATGGCCAGTGCATCACGAATGCCGTAGCTGTAGTGGGTCCAGGCGCCGGCATTGATCAGCACCGCATCCACCCGGTCCTCATAGGCCTGATGGATACGTTCGCACAGGGCGCCTTCGAAGTTGCTCTGGAAGCTCTCGACCTGCGCCCCCAGCTCCTCGCCCAGGGCCTGCAACGCCTGGTCGATGTCTGCCAGGGTCGCCGTGCCGTACTGGCGCGGGTCGCGCTTGCCGAACATGTTGTGGTTGATGCCATGCAGCATCAGTACTTTGGCGACCATCGACCTACTCCAGGGGAATCGTCAGCTGATCGATCACCGCACGTGTGTCGGGCCGCACCCCGCGCCACCAGGCGAACGCCTCGGCGGCCTGCTCCACCAACATGCCGACGCCATCGGCCAGGCGCGCCTGGCCCTGCTCGCGCGCCAGGCGCAGGAACGGCGTGAGGCCTTTGCCATAGGCCAGCTCATAGGCCATGCGCGCTTCGCCCAGCACATCCGCCGGCAGTGGCGGTAAATCCGCGGTCAGGCTCGCCGAGGTGGCGTTGACCACGATGTCGAACGATTGCCCTTCCAGCTCTTCGTAGCGGCTGATGCGCAGACGCGGGTGATCGAGCTCGTTACGCACCGTCAGCGCCTTGGCCATGTCACGGTTCGCGATCACCAGCTCACATGGCCCCGCCTGCAGGAACGGCAGCAACGCCCCGCGCACCGCACCGCCGGCGCCCAGCAGCAGCACACGGCGGTTGCGCAGCGGCTCGCCAAGGTTCTCCTCGATGTCGCGCAGCAAACCGATGCCATCGAAGTTCTCGGCAATGATGCAGCCGTCCTCGAACTTCAGCGCATTGGCCGCCCGTGCCAGTTGCGCCCGCTCACTGCGCTGGCTGGCCAGTTCGAAGGCACGCAGCTTGAACGGGGCGGTGATGTTCATGCCCTTCCCGCCTTCACTACGAAACTGCAGCACCTGGGCTTCGAAGTCATCCAGCGAGCCTTCGATAGCCCCGTATTCCATCTGCTGGTTGCTGACCTGGGCGAACAGGCCATGAATCAACGGGGATTTGGTGTGGTTGATCGGCCGGCCGATCACTGCGTAGCGGTCGCTCATCGTGCATCTCCGTGGGTAAACAGCACACCATCCGCCTGCAGGACGGCGATTTCTTCAGGGCTGAAGCCAAGCCCGGCAGCCACTTCGGCGTTGTGCTGGCCAAGGTCCGGGGCGACTTGGTGGATCGTGGTATCGCAGTCGGAAAAGCGGAACGGCAGGTTGGGCAGGCGCAGCGTGCCGTAGCGTGGATGCTGCTGCTCGATGACCATGTTGCGTGCCTGGATCTGCGGGTCGGCCAGCACTTCGTCGATGCGCTGGACCTTGGCACTGGGGATGTCGATGGCATCGAGCAACGCCAGAATCTCAGCCACCCGACGCGCGCCGACCCAGTCGCGGACCACCGCCAGGATCGCCTCGCGGTGGGCGTTGCGGCCGTTGAGGCTGTGGTAGCGCTGGTCGCTGCCGAACCCGGGCGGGCCGCCGTTGGCTTCGAGCATGGCCGCGAAGCGCCGCCAGGCATCGTCGACCTGGGCGGCGATCACCAGGTCGCCGTCGGCGGCGCGGAACACGCCGTAAAGGGTCGAGGTGGGCATGTCGTGGCCAGTCTGCTGGGGCAATACCGTGCCACCGGACAGCGTGTAGCACTGCACCGCGTATTCGTGCATCGACACCAGGGTGTCGTACAGGGCCATGTCGATGTGCTGGCCACGGCCACTGCTCACGCGGCCGAGCAGCGCGGCATTGATCGCCGCCACCGCATGGATGCCGGTGTACATGTCGCCCAGGGAAATACGCAGCAGCGGCGGCGCCTCACCCGGCACGCCAACCATCTGCATGATCCCGCTCTTGGCCTCGGCGATCAGGCCGAAGCCGGCGCGGTGGGCGTCCGGCCCGGTGTGCCCGTAGGCGGAAATCGAGCAGTACACCAGACCCGGGTTGCGCGCCGACAGCTCGGCGTAACCCAGGCCCAGCTTGTCCAGAGCGCCGGGGCGATAGTTTTCGATGAACACATCGGCCGAATCGGTCAGGCGTTGCATGAAGGCTTTGCCACGCGGGTCCTTCATATTGACGCTGACGCCCTGCTTGCCCATGTTCAGTTGCAGGAAGTAGCCGCTCTGCTGATCATCCAGGGTAAACGCATGCTGGCGGCCGGCATCGCCGCTGCCCGGCCGTTCGACCTTGATCACCTCGGCACCCAGCGCCGCCAGGCAGCGCCCCACATAAGGACCGGCGAGGAAGTGGCTGTAGTCGATGACGCGGATACCCGCCAATGGCAATGCCTGGCTCATGCGTCTGCCCTCCTCGGCACCATCAGGCGGTGCTCGCCGCGCTGCACGACCTCGCCATTCTGGTTGATCAGTTCCGACGGCAGTACCACGATGCCCCAGCCCGGGCGGCTTTTGCTGGGACGCATCGCCCCCACGCGCATGCGTACATGCAGCACATCGTTGACCTTGATCGGCAGCACGAAATCCCAGGTCCAGCCCAGCGACATACCCGGCACGAAGCGGTATTCACATTGGGTCTTCAGGCCGTCGGCGATCGACAACCCGAACAAGCCGTGGGCGACCAGGCAGCCGAAATGGCTGGCATTGGCGTATGCCTCATCGACATGGACCGGGGTGTGGTCGCCGGTAAGGTCGGCGTAGGCCAGGATGCGCTCGCGAGTTACCGTGTAGGTGGGGCTGAGGCATTCATCGCCTTCGCGTGCATCGTCCCAGAATTTTTCCACTACGCTCATGCCGATACCTCCGCACGCGGGTCGATGGCCAGTGCCTGGGCGACGCATTTGGCCGGCGAGGCCTGGATGAACTCAACCGCCAAACCGTCGGGCAGGCGCAGCCAGTTGCGGCCCTGAGGCATTTCGCTGACACCGAAGCGCTGGGCTGTGGCCAGGGCGGCTTCCAGGTCCTCGCACATGATGCCCAGGCGCGCCATGCGACCCTCCGGCCCGGCGAAGTCAGGCTGGTGAATGAACTGCAGGCCGCCCAGCGTCCAGTACTGCGTCGGCTGCTCGACGTCGCCCTGCACTTCCCGCATGGTCATACCGCACACTTCGTTGAAAAAACGGATATGCCACTGAATGTCCCGCACCCAGAAGGCAACGTGTTCGAGATAGGCTTTCGGCTGGCTCATGGAGTGTCCCTTTTCTGGTGATCGGCCATCGCGCGTTCGATGCCCTTGATACAGGCCACCAAGGTCGCGTTGACGGGGGTGGCAACGCCATGGCGCTGGCCCCAGCGCACGACGGAGCCGTTGATGAAATCGATTTCGGTGATCGAGCCCTTTTCCAGGCTTTGCAGCATCGAGGTACGAAAGCTGGCCGGCAGGCCCTCGGCAGCCAGCGTCCATGCCGCTTCGGGACTGGTCAGGCTCAGGCGAATGCCCGCCCGTTCGGCAACGGCGATGGCCTCGGCCACGGCAGCCTTTGCCGTGCTTTCCAGCAACGGCTCGCTGTACAGCTGCCCATAGCTGAGCATGGTGATGCCGCTCAACGCGCCCGTCGCGACGTTGACCAGCAGCTTGTCCCACATGGTGCCGAGGATGTTGTCACTGACCGTGGTGGCCAGCCCGGCGTTGTTGAAAGCTTCGGCGATGGCCTGCACGCGCGGGGTCAGCTGGCCGTCGAGCTCGCCAATGAAGGTTTGTTTACCGACGACACCGGCGCTGATCGAGCCCGGGGCGAGCAGCACGCCGCCGACATAGGTCTTGCCAGCAAGCACCCGCTCGCGGCCCACCGCCTCGGCCAGGATGTCCTCGTGGCCAAGGCCGTTCTGCAGCGACAGCACCAGCGTCTGCGGCCCGATCAGCGCGGCGGCACCGGCGATGGCCTCGGCGGTGTGAAACGACTTCACCAACACCACCACCAGGTCGGTCACGCCGACGTCCTCGGCTTCGATGGCCGCGTTGACCGGTACATAGCGCTCGCCCCGCTCGTCCTGAACCCGCAGGCCCTCGTGGTTCATCGCCTCGACGTGTGCGCGGCCGCGGTTCAACAGCCAGGTTTCATGCCCTGCCTCGCTCAGGGCCGCACCGATGGCGCAACCCAGTGCACCGGCACCCAGAATGCAGATTTTCACGTCGCAGACCTCCTGTGATTTGCAATCACCTTATGCAGCGGGGATTATTTGCGCTATACAATGACCTCAATAAGCCTATTGAGATTGTTAATAATGACGACCCTGGAGGCCCTGCCCGAGCCCAAGCTGCTGCAACTATTCGACGTGCTGTACCACTGCCGCAGCGTGACCCGCGCCGCCGAGCAGTTGGGGCAGAGCCAGCCGACCATCAGCATCTGGCTGGCGCGCCTGCGCGAACAATTGAACGACCCACTGTTCGTGCGCACGCCGGGCGGCATGGCCCCGACCCCCCGCGCCGACCAGCTGATAGGGCCGTGCCGCGAGGTGCTGGAATCGCTACGTCGGCTGACCGCCTGGGAGCCGCAGTTCATCGCCGCCACCGCGCAGCGGCGATTTCGCCTGTGTGTCAGCGATGCCAGCCACATCACCTTGCTGCCCAGCATCCTCAACCATTTGCGCAAGCATGCGCCGGGCATACGCCTGGAGGCGGCGCGGATCGATGGCAATACCGAGAGTGCCCTGGAATCGGGCGAAGCGGACCTGGCCATCGGCTTCGTGCCCTGGCTGGGAGGGGGGATGTATCAGCAGGTGCTGTTCGAGCAGGACTGGGTGTGCCTGAGCAACCCGCAGCATCCGCGCCTGGGCAAGGGCATGAGCCTGGAGCGGTATCGGGCCGAGGGGCATGTGCAGATCAGTTTCGGCACCGGGCAGAAGCTGCTGGAAGCGGGATTGGCGCGGGCCGGGATCGAACGGCGAATCATGCTGGAGCTGCCGGCGTTTCTCGGCTTAGGGATGATAATCGGGACTACCGATCTACTCGCCACCTTGCCGCGGCATATCGGCCGGACACTGGCCGACATGCATGGGCTGCAGGTCCATGACTGCCCGTTCGAAGTTGAAGGGTTCACAGTCAAACAGCATTGGCATGCCCGATATCATCAGGACAGTGGAAACCGGTGGTTGAGGGAAGTCGTTCGCGGATTGTTTCAGTCCGCAAGCCAGGCATGACGTTGTTTCGACTTAGAGCGCGCATGTGGTTCAAGCAGTGTGCTCTGGCCAAGCACATCTTCGCTAAAGGCGACGTTCAGTCGTCAGCGGCCACTCGCGAAGAACTGCGTTAAACCCGATGCAGGCATTTGTAACCGGGGCCGCTTGCTGGCCATTGCCAGCAAGCGGGGCCCCCACAACAGCATTCTGAAGCCTCTCGAAATGGAGGCTATAGACATGAACGCTGCGAGCAGCGCTACACGACAGGTTTGGAAGAGGCGCCTTGCTCGACCAGTCCCCGCCAAGTTTGATAGCTAGGGCGCTTCTGCATTTTGGCATGCCATGCCCGCAACGCATCGCACTCTTCTGGTATCGGCAGTTTTACCAACGAGGCGAAGATCATGCCGCCCAGTACGGCGATGTCCGCCATGGAAAACTTGTTGCCGGCAACGTACGGCTGACCTTTGAGCAGATTGTCGAAATAACGCATACCTCGGATCGCCTTCTCCCCCATTTTCGCGCCCCACTCGGCGTTCTGATACAACTCGACCTTTGGGCCCAAGCCTGGAGTGGCGTGGTGAAAATAGACGCTCACGGCATCAAGGAATTCGATTTCAGCACGCTTGGTCATCATATGGATCAACCCCTTCTCTAGAGGCGTCTCGCCTGTTAGCACCGGCTTGCCGTCCAGGCTGTCCAGATACTGAGTAATTGCGGTGCATTCGGCGATCAACGTCCCATCCTGTAGCTCAAGTACCGGGAGGGTGCCGGAGTAGTTGATAGCAAGGAACTCAGGTTCCTTGTGCTCGCCGGTCCACAGGTTTACCGAAACGAACTCAATAGTCGGCAACAGTCCTTTTTCGGCCAGAGCGATGCGTACCCGAGCGGGGTACGGACCATCGAACCAGTCATGGATTTTCATCGGGGAAATGGTCGAAGCGCTAACGCGTTGCTGTGTAGAAGTCATACTGGATTCCCCTACCTATCAGTTGGTAGGTAAAGACTGGGCCAGATTTTTCGCTATGTCAACACCCTACCTGTCAATTGGCAGGCAACCCTTCAATGAGTACAATGGCTAGCACACAGGTTCTGAATGCAAGGTGAGGATTAAGTCGTGAGTGAAAACGCCCGGGAGGCCATCTTGGCTGCGGCGAGATCCGCAGCACAGCTTCATGGATACAGCGGTATCAATTTCCGAAGCATTGCCGAAGAGGTCGGAATAAAAAACGCAAGCATCTACTACCACTTCGCAAGCAAAGCGGATTTAGGCGCTGCCGTCGCAGAACGCTATTGGCAAGACACGCTGGCGATGCTTGAAGAGATACGGGCGTCGGGCAATGATCCGCTCAAGTGCTTGCAATTGTATCCCTCCATCTTTCGTAAATCTTTGAAGGACCACAACCGGCTCTGCCTGTCTAGCTTCATGGCCGCAGAATATGAAGATCTGCCTGACCAAGTATCCAAAGAAGTCAGGAAATATGCGGACATCAATGTGAGATGGCTTGCCGAAGTGCTAGCAGATGCTGGTTGGGACGTTGGGCCAGCCTGTGAGCGTCGTGCCCGCGCGATTTACACCGCGGTTGCTGGTGCGCAGCTCATTGCGCGTACTTCAGCAGACATCAATCTATTTGACGATCTGATGTTGAGCTACCAGGAAGCAGGATTGATTCCAGCTTGATTGCTCAACACAGTCATCCTGCGCTTGTAGCCGATCGAGCGGCGGCCAACAATTGAGTTTTCTGCATCGCTGGTTGAGGTTCTCCGCCTTCAGGTATGCCTCGGGCGCACTTTGTCTGTGCCTGAAGCCGGTCACTAGGCAACAACGTCAACGTGGTGACAGCAAGATTTACGATGCTCATGAAAAGCCTATGTCAATCGAAGCGGCCGCTCAATGAGCACCGAACGGAAAATCGAATCGATCTCCCCAGGCTCACACTTCCATCTAGCCAGGTCATGGGCCGACAGGGTCTCGACCATGCCAAACCATGGCACTGCGCCAGTTTCAGACGACGCACAGACATGCCCATGATGTGACCTAGCGTACGGTCGAAATTAGCATAATCCAGGCGCTGCATGCCCTAGGGCACGGTATCGCCGGACAGGTCGTTGAAAGGCTCCAGGTCTGGCAGATGGATCGCGTACCAGGCGCAAGCACCAAGTTACCAAGCACTTCCTCCCACAGAGCTATGACCAGTCTCCAGGCCTGTGCAGTACCTGTGGGAGCCGGGCTTGCCGGCGATGGGCCGCGAAGCGGCCCCGATCACAAATGTTAGTCTTGGGTCGTACTGTTCAGACGTGAATGACCACTATCGACCCATAGCTGCCTTCAAAAAGGCAGCTAACGGCCAGAGGCTGCCATCGAAGTATCCGGGAGACAGGGCGTACAAGCGAACACTGTGGAGAGGCGTAAGCTCGTTTTCGCACAGCAGCTCGTACTCCCGGTCTTTCCTTACACCACGACCTGTTTCGCAAATAGCGCGTCGACCATAAAGTCGATAAAAACACGAAGCTTAGGCGCAAGATGCTTGCTAGATGGCCAGAGCAACCGGAAGGTGCCTTGGTGTTCGATGTATGTGTCCAACACAGAGTCCAGCTCTCCTCGTTCGATGGCCTGCCGCACCATGAAGTCCGGTAGGCATGCGATGCCTAGGCCCGCTAATGCTATATCCATCAACCCGGCAGAGGTGTTGCATATCATCGAGGCAGGCATTGTGAATTCTGGCGTGCCTTTAGTGCGCTTCAAGGGCCACGGCTCAAGTTTCCCAGAAGTGGGGAACCTGTGCTGCAAGCAGGCGTGGTGCGCCAGATCGGTAGGAACCTCGGGCGGCCTGCGGCTCGCCAGGTAGCGGGGCGAGGCAACAAGTTGCAGCCGGTAGCTTCCGAGCGAACGTGACATGAGGCGCGAATCGGTCGGTTCGCCGGTACGCATAACGACGTCGAAGCCTTCCTCGATCACGTCCACCATGCGATCCGAGAAATCAATGTCCAACTCGATGGCCGGGTAGCGGTGCATGAAGGCAGTCAGCGCGGGCATGACCAGCGTTTGGACCAGGGGCAGACTAATGCGCAGCCGCCCCTTTGGCGCTTGCTGGGTTTCGGAGAGTTCCAGTTCGGCCGCCTCGACTTCGCACAGAATTCGTCGACAGCGTTCGAGGAACAGCGCGCCCTCGGCGGTCAACGTGATGCTGCGCGTGCTGCGATGAAACAGACGCACGCCCAGTCGATCTTCCAGCCGCGACACGCTTTTCCCTACGGCCGACGAGGACACCCCAAGGCTGCGCCCAGCCTCGGAAAAGCTGCGGGTTTCTGCCGCCTGCACAAAGAAAGCTATGCCGTTGAGGGATTCCAAAGCGTTGCCTATTTATGAATATTTGTCCGATATGTTCTGAACATTAGCATTATTGTCTTGTATCGGAAATATTCTCAGCATAACGGCCTACATTCATTTCGTCCCGATTCCGTGCTATTTGCGCTCGTCACCGGTACTTGAAAAGGCAGGCCTATGGAAATTTCGACTACAACTTTTGGCTTCGGCGCGCAAAGCGCACGCTTTCCCATCGCATCACTGCTGGCCCTGGCAGTGGCTGGCTTCGTCACGATCCTGACCGAAGCCTTGCCGGCCGGGTTATTGCCTCAGATCAGCGCCGGCCTTGGAATATCCGAGGCTCTAGCCGGGCAGCTCGTAACCATCTATGCCATCGGCTCGCTGGTCGCGGCGATCCCCTTGACTGCCGCCACGCAGGGCGTGCGCCGTCGTCCGCTGCTGCTGGCGACCATCGCCGGCTTCGTGGTTGCCAATACCGTGACCACGTTTTCCTGCAACTATGTGCTGACGATGGTTGCACGGTTCCTGGCAGGCGTCTCGGCCGGACTGCTTTGGGCGCTGCTGGCCGGCTATGCAGCGCGCATGGTACCCGAACACCAGAAAGGCAGAGCTATCGCCATTGCGATGGTCGGCACGCCATTGGCGCTCTCACTCGGCGTGCCGGCTGGAACCTTCCTAGGCAATTGGGTGGGCTGGCGGACGTGCTTCGGCATCATGAGCGGATTAGCACTGGTGCTGATGCTCTGGGTTCGCGTCAAGGTGCCGGACTTCGCCGGGCAGGTAGCGGGCAAGCGGTTGTCGCTGGGTCGTGTGTTCACCGTGGCCGGTGTGCGCCCGGTGCTTTTCGTGGTGCTGGTCTTCGTGCTGGCGCACAATATCTTGTACACCTACATTGCGCCGTTCCTTGCGGCGGCGGGCATGGCCGAACGCACGGACTTGGTGTTACTGGTGTTCGGCGTCACGTCCCTGCTGGGTATCTGGATCATCGGCGTGCTGATCGACCGTCATCTGCGCATGTTGACGCTCACCATCACGGCTTTGTTCGGCCTGGCGGCGGTGGCGCTCGGCGTAGATGCTGATGCATCGACCATGGTTTATGTTGCGGTGGCCACCTGGGGCCTGGCCTTCGGCGGCGCGGCAACGCTGTTCCAGACCGCCATCGCCAAGACCGCTGGCGAGGGGGCCGACGTTGCGCAGTCAATGCTGGTCACCGCCTGGAATATGGCGATCGCGGGCGGCGGCATAATCGGCGGCGTTCTACTGGATCGCCTAGGCGTGGCGGCGTTCTCGCCTGCGCTGCTAGTTTTGCTGGTCGCAACGCTTATTGTTGTATGGGCATCAAGAAATCATGGCTTTCCTGCGCCTCCGAGATAAGCTTACGATCTATGAGCCAGCACTGGAGACCAGTCGGTTTTTTGGCCAATTCTGCCCAGTGTCACCGGCAGCTTTTGTACCCGTAGCTGCCAGTGATATGGCCGGGATTGACGACAGAATCCCAAACTTGTGCACAGTCTCAAGGTTGTTGCGGTCACTCTTGACCGACGGGCCGGAACCCCTAGAATCAGGCGTTTAAATCAAGGAATGATTTCATGATTACCTGCCATGTCCGATACATCATCGACCCCTATCAGATCGATGCTTTCGAACGCTATTCGCGCTCATGGTTCACGGTTGTAACCCGTATGGGTGGCCAGCACCATGGATATTTCCTGCCGGCTGAAGGAGCGAGCAACGTCGCCTATTGCCTGTTCAGTTTCGCAAGCCTTGCCGACTACGAACGATATCGCCAGGAAGCAACGCACGATCCCGAGTGCGTGCGTTTGGTGGAGGAAGCGTCCGAATTGAAGTTCATCGTGAGCTACGAGAGAAGCTTCCTTCGTCCTTTGCTTGTGTAACGCATACGGGAATGTCCCGACCATAGGCGGGCCGTCGTGCCGGTCTGCTTTCGACCCATTCGGCCTTTCGAGAAGGGCAGCAATCGGCCAGACGCAGCCCTTGGTCGATCTACCATCATCCGGCACATTGTTTTAGGTGTGGGGACTGCCTTCGTAATCAACCACTACTGTGCCGCAGGTAACCGATACCGAACCCCAGTCCCCTTTCAGGTGGTAAGTGGCACCTTCTATCCTGAATATATCTACTATGCATTCCAATAATAGTACGCTTCCCCAGATGCTGGTTTCACATAGAGTGGATGTGATTCGAGCAGCACCAACTCCATCGCAAATGACAAGGTTGATACGCCCTCCTCAATCGCAAGGACGTAGCTGTCTTCTAGGTAAATATTGGCAAAGCAGGTTTCATCGTAGTAATTCATAAATTGCAGATTGTGCAGATCTCAAGTGGGATCGTAGCATCTACAGTCAGTCGCCACAGCCCGCTATGGGTCGGTTAGCGACGGTCTGCCCTCGACCGTCGCTTTGGATGGTCAGACCTCCGTCTGCTCTGCCATCTCCAAGGCATCGTCGACCTCAATCCCCAGATATCTGACGGTGCTTTCAAGCTTCGTATGGCCAAGCAAGAGTTGGACTGCCCTCAGATTCTTGGTTCTACGATAGATCAACGACGCCTTTGTTCTTCGCAGCGTGTGGGTGCCGTACAGCGCTGGATCAAGGCCAATGGCTGTCACCCAGGCTTTCACTATTCGAGCGTATTACTTAGTGGAGAGATGAGCTGAACCGTGTAGCCGACTCGGAAACAGACAGTCCTCGCTACGGAGATGAGCCTGGTGCATCCAGGCTTCCAAAGCCATACGGGTTTGCTCGGTGATCTCAAATTGCACTGGATGGTGAGTTTTCTGCTGCATCACGATCGCTCGTGACGACACATGCTCTCCATGGGCTACGTCCCGTACACGAAGCTTGGTTAAGTAGTAGGCTCGCAGCTTGCTGTCGATTGCCAAGTTGAACAACGCCAGATCCCTGGATTTCTACGCGATCTGGAGCCTTACCCGGATGGCCCAGATATCTCTGAGTCGGAGCGGGGCTTTCTGCCCGACTAGCTTTCCCCTGTTCCATGGGCGATGGGTGTAGATAGCAGCGGTTTTCATGGGTTCTCCTCCGCGTTAGAGGAGGACAAGGATGAACTCGATGCGATGGACGGTCGCTAACCGACCCATAGCTGCCATTGTGCAAGCCGTAGCGGTCTTTCTCGACCTTCAAATGTCGAGCAACCTATGCAGCGTGCCCCCGTTCCTGGTTTGGTTACGCGCTACCAGGCAATAGCAAAGCATTAAGAAATAACCATATACCCTTAAATTCTTTGTCGCATGAGAGCATATATTTTCAACTAGCGCCTTTCTGAGCGAGCGCTGTTCGTGGAACACTGTGAAGTAGTTGTCATCGGTCTGGGCGCCATGGGCGCCGCCACCACGTTTCAGTTGGCCAAGGCGGGTGTCGATGTGGTGGGCATCGACCGCTTCCATCCCCCGCATACCTTTGGCTCAAGCCACGGTGATACGCGAATTACCCGACACTCCGTGGGCGAGGGTGCGCAGTACGTGCCTATCGTGAAGCGGGCTCAGCAGATCTGGCGAGATCTGGAAGCGCAGTCTGGCGAGTCTTTGTTCGAACAGTCCGGCTTGCTTGCCCTGACTTCCAGCCCCGACTTCGATCCCGAGGATAAAACCGACTTCACCTTGCGCACCATAGGGTTGGCCCAGACCTACGGGATCGATCACGAAGTGCTCGACGCCGAACAGATCCGACAGCGCTTCCCGCAATTCGCGAACGTACACGACGACGCTATCGGTTACTTCGAGCCGGGAGGTGGCTTCGTGCGCCCAGAGCGTTGCATTGAGGTGCAGTTGCGTTTGGCGGTGCAGCACGGCGCGACCTTGCACACAGGCGAAACGGTTACCCAGATCAGCTCGGATGAACAAGGCGTGACTGTCACGACCGACCTGCGCACGGTGAAGGCCCGCAAGCTGGTGTTCAGCGCCGGAAACTGAGCCGGTGGGTTGCTGGGTGAGCCTTTTGACCGGTTGCTGAGTGTCTACCGGCAGAAGCTGTTCTGGTTTGAGCTTCAAGACGGCTCGGGCCTAGAGGGCGCGTCGCCCACGTTCATCCTCACCCATGGGCGGGGAGACGACAAAATCATTTACGGCTTCCCTGCGCAGCCCGGCGAGGGCAGCCTGAAGATCGCCACGGCCCAGTACCACACGGTCTCGCAGCCGGACCTGCTGGACCGCACGGTTTCTGCCGAGGAAGAACTCGAGATGTACCAGCAGCAGGTGCTGGGCCGTATTGCCGGGGTCACAAACAAGGTCCTCAAATCGGCCGTTTGCGCCTATACCGTTACCCCGGACCGACATTTCATCATAGATCAGCACCCCACACTCAAGCACACCCTGGTGGTGTCCGCCTGCTCTGGCCACGGTTTCAAACACTCGGCGGCCCTGGGCGAGGCCTTCGCACAGTGGTGTACACGCGGCACTACCGACCTTGATCTTTCCTCTTTCACCCTTGAACGATTCGAAGGAAAAAAACTGTGAAGCGAATTGCCCTTTCCCTTGCCTTGCTGGCTGCCTCCCTCGGTGCTGCACAGGCCGAAACGCTCAAGATTGCCGTAGTGCCCGTGCCTCACGCCGAGATTCTGGAGTTCCTCAAACCTGAGTTGGCCAAGCAGGGCGTTGAGCTGGAGGTGAAGGTATTCACCGACTATATCCAGCCGGATCGCCAGGTTGACGAGGGGCGGTTGGATGCCAACTACTTCCAGAGCAAGCCGTATTACGAGGCCTACAAGAAAGACTGCCCGAGCAGCGACCAGGTACCGATTTAGCCGTTCACATCGAGCCGTTCGGCGCTTACTCGAGTAAGGTCAAATCGGTCGCCGAGCTGAAAGATGGCGCCACCGTTGCCATTCCCAACGACCCCACCAACTCCGGGCGTGCACTGCTGCTGATAGCCAAACAGGGCCTGATCACGCTGAAAGACCCCAGCAACATCATGGCAACCGCCGCCGACATCACCAGTAACCCGAAGCGCCTGAAGTTCAGGGAACTTGAAGCGGTCATGCTGCCACGCGTCCTGGGCCAGGTGGACATGGCGCTGATTAATGCCAACTACGCGCTGGAAGCCAAGCTGGTGCCGCACAAGGACGCGCTGTTCATCGAAAGCTCGGAATCGCCGTACGCCAACTACCTGTACGTGCGCAGGGACAAAGCCAGTGACCCAGCTGTGCAGAAGCTTGGTGCGTTGTTGAACTCGCCTCAGGTCAAGCAGTTCATCCTTGAGCGTTATCATGGCGATGTGGTTCCGGCGTTCTGATCGCTTGACTGACATCGCAAACCGATTACTAATTCGGCCCTGGAACAACCGCCGCTGAGCTGGGGGGAGCGGCCTTGTTCCGCGATCACGGGGGTAGCCCGTGCCAGGCAACTGTATTTTATGGGCCGACCTCTTCGCGGGGCAAGCCCGCTCCCACAGAATCACTGCCAACTTCACCGGCGGCTCTGGGTCGTAAGTGGCCATTCGTGAGCGGCGGCTATCGACCCACAGCAGCCGTTCGAAAAATACCCAAGCCGTGGCTTGAGGTGAGAGGTGGCCAGTACGGAAAAGGAAGGGGCTGATCCGGTTCATGCAAACCAGGTCAGCCCCCAGGCTTCAAGTGAAACCTTCACTCCCGTGGCGGGCGCGAAGCTGTCTGATTCAACGATCAGCCAAACATGACAAACTCATCGCTGTTGGCTGCCAGAATGATGATCTGGTTATCCGCCGTCTGGATCTCTTCGATGGTATTGAAGCCGGCGTACCAGTCCTTCAGGCGTACACCCTCCTCCGGAGTCTGGCCGGCGACGAAATCCCACCGGTGCAGGTAGAGATCATCGCCGACACGGTCGACCAGCAGTTCCGAGGCGCTGATGTTCGCCAGAGTCAGTTTGTCGCCACCACTTGCACCATCATCAAGAATCGTCACCAGTGACCGAGTGTTGACGGTATAGGTGTCGGCACCTTCACCACCGAATGCAGAACCTGCGCCCTGCAGCACCAGCCGGTCGTCTCCCGCAGCGCCGAACAGCGAGAAGCCTGAGCCGGTACCGGTCAGCAGATCGTTGCCCTCGCCACCATCGGCCATGCCATGCACAACTGTGATGACGTCGCCACCGGCCTCGCCATAGGCTCGACTGCCTTCATCGTTGGCCACGGTGATGATCGTGTCGTTGCCATTGCCGCCATACAAGGTGTCAGCCTGCGCGCCGCCGCTCGACCCATTGAGGTTGAAAGGCCCGATCTGCGAAACAAGTCCGCCGTAGAGGTAATCGTTGCCATCGCCACCGTAGATGACATCGTTGCCCAATCCGCCTTCGATGTAATTGACCCCGGCGTCGCCCGTCAGGCTGTCATCGAAATGACTGCCTACCACGCGCTCGATGTTGCTCAGTACGTCGCCCTCGGCATCGCCCCCCTGATTGACGCCGGTCTGCAAATTGATCGTGACGCCCGTCGCACTGGTGATGTACCAGGCACTGTCCTGACCTTCGCGTCCGTCGATGACATCCGCGCCAGCACCGCCAATGAAGACATCAGCCAATCGCGATCCAGACAACGTGTCATTGAAGTTGCTACCTTGGAAAATCTCCATGTTGGTGAAGGTATCGCCTGCGGCATCCCCCGAGTTGGCATTGGTGGTCAAGTCGAGGGTGACTGCACCACCGGCCAGCTCATAACTCACCAGATCCTGCCCGCCGGCACCATCCAGCCTCATGGCAGAGGCGCCTGCATAAAAGATGTCGCCCAGATTGCTGCCGCGAATGGTTTCGATATCGACATAGGTGTCACCTGCCGCTATTCCTGAGTGAACACCTGTCACCAGATTGATAGTGACGGCAACCGGACTATCAATCGCGTAGCTGACAATGTCGGTTCCCGCACCACCAAAGAACTGATCCGCGCCGGCACCGCCATTCAAAATATCGTTGCCGGCACCGCCGATGATGACGTTGTCCTGAGCGTTGCCGTAGCCGGTAAAGCTGCCGGTGCCGATGTAGGTCAGTTTCTCGATGAATGGATCGAGGGTGGCCGTCGGGGCACTGCTGCGCAGCTCGTCATAACCGCCGTTGTCTTCTTCGATGATCTTCACCCCGGTGGTCGCGACTGTGTAAACGTCGTCACCGGCGCCACCTTCAAAGGTGATACCCAGATTGCCGCCGATGGTGCTGTTGAACGTATCGTTGAATGCCGTGCCGATCACCTTTTCGATGTTCGTCAGGGTGTCACCTTGCGCATCGCCCCCGATACCGGCCTTGCCTGTGCCGGTGCGGATATCGACGTTGATCGCTTCTGCAGAAGACGAGTAATCAACGGTATCAAAACCATTACCGCCGTCGAAACCGATCGCCCGGCCGTCCGCAACGAAGGTGTCGTTGTAACCCGAACCGCCGATCACTTCGATTTCCGTATAGGTATCGCCTGCAGCGATCCCGCTGTTTACGCCGCTTTTCAGGTTGATCGTGACTCCGGCTGTGCTGTCGCGATAACTGGCCGTGTCCAGACCGGCGCCGCCAATCAGTTGATCCGCACCGCCGCCACCGATGAGAGTGTCGTTGCCCGCACCGCCCACTATCGTGTTGTCCTGAGCGTTGCCGGTGCCGGTGAAGCTGCCGGTGCCGATGTAGGTCAGTTTCTCGATGAATGGATCGAGGGTGGCCGTCGGGGCACTGCTGAGCAGCTCGTCATAACCGCCGTTGTCTTCTTCGATGATTTTCACCCCGGTGGTCGCGACGGTGTAAACGTCGTCACCGGCGCCACCTTCAAAGGTGATACCCAGATTGCCGCCGATGGTGCTGTTGAACGTATCGTTGAATGCCGTGCCGATCACCTTTTCGATGTTCGTCAGGGTGTCACCTTGCGCATCGCCCCCGATACCGGCCTTGCCTGTGCCGTTGCGGATGTCGACGTTGATCGAGGCTGCCGAGCCCGAGTAATCCACTGTATCAAAACCATTACCGCCGTCGAAACCGATCGCCCGGCCGTCCGCAACGAAGGTGTCGTTGTAACCCGAACCGCCGATCACTTCGATTTCCGTATAGGTATCGCCTGCAGCGATCCCGCTGTTTACGCCGTTTTTCAGGTTGATCGTGACTCCGACTGTGCTGTCGCGATAACTGGCCGTGTCCAGACCGGCGCCGCCAATCAGTTGATCCGCACCGCCGCCACCGATGAGAGTGTCGTTGCCCGCACCGCCCACTATCGTGTTGTCCTGAGCGTTGCCGGTGCCGGTGAAGCTGCCGGTGCCGATGTAGGTCAGTTTCTCGATGAATGGATCGAGGGTGGCCGTCGGGGCACTGCTGAGCAGCTCGTCATAACCGCCGTTGTCTTCTTCGATGATTTTCACTCCGGTGGTCGCGACGGTGTAAACGTCGTCACCGGCGCCACCTTCAAAGGTGATACCCAGATTGCCGCCGATGGTGCTGTTGAACGTATCGTTGAATGCCGTGCCGATCACCTTTTCGATGTTCGTCAGGGTGTCACCTTGCGCATCGCCCCCGATACCGGCCTTGCCTGTGCCGGTGCGGATATCGACGTTGATCGCTTCTGCAGAAGACGAGTAATCAACGGTATCGAGGCCGGCGCCGCCATCGATCTTGTCCGCCCCACCACTGCCCTTGATCACATCATTGCCACCCAGGGCATTGATCTCATCATCCGAGGTCGTACCGATCAGGGTATCCGTCCCGCTTGTCCCATTTATAACTGCCATTACATCTTCCTTGCCTTGTTTGTGAACTGGTACAGGCCAAAGTGTCGATCAGACGTCACTGCGGCGCAATTTTCGGGAACAACGAATGTGTTGATATCGGCAGAAAACGCTCTGTGCTTGAGCTCCTCACAAAGCGGGCGGTTTTAAAGGCTGAGTGCAACACCCGCTCATTGAGTTAAAGATGGGCTCTCATGATGCTTGGCCATCATCCCGGTCATCATTTCGATTGGACGCTTGCAATTGAAACGCTGCCGCGGACGGATATTCAATTCGTAGGCGATAGCATCCAGTTGCTTCTGGCTGTGGCTAGACAAGCTCGTGCCCTTGGGCAGGTACTGACCGCTATGGGTCGATAGCAGCCAGCGCTCCCCACGGTAGCCTCAGGAGATACAAGCACCATGTCCTCTACAGCAATCGTTGTTCTTGGCATAGGGTTATACGCGATCGGGTCACTCGCCACATTGCCGTGCAAGATCGTTCGCATGAAGCGGCGAACCGAGGACCTTCGGGCCTTTCTGACGCGGCGGCGACTTCTCTTTCTTGGCGTGCTCTACCTGATCACTGCACCGTTGGTAGGAATGCTCATCGCTGGGATAGGCGGCAGCGACGCATCGGGCCTATCTGATACGTTTGTGTTTTTTGGCTGGCTGAACCTGTGGACGTTCTTGGTAGCCGGCTGCTTTGCCTTGGTCGGTGCCGGCCTGTGGCATCGCTCCTGATAACTGCGCGAATGCGACGATTCTCAGAGAAAACCAAGGCTCACCAACTTCCTGGCACATCCCAGGCAATCAGGCCGTTCGAGCATCGCCCCCAAAGGTGTTTACCTGACAGGCTCCATTGCAGTTGCGCAAGACCACTGCATTTGGCGTCGTCGGTTTTCAGTGTCAGCGACCGCCCACTTTGCAGGTTCCATAGCACTACCGCATCTTCAGGGCCGCCGGTGCCCATTGCCAGCAGTCGACCGTCGGGCGAGCCCACTGCGGTACTCAGAGAGTCCTGCCCCGGGAGTGTCAGCGAATAGCGAATCTTGCCACTGACGATGTCGACAACATGCAGACCAGGCTTGCGCCGTTGGCCCTCCATCAACACGAAGCCGACGGCAATCCAGCCGCCTTTGGCCGAGCCAAATGGCTCTGGCGTCCATTGCGCCATGCCGCTGTCATCGCGTAAATCGACCTCGCCAAAGCGCCGAGGCAGCTTCACCACGCGCAGCACATGGCCAGTTTTGCCGTCGATTTCGGTGAGCCCGTAAAGGTCTTCTACCCATGCGGTGGGCATCAACCCGTCCCAATGTACAGGTTTGATCTGGCTGTTGGTCCGCGATGGCCCCTTCATCATGTCCTGGCGTGGGGTGGCATAGCGCAGCGTATACGTCCATACGCTGCCATCGCCAGCGGGTTGTGCAGCAGGCTCCCACACCTCCAGAGTATCCCGAGTGCCGCGAGAGTTATGGCGGTAAGTCAGCGGTACGCCACTTCCGTCATGCAAGTAGTCCATGTACTTGAAGCCAAGCCGGTCGTGTGTGTCGTAGGCCACGGTATGTGCGGCCAGCATTGTGCTTTTCGCGTCAAAACGAATCACCAGACCTTCCAGCGCCAAGTACGCGGTATTACCAATTATATCCCGGGTCAATTGCGACTTGCTGTAGCTCCCCGCAGACGTCCAGACCTCGCGCGGCTCGCCACCTGTGGCGGGTGACCAGTGCAGGAGTGCGCGTGGATAGTTGCGAAACAGCAAGACGCTGTCATCGGCCAGCACGGTGAATTTGTCCGTGCTGCGCACAGCGAACATCGCCGCTGCCTGGAGTTTCTTCGCATGGCTGTCCGGCAAGGTGAGTTTGGGCTCGGCAACCAGCGGGGTTGGTGTTGCGGGAGCGCGCCACTGTTCCGGGTTTGCTCCCAGTTGCAGATTGGCCTTGGGCAGTGCACTCAACGCGTCGTAGACCGGGCTCAGCAGTTCCTGGGGCACGTTTTGCCTATGCAAACGATTTGGGGCGGTAGGGCTGAAGATGTCGAATTTGGCCAGCTCCCTTAGCCGACCGATGAAGTTGGCCTCGGGGTTGGGAAACTCGTCGACTCGCGTCAAGTAAACTGCGCTGGCAGGCCGCCCAAAGATAGCGTCAATTTGCTTCACGTTGGCAACGAGAATGCTTGTGCTGCGCCCAAACGCACCGTGAGTACGTCGCACGCTACCGTGCCACTGCTTGTAGGGCTCCGTCAAAGGCGCCATGCGCTCGTTGCCTGATTGAAAGCGTAAAGTCCTTTCGATGCGGGCAATATGAGCGGGAATTTCGGAACTCGCCAACGCCCCGTCGCGAACATCCTGCTGCAAACTGGGTAGAACGGCCTGATCGACCAGGCCCTTCACCAGGTCGGGTCGACGCGACAGCAGCACCTCACCCCAGTCGTCGCTCAGGCGCGACAACGGTTGTTGAGCAATCTCGTCTTGCACAGGGCCAAGTCGCCTCAAGGCCGCAGCGACTATCGGCATAACTTGGCTGTACGGCAGGTCCACGACGATTTCTACACTGGCAACCCTGCGCCCGTCTTTGGCCAATTCCTGCGATTGCAAAGCCGACGGCAGCCCACGTTCGAGGTCCTCGGCCGCAGGCGGGTGGATCTGCCATCCCTGTGGTAACGCTGCCCCGTGGCTTGAACCACAGCAGCCGATTGCTGCAATGCACAATGCGTGCTTCCAGACATTTACCGGTTTCATGCAGATTGCCTCCTTGGCAGTGTGGCGGTGCGGGCTCGCTCCTTGTTGAGACTGCTCAGCCGAAGAAATGAACGGGTTATAAGAATGGAATTAATGTGGCAACTGCCGCACCGGTTTGAACCAAGAGCATTACCGAGAGCCATTTGGGCTCCCGCCGGATAAACCAGTAAACCGCGTTGAATATCATTGAAATCAGGTTGGTGAGCCCGAGGATTACAAATGCAATGGCGCCCGAGATATTGACGGGTGAAGTGGTTGGCGATTGCAGCACGTAGAGTGCCAGGATCGGGCCCAGGATGACTGTTGTGATCGAAAGGCCTGCGACAGTACGGGTAAGGAGTAAAGCCTCATCGGGCGTCATGCTGGGGATTTCCTTCTCTGATCGGGCTTGGGGCATCACTGCCAATGGGTCTATTCTGCTGCGTTCACGTAAGGGTTAACAAGGACGTCCATGATTCCCGTCGATATGCCGGTCATGTTGCTCAGCTACATGATCTACATTTTTTCCGAGGTTTTTCTCTGGCTTTTCATCGCCGGCCTGATCGCCTTGCTGGTTCCACGAAGCCGTCGTTATATGGTGGCGCGGCGCTGGAGGTTCGGCTTGTTGCTGATGTTGCTGGCAGTCGGTACTGCCCCTTACGTCGAGTCCACCAACAGGCTCTGGCAGGATTGGCGTGCGCACAATCCCCGCCTCGAACACAAGGAAGTGCTCGGTGATTTGGTGCTTCCAGCCGGGACGCGAGTCCATCTGCAAGACCTGGAGCCTTTTAACGACCTGTCCGGCGATCCCGTGCCCTATGGCATGCAGAGCCTGGATCATGCTGATTTCGACCGCACGCCAGGTCACATCATGGGCATGCCTGTGCGTCGTCTGAAACTGGCGCAGGGCCATGGTTTCGCTACGGTCGAGACCCTGTCGGCCCATGAACTGGCAGGATGGAAATGTGAGCCTGGGGAGATCGAGTTCGATTTTCCGTTCGGTGCTCATTTCAAGTTTTCCGAATGGAAGGTGGATCGATGCACGCTGGCGCCCGGTACCGTGCTGGGCGGCATCGTTTGGCCTGGGGCGGTAAGGGTATCCTCCAACACTCCTGGTTGGCTGGCCGAGTCAGAGGAGCGCCCGGTCAAGGTACTGGGGATCGAAATGCGCTCACTGATCATGATCCTGGATCGCCCATATGGGGAGGGGCGCTGGTGGCAAGGCCACGCGAACCAGCCCTTCGACTCCGGCCCTATTCACTATCCGGCCGACATCCAGGTCAGCCGTGATCGAGGCCAGATGCCGTTCAGTCTGCCACCGGACGCACAAGCCTAGGATCGACGTACTGGTGCGCCCATAGAGAACGGGCAGACGGTGGTGCAGAGTATGGTCGGGGAGGTGCTGGCAGTACGTACCAACCGCTCCATGAGTGTTTATATTCCTGACGAAATCATAGTGCGCTGAGGGTCAATGAGCTGAGGCGGGCCGCAGTGTCGGCAATGGGTCGCGAGCTTCCAGTCGTGGATGACCGCTACCGACCCAAATCGGCCATCCGCGAAGGGGCGACTGTCGGCCAAAAGCGGATTCTCGTAGGCAGCTCTCTTGTCCGCAATACGGTACCGTCGCTCCAGCTTTCAGCTCGCTCTGAATGGCTAAGAAACAAGAATGGCGGTAGCATTCTATCCTCTCGGCTTAAACAGCCTGTTTTTCAGATCAGGGTCGCATTGTGGAAAAGCTAAAACGCCTCCAAAGTGGAATCGAAGGGCTCGACGCTCTGCTCAAGGGAGGTCTGGTCGCAGGCGCCTCATACATAATCCAAGGGCGCCCGGGGTCTGGAAAAACAATCCTCGCCAACCAGCTTGGGTTTCATCATGCGAACAATGGCGGTCGGGTTCTCGTCGCCACGCTGCTGGCTGAGTCACATGATCGTCTATTCCAATTTCTTTCTACCCTTAGCTTTTTCGACTCGTCAAAAGTCGGTGCCGAAATCCAGTTTGTCAGTGCCTTTGACACCTTGGAAAACGAGGGGCTGGATGAGGTAGTGAAACTGCTTCGGCGCGAAATTAGCCGCCAGAAAGCCACTGTTATGGTCGTGGATGGTTTGCTCAATGCACGTTCGAAAGCTGACTCCCCCATCGACACCAAGAAGTTCATCTCGGAGCTGCAAGGGCATGCAGCTTTTGCTGGTTGCACGGTGCTATTTCTCACCAGCTCGCGACTTGACGATGGCAGTCCTGAGCACACCATGGTGGATGGCGTAATTGAGATGGGCGAAGAGCTATACGGTACTCGCTCAGTGCGTCGTATTCAGTTGCGAAAGACTCGGGGCAGTGGCGCAATGACCGGTCTTCATGAGTGTGAAATTACCGAAAATGGTTTGGTTGTTTACCCGCGACTCGAAAGTCTCTACAGCCACCCGTCGTCTCCCGATAGCGCTGGCATGACGCGAATCCCCAGCGGCATTAAGTCACTGGACGACATCTTAGGCGGAGGCCTGCACAGTTCCAGTGTGTCGCTGGTAATAGGCCCCTCCGGGATCGGCAAAACAACACTGGGCCTCAAATTTCTGGCTGAGTCGACCGCAGAGTCTCCGGGCCTGCATTTTGGCTTTTACGAAAGTCCACAGAGGTTGCGACTCAAAGGCCTGTCATTGGGTATTGATATCAAAGGCATGGAAGACAGCGGCGCGTTGAGCATTGCCTGGCAGCCTACTACTGAAGGTCTTCTGGACGGGCTGGGCACACGACTGCTGAGTCTTGTCGAAGAAAAGGGCATCCAGCGCGTATTCATCGATAGTCTGAGCGGCATGACACGAGTTACGACAAATCCGGCGCGGATAAATGATTTCTTCAGTGCTCTGATGAACGAGCTTCGATCCAGGGGGGTTACGGTATTCGCATCCTGGGAGATGCGCGATTTATTTGGCTCCGAGGTCAGCGCACCAAACTCTGACCTGTCCAGCATCGTCGACAACCTGATGCTGATGCGATTCGCTGAGCATCACTCTGAACTAAGCAGGACGCTTTCCATTCTTAAAGTACGAGACAACTCTTACGACCCTTCGCAATTCGAGGTCGTCATCCGTGACCAAGACGTTTTCCTGAAAAAGGCTTCAAGACATGAACCATCAGTACCCACTGAGTCATCGCCTGGTTCAAAATCTTAAGCCTTTGTGCGGGTTGAATTAACATGGCCACCATCCTGGTCGTCGACGACGAGTATCTGATCGCTGACATTCTCAGTTTTGCGCTGGAGGATGAAGGCTTCATGGTGGTGACGGCCAGTAATGGCCAAAAAGGGCTCGAAGTACTTGATAGAGAACGTCCAGATTTGATCATTACCGACTTTATGATGCCGGTCATGGATGGCCAAGAGTTCGCCACCGCCGTCCGCGCCCTTCCTTCCTGTAAGCATTTGCCAATTATTTTGATGAGCGGCGCTCAGGCGCACATAGGCATGCAGAGATCGGATCTGTTTGACGCGGTATTGCCAAAGCCATTCAGGATGGACGCGGTTCTAGCCGAAGTTCGAAAGCTACTTTCTCTCGAATAGACCTGTGCCGTGCTGATGATCACCCCCATTAATCTTAGGTTCTCCTTCACTGCGAGAGCCCACCTATGCGGGTTTTTCCCCTTAAATAAACAGAAGCCATAGGGTTGCCACGTTTTTTAATGTCGTCCAATGACTGTTTCTGGCCGTAGCGGTCGCGTCCGAGTGTCCGCTTATGGCCGTTAGCTGCCTGTCACGAACGGCAGTTTTGGGTCGGTAACGGTCATTCGCGAAAGGCTGCTACCGACCCTAAGCGGACGCTCACGACAAGCTTCTGCCAGTCAAAGCGACTGCTCGAGGGAGCAGACAGATGTATTACGTTGCCTGGCAATACTTGTCTCGTTATTGAACAATTGGATGGTATACACATAGAGCGCCTACCCTGGAGTGCACTGGGCAGGCGCTACTCTGTACGGCTGAACAGGTTAGTGACTACAGGTCGAGCGTGAGGGTCGGCGTCAAAGCCCGAGAAACGCACAGCATCATCACGTTCCCCTGCGCCCGCTCGCTTTCACTGAGCAGCATGTCGCGATGATCCGGCACGCCATCCAGCACTCGCGTCTCGCACATGCCGCACACACCCTGTTCGCAGGATGACGCCACTTCGTGCCCCGCCGCCCGCAGCGCCGCCATGATCGTGCAACCGGGCGGCACCTGCAGTTGAGTGCCGCTGCGGGCAAGAATGATCGTCAACGCTTCACCGCCCTGCTCCACCGGCGCCTGCACCGGGGCGAAGCGCTCCAGGTGCAGGCGCTCCAGCAACCCTGCCTCGGCAAAACGCGCCGTCAGTGCATCCAGCAGCCCTGCCGGCCCACAGCTGTAAACCTGACGCCCAGCCCGTGCAGCGGCCACCACGGCGTCCAGGTCGAGCAGGCCGACCTCGTCCATCGGCACGACTTCGACACGCCCCCCGCCCATGGCCTGCAGCTCATCAATGAAGGCCATCGAGTGGCGCGAACGACCGCCATAGAGCATTTGCCAATCGACACCCGCGCGCTGGGCGGCCTGCGCCATGGCCATGATGGGGGTAACCCCGATGCCGCCAGCGACAAACAGATAGGCTTCACCTTCATGCATCGTGAAGGCGTTGCGCGGCCCGCGTATCGCCAGTTGCTGGCCCAGGCGCAAGGCACCATGCACCTCACGCGAACCGCCCCGGCCATTGGCCTCCAGCAGCACGGCGATGCGCCAGCTGCGACGCTGCTGCGGGTCACCGCACAACGAGTACTGACGCACCAGCCCCGAGGGCAACAGCAGGTCGATGTGCGCGCCCGGGGCCCACGCCGGCAACACGGTATCGTCAAGGGCACGCAGCTCCAGCGAGATCACGCCCTCGGCTTCCAACCGCAGCCCGGCTACCTGCACCGCCAGCGTCTCGCCCAGGGCACTCACGGCAACGCCCTCGGTTCGTCGACCAGGCGCACCGGCACGTGCTGGCCGCGTTCGATGAACTCGCGGAAGGCACGGCGGTAATTCAGGGTATACAGGTCCGAAGGCACCGAATGCTCGACCTGCTTGGCGTCCCAATCGATTTCCGCCGGGGTGATGGTCGCGGCCACGGGCAGGTCTTCGAGGTACAACAGCTCCTCGACGCGCAGGCACTCCTGCAGGTCGCCACCTGTGTAGTTGCGATCATTGGCCACGCCCCAGAAGATCTTCACGTGGTCATAGGCCACCGGGCACGGGAAGCCGGCCACCACGCGCTTGCCCAGGCGTTCGTAGTCGTAGGTGATGGCCACCAGGCCCGGGGCGACGATGTGGTAGTTCATCATGCAATCGCCGTCGTTGGCCCACTCGCCCTCACAGGCCTGCAGCGGCCGGTCCATCCAGATGTCGAGGCCTTCGCGGCGCACGTTGAGCGGTTCGACCACCGGGTTGACGTGGCCCATCATGCCGCGGTGAATGTAAGAAAAGTGCGCGACATCGCCGAAGTTCTCCACCGCCACCGCCACGCCGGTGGGCGAGTCCAGCGGTTCGGCCGCTAGCCATTGGAGGTCCAGCTCACGCCACTCGGCCAGGTCGTACAGCTCGAACAGCGGCTCCTCCAGGGCCGTCCACACATGCCCATAACGCTCCTGGCAGGCGAAGGTACGCACGGCCGCGGCCTGGGGAATCTTGCACTGGTCTTCCAGCGACGGCACATGGCTGCACTTGCCGCCCTCGGCAGCAAAGCGCCAACCGTGGTACGGGCAGCCAAGGCTCTCGCCGTGAACTTCGCCCAGCGACAGGTCGGCGCCGCGGTGCGGGCAGCGCGCCTCCTGGACCACCGCCTGGCCGGAGGCGGTGCGCCACACCACCAGTTTTTCGCCCAGTAACGTGGCCGATTGCGGGGTGCCGAGGTCGGTCGATCGGGCCACCGGGAACCACTGGCGGCGCATGGCCTGTTCGGCGCGTTGGCGCTGGGTTGCTTGAGTCGTCATGGAATAGTCCTCACAGGGTGTTCTTGTTGTCAGATGCCGACTACCAGGGCCCCACCGTTGACGGGGATGGCCTGGCCGGTGATGAACGCCGCTTCGTCCGAGGCGAGGAACGCCACCACCGCAGCGATTTCTTCGGGGTGTACCAGGCGGCCAAGCGGGATGGCGGCCTGCTCGGCCTCGATGTACTCCTCGGGCACCATGCGCGTCAGGATCGCGCCGGGGGTAATGGCGTTGACCAGGATGCCCTCGCCGACGAACTCCTTGGCCAGGGTCTTCATCAGCCCCAGCTGCGCCGACTTGCTGACCATGTAGCCGTAGGAGTGGCCGTCGGGCACTTGGCCCCACTGCGAGTTGATGAAGATCACCCGCGGCGCCGGGCTGCGACGCAGGTGTGCCAGGGCTGCACGGGTGAGGTACAGCGGCGCGTTGACGTTGATCGCCAGCAGCCGGTCGAAATTGCCATCGTCGGTGGCTTCCAGGCCGGTCATGGAGTAGATCAGCCCAGCGTTGTGCACCAGGATGTCGAGGCCACCCAGCTGCTCGACGACCTGCACCACGCAGTGTTCGGCCAGCGCCCGTTCGGTGATGTCGCAGGCCAGGGCAATGGCGCGGCCACCCTCCTCGGCAATCTCGGCGGCGGTGGCGCGGGCCACGTCTTCATCGATATCGACCACCGCCACCGCGGCGCCGCGGCGCGCCAACAGCCGGGCATGGGCACGGCCGGCGCCACGGCCGGCACCGGTGACCAGCGCCACACGGCCATCGAGCGAGCGCGCTTCGGGGGCCAGCGCCAGTACCGACGCCGGGGCCAGGCGGGTAGATTTTTTGTGGGTAATGGACATGTTTCGGCTCCCGGCTCAGACGGTCTTGTGTGGTTCGGTGACGTAGAACATGTTGCCGTCCGGGTCGAACATCGGCCGGTAGCGGTAGTGGGTACCGTTGGGGTGCTGCCATTCGATAGGGGCCGGCGTTACCCACTCGACTTTGCCGTCCAGGTAGGCGATGGCTTCATCGAGGTTTTCCACCTCAAAGGCGAAGGAGTCGAAACCCGGCTTGTCTTCCAGGTTCACCGCCGTGCGGCGCTCGACCGGTGCCGGGTTGGTGGTGTGGAACAGGTACAGGGTGACGTTGCCCATCTCGATGGCGGCCCAGCGTTCTTCGGCGACGTAGGGCAGGAAGAACCCAAGGCCGAGGGTGCCGTGGTAGAAGTCCACCAGGCGCTGCACGTTGTTGGTGAGGATGTCCATGTTGTCGAGGCGTTTGAGTTGGAGCATGGCGTGGTTTCCTTGGTGGCAATGGTTTACAGGTGGCGGCATGGGCCACCCGGCAATGCGTGCAGAGTGCCGTTGAGCACATCGAGGGTGATGCTGGCCAGGGTCGCGTACTGCCCCGTTGCCGGCAGTGCCGGGTCTGGGTGGCAGCACAGCGCGCCGGTGGTACCGAGGTGGCTGTTCAGGGCCTGCAGCAGGTCGTTGACGCCAAGCCCTGGGCGGTTGCCGAGGCGGCGCTGCAACTGGTCGTAACGCACCAGCGTGTCCGGGAAGCTGCCGGGCTCGGTGTCGAAGCCGCGCGCGGGGCTGGAGAGAAAGTGGTTGGTGTGCACCAGCAAGCCGTCGGCACCGGGGAACACCAGGCCTGGCCCACCCGGGTGGATTTCCACCGACACCGCGCAACTGGCGCGCTCGGCGGCAGCGACCAGGGTCAGCGAGCTGGAGGCGGAGACCGCTGCACGCTGGCACAGCTGCAGGGCCTGGTTGATGTCGCTGCAGCTGTCGAGGATCCACCGCGACAGCACATGCACCGGCACGCCGATGCCTGCGCCATCGTGGGCGTGGTGCAGGATATTGAAGTGCACACCCAGGCCGCGGTTGTTGACCCCGGGCTTGCCGACGATGCCGTACTCGGTGACGGTGGTGGTCAGGCGGCCATCGGCGTGGGGGATCTCCCAGGTCAGCCACTGCTCGGCGAACTCGGCGTACCAGTCCCAGGTCTGCGCGGTGACCGGCGCGCCCCACGGGTCGACCTGGACCACCGTGGAGCACTCGCCGCGCAATTGCGCCCCCAGCACGGCAAGCACCTCGGTGCGGGCATTGATCGCACCGATCAGCGCCGGGTCGATGCCGGCGCCTTCGGCGATGCCGAGCATTTCCACATGCAGCGGCGGCGCGAACGCGGCCACCTGTTCAAGGCAGCGTGTGCCCATGGCTTGCAGGTCGAACGGGGTCTGGGCAACCCGAGCGAACAGGCCTTCATAGGCCGCTACGGTGGCGCGCACCTTGGCGGCGAACACTTCGCCGAACTCGCGGCCACGCGCGGCCGGTTGCAGTTGGGTGGAACGGAACAGCGTGCTCATGGTTGTACCTGTTGCAGTTGCGGTGAGACCTGGGCAGCCACCTGATCAAGACGGGCGAACCACACATCGCCATCGCTGGCCATACGCTCGACCAGGCGTTCGAGCTGCTCGAAGCGCGCGGCCCGGCCGATCACCTCGGGGTGCATGGTGAAGCTGGTATGGCGGCCATCGCGGCGCGCCGATTCGTACTCGGCCAGCCAGCTGTCGAATAGCACCCGGGGTGCGGTGAAGTTGCCGCCGTTGTCGATGCTCCAGCCGAACATTGGCCAGTCGTCCAGCGACCAGTGCACCGGCAGTTCGAGGAGCGAGGCGCCATTGAAGTGCTCGTAGTACGGGCGGTCGTCGCCCATGCAGCTGGAGTCGTAGGCGAAGCCGTTGGCCAGCACCAGCTCGAAGGTTTCCGGGGTCAGCTCCCAGGACGACGAGCGATAACCGGCGGGCTTCGGCGCACCGGCCTTGGCCAGTGCGGCCAGGCCCCGTTCCATCTCCTCGGCCTGCTGTTCGGCGCTGACCTTGTCGCTGCGCAGGTGCATGTGGCCGTGGTGGCCGATTTCGTGGCCATCCTTGAGCAGCAGCTCGATCAGGTGCGGGTGCTGCTCGGCCGTGTAGCCCGGCACGAAAAACGTCGCGGCAATCTTGTGCCGGCGCAGCAGTTCGAGAATGCGCGGCACGCCGCGGGTTACGCCGAAGCGCCCTTCCGACAGGCTGGTCAGGCGGCGGGCGAAGCTTGGGCTGTCGCCCAGCAAACCGGCCTCGGCGTCGACATCGAAGGTCAGGGAAACGGCCACAGGGCTTTTTTTCGGCCAGCACAGGCGGCCGGAGTCATCTGCACGCATCAGGTGCACTCCTCTTACGGGGTTTGTCAGCGAAGTCGGGGGTAGTGCGTCAGCGCGGGCTCGCGCACGCGTCGGCCTTGCGGTCTTGCAACCGGCGCAGGCGGTAAAGGGCCTGGGAGACGGCCAGCACCGCGACGGCGATCAGCACCTCCTTGAGGCCGCCGTAGCCGGTGATCGAGGCACTGGTCACGCCGACCAGCAAGATCAGCCCGTCGAAAGCTGCCAGGGCCATGGCCACCCATACCCAGCCACGCCCCAGGCGAATCGGCCGCGCCTGCTCCGGGCGGTCGAGGCGCAGCACCACGTAACCGGCAACCGCCAGGCAGTGCGCAAGGATGTAGCCGATATTGCCGGCGACGATCACCGCCAGCGGGTTGCCGACCAGCAGCACCAGGGCGACATTGATCAACAGTTGCACGGTGACCGCCCGGGCCGGGACGCCGGCGCGGTTCAGTTCGCCGAACTGGCGCACGGTCAAACCGTCACGGGCGCTTTGATACAAGGCGCGGCCGGCATCGGCGGTCCCCATCACGGAGAGCACCAGAATGCCGGCGATCAACACCAGAGTGACCACCGTTGCACCACCGCCCAGCAGTACCTCGGCGGCCGCCTGCAAAAAGCCATAGGGCCGCTCGGCCATCAGTTGCTCGCCGAGCAGGCCGGTCAGGCCCAGTGGCGCCAGGGTGAACACCAGCAGCAGGATCAGCGCTGCAATGCGCAGTGCCTTGCGGGTATCGCTTACGGTATCGCGGAACTCAGGGATGAAAGACGCCGCAGCCTCTACCGCATACGCCGACCAGGCCATGATGAACAGCCAGGCCAGCACCGTGCGCAGGCCGTGCAGACCTTCACCGGTGTGCCAGGTGAAGCTGGCCGTGCTCCAAACCGGGCTGGTCATGAAGCTGGTGCCGAACACCAGCACCGGCACCATCAGCAGCACGCCGGCGACGGTGAGGATGACCATGGTAAAGCGCAGCTGGACCATGCTCAGCGCCCAGCTGAACAGCGCCACAGCCAGGGCGATGGCCTGCGGCAGGCCCAGTTGCACAGGCCCCAGGTCGTAATGCGCGGTGACTTCGGGCCAGAACTGTTCGGAGAGGATCTGCGCCACCGCCAACCCCCAGATCGCCGGCGCGGTGGCCCAGGCGAACCAGTAGGCATAAGTAGCCAGCGGGCCCAGGCATGGCATGCGCCGTGACCAGGCTTCGTTGGCGTACAAGGCGATGCCACCGGACTTGTCGGCGAACATCGCGCCCATTTCCGAATAAAGCCAGTTGTGCAGCACCGCCACGGCGGCAATCAGTGCCCATAAGGCCATGGCCGCCCAGGCGCCGATGGCCCCGATCGAATAACCCAGGCCGACGAACAACGCTGCGGGCAAGCTCAGGGTGATCGCTACCCCGTCCCACCAGCGGATGGATTTGACCAACTGCGCCGTTGGCGCGGTGCCTGCAATGGCCTGTTGCATCGTATCGCCCTCTGTTTTTTTTATGGGTCTCGATGAGCAGATGTTACGTCACGATTCTGCGCATGTGTATATTTTTATTTCATAACAATGCGCATTGCGCAATATAAAAAGAATTTTTTTACGCAATGTGCAAAATAGGTGCGCGTTGCGCGAAAGCCGTGCAGACGCAGCAGAACGGCTCTAGGAAGGCGGTCTCGACGGAGAAGGCAAGCGAAGGGATCACGGGGGCAGATCGGGGATGGTGCAACAGTTCACGCATTGCGCAGGAACTTCAGCCAATTATTGCGCAGCCCCGGCTGGGCCGCGCAGCACGCATTTCAGCCCTCCGTCTCCGCCGGCGGCAAGGTAAAGCGGATCTTGTGCACCTTCACCTCCTGCAAGGTCCGCACATCGCGAATGCCCGGCAGGCTGCGCACTTTCTGCTGCAGGTTCCACAGGCTCTCGTCATCGCGGCACAGCACCTGCACACAGATATCCGCCGTACCCATGGTGGTGGACAGGTAGCTCACTTCGGTCCAGCGGCTGAGGGTATCGGCTACGCGGTCGTGGTCCTGCGGCGCCACATTGACGAACAGCAGCGCCAGCTTGGCGTGGCCGAGCTTGGAGGGGTTGGTGAACGCCAGGATCTGCAGGATGCCCTGGTCCTGCAGGCGCTTGACCCGGGTGCGGATGGTCGCCTCCGGCACCGACAGGTTACGCGCGACCTCCCGGAAGGCGCGTCGCCCGTCCTCCTGCAGTTCGCGGACGATCTCGAAGTCCAGTGGGTCGAGGGTGGAAATAGACATGTTCAGCGCTTCCATGGTGGATCGGGTGGCGGGGCACAGGCTAGCAGATTCTCCGGCCTACCTGTAGGCACGGGCGCTTCTGCGAATAACCGGGCGGAAATAACGCATTGCGCAATTATTTTCACACAAAAGTATTGATTGCGTAATTTACACCCCGTAGATTTTACGCAAACCACAAAAAACAGGTGCTCACCACCATGACCTTCGCCCCGCCCTCCCACGCCCAGGCATTCCTCGCCGACAACCCCGATATCGAGCTGATCGAGCTGTTCATCCTCGACGCCAATGGCATCCCCCGCGGCAAGCTGCTACACCGCGAAGAGCTGCTGGCGCTGTACCAGACCGGCCGCCCGCTGCCCAGCACCATGCTCGGCCTGTCGCTGCAGGGCGAAGATGTCGAAAACACTGGGCTGGTCTGGGACGTCGGCGACATTGACTGCCGGGCCTACCCGCTGGAGGGGAGCCTGGTGCGCCTGCCCTGGCGGCAGATCCCCACGGCCGCAGTGCAGGTGTCCATGCACCCCAGCGAAGGGTTGCCCGCCACCGTGGCCGACCCACGGCAGTTGCTGATCCGCGTCATCGAACAACTGCAAGCCGATGGCCTGTACCCCGTGATGGCCTGCGAACTGGAGTTCTACCTGCTCGACCAGCAGCGTGACGCCCAGGGCCGCCCGCAACCGGCTCTGGACCAGGACGGCGCACGCCCGCGGCAGACCCAGGTCTATGGCCTGCGGGAGCTGGAACAGATCGAGCCGTTCCTCAAAGACGTGTACGCCGCCTGCAAGGCCCAGGGCATCCCGGCCCGTACGGCGATTTCCGAGTATGCCCCCGGCCAGGTGGAAATCACCCTGGAGCATGGCGACACGTTGCTGGCCATGGACCAGGCCGTGCGCTACAAGCGCCTGGTCAAGGGCGTGGCGCACGCCCACGGCATGCAGGCTTGCTTCATGGCCAAGCCGTTCGACCACCTGGCCGGCACCGGCATGCACATGCACGTAAGCCTGGCCGATGCCCAAGGCAACAACCTGTTTGCAAGCAGCGACCCGGCCGGCACGCCGCTGCTGCGCCAGGCGGTCGGCGGCATGCTTGCCAGCCTGCTCGACTCGCTGCTGCTGTTCTGCCCAAACGCCAACTCCTACCGCCGCTTCCAGGCCAACAGCTATGCACCACTGGCGCCGACCTGGGGTGTCGACAACCGCACCGTGAGCCTGCGCGTGCCTGGCGGGCCAGCCCACACCCGGCATGTCGAACACCGCATCTGCGGCGCCGATGCCAACCCCTACCTGGCCGCTGCGGCAATCCTCGCTGGCATTCACCACGGCATCCGTCAGCAACTTGACCCCGGCGCACCGGTAGAAGGCAACGGCTATGCCCAGGCCAAGACCCTGCTGCCGACCGACTGGTTGAGTTCTCTGCAGGCATTGCAGGCGTCCAGCTGGGCGCGTGATGCGTTAGGCCACGAATTCTTGCGCGTTTACCTGGCGGTAAAACAAGCCGAGTACCGGCAGTTCATGGCCGAAGTGGGCGAGCAGGACTGGCGCTGGTACCTGACCAATGCCTGAGCCCCGCCCCTGCCTTCGCGCCCCGGAGAAGAACGCCATGAATGAAATAGCGCAACCGGCCGTAGCGCTGCGGCCACCGTCCTACTACACCGCCACCCTGGCCGAAGACACCGCCTACCCGCCCCTGCAAGGCAGCGTCAGCGTCGATGTGGCGATCATCGGCGGTGGCTTCACTGGCGTCGCCACGGCGGTCGAGTTGGCCGAGCGTGGGCTTAAAGTCGCGCTGGTGGAAACCCACAAGGTCGGCTGGGGCGCCAGCGGGCGCAACGGCGGCCAGGTCACCGGCAGCCTGTCCGGCGACAAGGCCATGCGCATACAGATGCACAAGCAACTGGGCGCCGAAGTCGACGACTTCATCTGGCACCTGCGCTGGCGCGGCCACCAGATCATCGAGCAGCGAGTGGCGCGCTACGGCATCGACTGCGACCTCAAGCGCGGCCACCTGCACGCGGCGATGAAGCCTGTGCACATGCGCGAGTTGCAGGCCAGCCATGACGAGGCCCAGCGCCGCGGGATGGGGGCTGCGGTGAGCCTGCTGGACCGCAATGAGGTGCGCGGCTTTCTGGACAGCCCGCTGTACTGCGGTGCCCTGCACAACAGCCGCAACCTGCACCTGCACCCGCTCAACCTGTGCATTGGCGAAGCCCGCGCCGCGCACTCACTGGGGGCGCTGATCTTCGAGCACTCAGAGGTGCTGGACATCATCCACGGCCCACGCCCTGCCGTGGTGACCGCCCAGGGTCGGATCGATGCAAGCCAGGTGCTGCTGGCCGGCGACGTGTATCACAAGCTGGAACCGCGCCAGCTCAAGGGTAAGATCTTCCCGGCCATGGGCGGCATCGTGACTACCGCGCCGCTCGGCGCGCTGGCCGAGCAGATCAACCCGAAGGACGTGGCGGTGTACGACTGCCGCTTCGTCCTCGACTACTACCGTCTCACCGCCGACAAACGCCTGCTGTTCGGCGGCGGTGCCAACTACTCCGGCAAGGACTCACGGGATATCGCCTGCGAACTGCGGCCGTGCATCGAACGCACCTTCCCGGCGCTCAAGGGCGTGCCGATCGAGTTCCACTGGAGCTGCGCCATGGGCATCGTGGTAAACCGCATCCCGCAACTGGGCAAGCTGTCGGACAACGTCTGGTACTGCCAGGGCTACTCCGGCCATGGCATCGCCACCAGCCACATCATGGGCGAGATCATGGCCGAGGCCCTGACCGGCACCTTGGCCCGTTTCGACACCTTCGCCACGTGCAAGCACATCAAGGTCCCGCTGGGCGAGCAACTGGGCAACCCGCTGCTGGCCGCAGGCATGTGGTACTACCGACTGCTGGAGAAGCTGCGCTGAGGCGCGCTCATCATCGAGGTAAACATGCACAAATTTCCCCTCGTGGCGGTCAGCGCCTGCACGCGGCAGCTGGGTGCGCACCCGTTTCACATGGTCGGCGACAAGTACGTGCGCGCAGTGTTCGACGCCGCGGGCGCGTTGCCGATGATGCTGCCGGCCCTGCCCGGCCTGGTCGAGCCGAGTGACCTGCTCGCCCATGTCGACGGCCTGCTGCTGACCGGTTCGCCGTCCAATATCGAGCCCTGGCATTACCAGGGCGCACCCAGCCCGGCAGGCACTCTGCACGACCCGGCCCGCGACGCCTGCAACCTCGCGCTGATCCCCGCCGCGCTCAGCGCCGGTGTACCGCTGTTGGCGATCTGCCGAGGGTTCCAGGAGCTCAATGTGGCGCTCGGAGGCACCCTGCACGCGTGCGTGCATGAAGTGGCGCCCTACCAGGACCACCGCGAGCCCGCCGAGCAACCGGTGGCGGTGCAATACGCCGCGCGCCAGCCCCTGCTGGTGGAGCCTGGCGGCGTGCTGGCGCGGCTTGGTCTGCCGCGCCGCTGCCAGGTCAACTCGATCCATGGCCAGGGCATCGACCGGCTGGCGCCTGGCCTGCGGGTCGAGGCACTGGCCGAGGATGGCCTGATCGAAGCCGTGTCGCTGCCTTGGGCGCGGGACTTTGCACTCGGCGTGCAGTTTCATCCCGAATGGCGGGTGCTGGAGCATCCGCATTACCTGACGATATTCCAGGCGTTTGGCGCTGCCTGCCGGCAGCGCGCCGAACGTCGCAGCACTACAGGAGCCACTGCATGAACCTTACCTTCCAGGCCTGGGAATCCCGCGCCGAACAGCTGAAGATCGAAGGCCGTGCCTTCATCAACGGCGAATACACCGACGCCGCATCCGGTAAAACCTTCGACTGCCTGAGCCCGGTCGACGGACGCTTCCTGGCCAAGGTTGCCAGCTGCGACCTGGCCGATGCCAACCGCGCGGTGGAAAACGCCCGTGCAACCTTCGATTCCGGCGTCTGGTCGCAGCTGGCTCCGGCCAAGCGCAAAGCCAAGCTGATCCGCTTCGCCGACCTGCTGCGCAAGAACGTCGAAGAGCTGGCGCTGCTGGAAACCCTGGACATGGGCAAGCCGATCGGCGACTCCTCCAGCATCGACGTGCCAGGTGCGGCCAATGCCATCCACTGGACCGCCGAAGCCATAGACAAGGTCTACGACGAAGTTGCCCCCACCCCGCATGACCAGCTAGGCCTGGTCACCCGCGAGCCAGTGGGTGTGGTCGGTGCCATCGTACCGTGGAACTTCCCGCTGCTGATGGCCTGCTGGAAGATCGCTCCAGCCCTGGCCACCGGTAACTCGCTGGTACTCAAGCCATCCGAGAAGTCGCCGCTGACCGCTATCCGCATCGCCCAGCTGGCCATCGAAGCCGGCATCCCGGCCGGTGTGCTGAATGTACTCCCAGGCTACGGCCACACCGTCGGCAAGGCCCTGGCCCTGCACATGGACGTCGATACCCTGGTGTTCACCGGCTCGACCAAGATCGCCAAGCAGCTGATGGTGTACGCCGGCGAGTCGAACATGAAGCGCGTCTGGCTGGAGGCCGGCGGCAAGAGCCCGAACATCGTCTTCGCCGACGCCCCGGACCTGCAGGCCGCTGCCGAAGCTGCCGCCAGTGCCATCGCCTTCAACCAAGGCGAAGTGTGCACCGCAGGCTCGCGCCTGCTGGTCGAGCGTTCGATCAAGGACAAGTTCCTGCCGATGTTGGTCGAGGCCCTGAAAGGCTGGAAGCCAGGCAACCCGCTGGACCCACAGACCACGGTCGGTGCCGTGGTTGACACCCAGCAGATGAACAACGTGCTGTCGTACATCGAGGCTGGCCACAAGGACGGCGCCAAGCTGCTGGCCGGCGGCAAGCGCACCCTGGAAGAGACTGGCGGCACCTACGTCGAGCCGACCATCTTCGACGGCGTGACCAATGCAATGCGCATTGCCCAGGAAGAAATCTTCGGCCCGGTGCTGTCGGTGATTGCCTTCGACACCGCCGAAGAGGCCATCGCCATTGCCAACGACACGCCATACGGCCTGGCGGCTGGCATCTGGACCTCGGACATCTCCAAGGCCCACAAGACCGCCCGTGCCGTGCGCGCTGGCAGCGTCTGGGTCAACCAGTACGACGGCGGCGACATGACTGCACCGTTCGGTGGCTTCAAGCAGTCGGGCAATGGCCGTGACAAGTCGCTGCACGCACTGGAGAAGTACACCGAGCTAAAGGCGACCTGGGTCAAGCTGTGATTCCACGGGCCGCGAAGTGGCCTCGATTGTCGAGTCGTGTAAAGGAGCGTTGAACCCGTTCTGAGCCTCACAAGAACATTGAATCGCCTCTGCATTCACAGATACCTTTGAGCGTCCGGTTTTGGCTCATAGCTGCCCCTAGCGAACGGCAGCTATGGGTCCAGGCTGTGTGAAAACGCCCGCAGTTGTCTAACCTTCTGACCGTCGTGATCGTGGCGGGGACAATCATGAAGCGGTTCATCGAAGGTAAGACTCGGACGCAGGTCACATTGCTGCCAGAGTGCCTGGATGACTACATCACCGATGAAAAACCAGTGCGAGTGGTCGATGTCTTTATCGATGAACTCGACCTGAGCGCGCTCGGTTTCGCAGGCGTCGATCCGGCAGCAACAGGTCGCCCGGCCTACCATCCAGCGGTCCTGCTGAAGATCTACATCTACGGCTACCTAAACCGCATTCAGTCCAGCCGCCGGATCGAGCGTGAAGCTGAACGCAATGTTGAGTTGATGTGGCTTACGGGGCGTCTGGCTCCAGATTTCAAAACCATCGCCGACTTTCGCAAGGACAACGGTAAAGCCATTCGCAGTGTCTGCCGTCAGTTCGTGATCCTCTGTCGCAACCTCAACCTGTTCTCCTACTCAATCATTGCCATCGACGGCAGCAAGTTCAAAGCCGTGAACAATCGCGACCGTAACTTCACCCAGGCCAAGGTGAAGGCCCGGATGCAGCAAGTCGAGCAGAGTATTGAGCGCTATCTGACAGCGATGGATTCGGGGGACCGGGCAATGCCGGAGGTGGCTGTGGCCAAGGCCGAGCGACCGAAAGAGAAGATCGAAACGCTGAAACAGCAGATGCAGAAGCTCAAAGACATTGAAGCGCAGCTACTTCAAACCCCAGACAAACAAATCTCTCTCACAGATCCCGATGGTCGCTCCATGTCAGTTGGTGGTCGGGACACTGGCACCGTTGGCTATAACGTGCAGATGGCCGTTGACGATCAGCACCATCTGATCGTTGCGCATGAGGTGACGAATGTCGGTCATGATCGCGGCCAGTTGAGCAACACGGCGAAGCAAGCACGTGACCCTCCATTTGGAACGCTCAAGTACTGGATGGGGGCGATGCGTGCAAGCCCGGAAAAGATGTAGATCATGCAGCCGAGCAACATGAGCGGCATATCGACGGGAATCATGGACGTCCTTGTGAACCCTTACGTGAACGCCGCAGAATGTACCCATTGGCAGTGATGCCACAAGCCCGGACATAGAAGGACATCCCACGCAATGACGCCCGACGAGGCTTTAAAGTTCACCCGCACGGTGGCTGGCCTTTCGATCACAACAGTGATCCTTGGCCCGATCCTGGCGCTTTACGTACTTCAGTCGCCAACCACTTCCCCCGTCAAGATCTCGGGCATTCTTGCGTTTGCGATCCTGGCGCTCACCAACCTGATTTCAATGATCTTCAACGCGGTTTACTGGTGTATACGGCGGGAGCCCAAATGGCTCTCGGTCACGCTCTTGGTTCAAGCCGGTGTGGCAGTTGCCACGTTAATTCCATTCTTATAACCCGTTCATTGCTTCGGCTGAGCAGCCTCAACAATGCTCATGAGGCCAATCCCCGCAACCGACTGGCAGGTCACCATCCAAGCGCTCGAATCCAAAATACCGAGCGTCACCGAGCCGCGCCTCCAGCCATGGGTGAAAGTGCTGAGCCATGACCTGTGGGGTTTCAAAACTCCGTCACCCACCTCTTGAGCGCTGGAAACGCCAAGAAATCAGATTTTGCCTCTTCCTTGTAGTCCATTTCCCAAACATACTCTCGCCGCACTTTTTCCGTTGCCGTCGCTTGGGCTGCGTTCTAGTCTCGGCGGGTCGTTGCTCATCAACGATACAGCTTTGACAGGCTGTGACGGCAAATAGTGTGCGGCCCCCTTATGGTGGCTGTACGTGCGGGCACGCTTGCGTGCGCCGGAACTTAGCTATTTCCGCCGGTCTGTCAACCCACGTACAGCTGCCACCCTTCTGTTTGACAGCAGACAGGTGGCGGCACAAAAAAGGTAAATAGCTATGTTAAAGGTCGTCCCCGATCCCCCCCACAACCACCACTCCCTCGAAGACACGATCATCCAGGCTGCGGAGTTCGCCCTGTGCGCGCAGAGCGTGGCGCAGCAGGCTGTTTCGCTACAGCCCAGAACGCCCGCCTCGGTTCTGATGATGGCCTCGATGCATGAGCTCGAGTCGCTACGCGTGCTGCTCGAATCAGCCCTGATCCAGCTGCAGATGCCGAACGAACCACGCACCCTGCACTAGGCCGTTAAGCCTGTGTTGCCTGGGCGGGCGCTGTGGCCGGCAAGCCCGTACGCACAGCGCGCTGCGTGAGACCGGTGCTGAGCTAAAGGCGGGTTGTCCGTCATGACGTTCGCCCAGGCCCTAAACCTTCAGGGAGGCAACGCAATGACCCCAGATGACACCAAAGTCACTGTCGGTAAGACCACGTTCTACCAGGGTGAAAACCAGACCCACCCATTGTTTCGCATCGAAGCGGGCATCCCTTGCCAGAATGCCCGCGAACAGGCTTCAGAGCTGATGGGCTATGTGCGGGACCTGACCATCGAAGGCTTGATGGAAGGTAAACCACAGCTGATCTGGGCCTCGCACTACCTGAGTGCCTTGGCCAAAGCACTGATGGATGATGCCGAGCTGGGCATGATGCACTAAGGGCTGAACTGCCTGACCATGGCGGACATCTGCAACCGGGGCCGCTTCGCGGCCCATCGCCGGCAAGCGCGGCTCCCACCGCGACCGCGCAATTCTTCAGGCCTGCGCTTTACCTATGGAAGCAACCGTCTTGCCCAATTTCTAAAAGACTAAATCTGTAATTTTTCTCACTGCTGCGCTTGCTTCAGGTTTCGCCATGGCGGTCGATGAGGCTGATTATTCAGTGTCCGAAGAGCATTGCACTCCTGAGTACTGGGAGACGCTACCAGATGGCAAAAAAACGGAAGATCTCATCGATAAGTGCGATGATCTGGAGCCATCCGAGAACGGCGGTTCTGGGCAATAGGTCCGCTGAGCGCGATCCGAAAGATAAGGAGCCCGTAGGCTCCTTATTGGCCGAGATGGCTTGTCAGGCTAGATTCTCAGAAATTGTCTTCTGGGCTTTTCTTGAATTCCCAATTGGTCATTTTCTTCGCGGCGAGGAAGCTCTTGCAGTTTGCGATGAACTCGTTACGGTTCGACTCTTTCGATAAGCTCGCCAGATTCTTTTCGTACATCACTGGAGCACAGTTGTCTGCTGTCGGCTCGGGCACTTTTTCCTCCGAACAAGCTGCCAAAACCACGGCCAATCCCATGGCTGCACCCAGCCGAGCCAATTTGATATCCATATTTTGATCCTTCAGTCATTGCGTTTAGCGTGGTAACGGACTCCCTCGAGCCCGGCGGTAGCCTAAAGCGTGGTGACGTGAAACGCCAGGTTTGACCATTTCCCTCGCCATACACCAACGGCCGTTTTGGGACGACTCCGCTGCGCCGTGGTACATGCCTCCAGGCAATCAAATTGGTTGGCCGCAACGGGTCGAATGCGGTCACCATCAACTCATGGATCTGGCAATTTCCGCCGCCCCAGTCCAACCGATTTCCTTAGAGAGCGATTTGCCCGTCGCGGTGGCGTGCAGGACAGCGAAGGTGATTCCTCGGCGAGCGAACTCGGCATCAACAGCTTGCATCAAGGCCAAGACTAGAAATCAGCAGCGATAGGCCGGATGGACAAACACATTCAACTCCCTCCCCCCTTACCCAGGGTTGGGTGCGATGGATAGGAAGGCCGGGCAATGCTCATAAGGCCAATCCCCGCAACCTACTGGAAGGTCACCATCCAAGCGCTCGAATCCATAATACCGAGCGTCACCGAGCTGCTCCTCCAGCCATGGGTGAAAGTGCTGAGCCATGACCTGTGGTGTTTCAAGACTCCGTCACCCACATCTTGGGCGCTGGAAACGCCAAGAAATCAGATTTTGCCTCTTCCTTGTAGTCCATTTCCCAAACATACTCCCACCGCACTTTTTCCGTTGCGGTCGCTTGGGCTGCATTCTAGTCTCGGCGGGTCGCTGTTGTTCAGCGATCGGCTTTGACAGGCCGCGACGGTATTATGCATACGGCTTGCCTTCAATGGCGGCTGTACGTGCGGGCACGCTTGCGTGCGCCGGAACTTGCATAGTCCGCCGGTCTGTCAACCCATGTACAGCTGCCACCCTTCTGTTTGACAGCCGATAGGTGACCGCCTAATTGAAGGTACTATGCAATGCTCAAAATGGTCCCCGATCCACCCCACAACCACCACTCCCTCGAAGACACGATCATCCAGGCTGCGGAGTTCGCCCTGTGCGCGCAGAGCGTGGCGCAGCAGGCTGTTTCGCTACAGCCCAGAACGCCCGCCTCGGTTCTGATGATGGCCTCGATGCATGAGCTCGAGTCGCTACGCGTGCTGCTCGAATCAGCCCTGATCCAGCTGCAGATGCCGACCGAACCACGCACCCTGCACTAGGCCGTTAAGCCTGTGTTGCCTGGGCGGGCGCTGTGGCCGGCAAGCCCGCACGCACAGCGCGCTGCGTGAGACCGGTGCTGAGCTAAAGGCGGGTTGCCCGTCATGACGTTTGCCCAGGCCCTAAACCTTCAGGGAGGCAACGCAATGACCCCAGATGACACCAAAGTCACTGTCGGTAAGACCACGTTCTACCAGGGTAAAAACCAGACCCACCCATTGTTTCGCATCGAAGCGGGCATCCCTTGCCAGAATGCCCGCGAACAGGCTTCAGAGCTGATGGGCTATGTGCGGGACCTGACCATCGAAGGCTTGATGGAAGGTAAACCACAGCTGATCTGGGCCTCGCACTACCTGAGTGCGTTGGCCAAAGCACTGATGGATGATGCCGAGCTGGGCATGATGCACTAAGGGCTGAACTGCCTGACCAAGGCGAACATCTGCAACCGGGGCCGCTTCGCGGCCCATCGCCGGCAAGCGCGGCTCCCACGGGTACAGCGCATACCTGAAGGCTGGTGACATTCCTGGACTGCCTCCAGGGGTCAGCTTCTTGGGGGCAGTCCACAGGTGTGGGATTTCCAGGTCGTTAGTTGACGAGCCAACCTGCTGCGCAGGTTTCACGCCGCCCGGACGCAAAACTAACATTGGCGAAGGCCTGGTAACGGCCATACTCCGGTGTACGGTCAATTCAGCTAGTCTGCTTGGAAGTCCGAACACGCCCGGTATTTTCGCTTCATAGCGAGGCAACGCAATTGGTTGACAATACGCAACTGCATAACGTTTCAGCGTCCTCGCCTACTCTCACTCGGCGACATTTACTCCAGGCAGGGATGACCGGGATTGCCGTCAGTGTGTTTGCGCCCTGGTCGTCATGGGCGGCACCATCGGGCGTCTTGGTGAACGATGTGACGATGCTCAATCCGATTTGGGTCAATCGCCTGTTCGCACCCCGCACCACTGGCGAAATACAGCGAGCGCTCGCTATGTCGTCAGGCCCAGTCAGCATCGGTGGTGGCCGTTATAGCATGGGGGGACAAATTGCGACCGAAGACAGCCTGCACCTCGACATGCGGCAGTTTGACCAGGTGATCCGATACTCGCCTGAGAACAGAGTCATACGCGTGCAAACAGGGATGCGGTGGCGTGACTTGCAGTCGGTCATCGACCCAGACGACCTCTCGATAAAAATCATGCAGAGCTATGCCAATTTCACCGTCGGCGGATCGCTCTCGGTCAACGCTCATGGACGCTACGTCGGCGCTGGCCCGGTCATCAACTCTGTGCGTTCTCTGCAACTGGTGCTTGCGGACGGTTCGGCATTAGAAGCGTCCCGCACCACGAATTCCGACCTCTTCTACGCTGCTATCGGTGGCTATGGCGCGATGGGAGTGATCACTGAGGTCGAATTGGACCTGGTGCCCAACACCACAATTGAACGTCAGATACAGCGCATGCCAGCGGCTGATTACCCGAGTTTTTTCAATGACCGAGTGCGCAACAACGAACAGGCCATCCTGCATAACGCCGATTTGACTCCCCCTTTTTTCGACACAGCCACGTCCGTCACGTGGCACACTTCGGACAAAGCGTTGACGGTCGCAGAAAGGCTGGTTGCGCCGGGGCAGTCTTACAAAATCAACCAGACCGTCATGTGGAGTGTGACCAAGCTTCCCGGCGGCCCAATGCTTCGCAAGGATGTGATCGATCCACTGCGTTATTTCAACCAACCGGTGGTGCGGCGCAACTACGAGGCCAGTGCGGATGTCGCCTCGCTTGGCCCCATTGTAACCCGGAACGGTACCTACGCATTGCAGGAGTATTTTGTGCCGGTGGCACAGTTCAATGCGTTCGTGAAACAAATGGCCGCCATCCTCCAGGCGCACCGCGTTGACGCCGTCAATGTATCCATTCGACACGCACCAGCCGACCCCGACTCGTTTCTGTCCTGGGCACGCGAAGAGGTGTTTTCCTTCGTGCTTTATTATTGGCAGCGCGTGGAGGTGGATGATCGCGAGCAGGTTGGTGTGTGGACACGCGAACTCATCGACGCTGCGCTGTTGCTTGGCGGTACCTACTACCTTCCCTATCAACTGCATGCAACGCAGGAACAGTTCTCAAGTGCCTACCCAAACGCTCGGCGTCTGCTCGCACTCAAAGCACAAGTCGACCCAGGCGATCGATTCCGGAACAAGCTCTGGGACAAGTACCAACACGGGATAGTGGAAAGCTTGTGACCAGATTGGCCCTGCGCACGGGTCATCTTGCGTCTCTCAGTCCGTTGTAATGCTCCGACCTTTCACTCCATTTACGATACTGGCGAGTACGAAAAGCCATGTTGAGCTGTTGCAGGATCAGCGCGCGCAGCGGCGACACGCTCGGGTCGGGCTTTTTACCCCGGCTTAGTTTGCGCAATTGAAACTTCACTACCGCCATGTTCGCCAAGGCCGCGATGGCTTTGTTTTTCCAGGTGATCGGCGGTAATTCAGGGGCGTTGTCTTTCCCCTGCAACCAGGCACGAGGCAGGTGCGGATCGATGGCTAACGCCGTTCCCATGCCTACCATGTCCACCCCGCTCTGCACGACGCTTTCAGCTACCGGGCGGCGACGTATACCGCCGGTGACCATCACCGGCATTCTGGCGACGGTTTGGAGATCACGGGCAAACTCGACGAAATACGCTTCGCGAGCCAGGGCGCGACCATCGCGCGCGTGCCCCTGCATGGCAGGTACTTCGTAACTGCCTCCCGACAACTCCACCATGTCGACGCCCAGGTCATTGAGCAGCTCAACAACCTTTTTCGCGTCATCGGTGGTGAATCCTCGCCTCGTAGAATCGGATGCGTGACGGACTCAATCCACTGATTTTCGCCAGTTCGCCTATTCTCATGCCTCACCCTGAAATGCCTGTTGACCTTGAAGTTGACTTTAAACCTAAAGCCATCAGGCGGCCAGGCATCAGGTAGGACCCTGCCACTTGCAACGCTTGCAACGAGCGGCTCGGCTTTTCGCGGCGAAGGGTGAACTGGCTTTTTGATCCCGCAGACCTCTTGAAGGCGTTAGATCGCCCTCAAGAGTCACTTGGCCGATGCCCTGACCTGTCAAAGACTCATGTTTATCGAAACGAACGCTGAACGGCCTGGTGCTGGCGAGAACATCGCCTGGTCGTCGCCGCCCCAGAAGAAGTTGTCATACCAGACATATTCGTACTCACGGTCAAAGAGGTTTTTCACCTGCAGATCCACGCTGGTTGACGCGGTGATGCGGTAACTGACACTGGCGTCCACGACCACGAAACCACCGTACTTGCCCTGCTCGTTCTGCTCGTCGATGTAGTAGCTGCCTTGCGCCCGCCCCTGCGCCCCGAACTTCCAGTCGTCATTGTATCGGTAGTCCACGCCCAGATTGCTAATGTAGCGCGGGGTGGAAAATACCTCTTTGCCCGCCAAAGACTGGCCGTTCGCCGCGTAGGCCTTGACCACTTTGGCCTCCTGGATCGCGTGGGACGCCCATACCGTCCATTGATCGTCCAGCTGAGCACTGATCTGCATGTCCACGCCACGCCGGCGTGTTTCGCCAAGACCGACCGTGGTGCCAGTGCTGGGCATGTTAGCAACTTCATCGGTCGCATCCTGTTGCCACAGCGCAACCCGCGCTTGAGCCCCAGGGAATGGCTGAAACTTGATGCCGACTTCCTTGCCGGTGTTGATCGACGGGTCGTACGAGGTTTGCCCAGGCACCCTGTAAGCGGGCCCGCCAGAGCCGGTAAGAATCTGGAAAGTACGCCCCCAGTTGGCGTAAAGGTCGATCTCCGGGGTGAGGCTGTAGATGACGCTCAGCTTCGGCTGGCGGATCCAGCCGTAATCCTGCAGGGATCCCTTGACCTCACCAAGCGTCACGCTGTTGCCAGAAAACTTGTCGACGCGCATGGCTGGGATGATCTTCAGCGCGTCGGTAGGCTGAATGACCGCCTGCACATAACCGCCAATATTGCGCAGGGTGTAAGTGTCGTCATTCTGCACACGTGCCGCAGGGGCATCGAAGTCGGTCGGGATCCCATAGCTGTAGCGCAGGCGACGATACTCATTGTCCTGCTCCTCGTAGTTGATGCCGCCATCCAGCGTCAGCACATCGTTAGCGCGCCAGGTCAGGTTACTGAGCATCCCGCGCTGCTGCTCATCCCACTGCCGGCGCTGGCGTGGCGCGTTGCCGGGCTGGTAATCGGTGAACGTGATGGTTCGGTCATCGTTGTAACTGTTGTAGTACAGCTTGCTGCTCAGGCTCAGGTCGTCGGCGAGCTGCCAGTCGGCGTGCAGGCTCAGCTGCTTCATGTCGCGGTCGTCACCGTCATTGGCGTTCTTGGCCGGCGATTGGGTGCGGCTGCCGTGCAGTTGTTCGCGGGTGAGGAAACCAGACTCTTGGGCCTGGTGGTGGTAAAGGCGAGCGATAAGGCCGACACGGAAGTCTTGTTCGTCGTTGCTGACGAACCATTTGCCGCCAAGCGCATATTTGTTGGACTCACTGTGGTCGCGGAAACCGTTGCTGTCCTGTTTGGCGAGGATATAGTTCTGGGCGAAATTCCCCTCTTCATGCCCAACTGCCAACTGCACTTCACGCGTGTCGAAGCTGCCGTATGTCACACGGCTATCGACATAGTTCCCGCCTTGGCGGGTCGCGAAATTGATGTTGCCACCGATATTGTGCAGCCCATAGCGCGGATCGTTGGTACCGCGCACGACTTCGATGTACTCGATGTCCAGCGGAAAGATCATGTCAATGAAGCGCTGGTTACCACTGTTCACATTGCTCGGCACACCGTCGATCAAGGTCTTGATGCCGTTGATGTAGCCCTCGCCATTGAATGCGCGGAAGGTGACCTTGCCTGACTCGGCGCCTTGCCCTGTTTCAGTCAACTGGATGCCCGGCATCTGCCCCAACAGCTGCCAACTGTTCATCACATTCTTGTCTCGCACCTGATCGCCGCCCAGGACATCGACCGAGGTCAGCACATTTTCAGTGCTCAGGGCTGTAGCAGCAGTTTCGGTGATATTCACATCACCGAGGATGATGGTGGAGTTACCCGTCTGTTCGGCGAGGATTTCAGGTGTGAACATTGCTGTGAAGATGGCAAACGAAGCTGGGGTGAATCGCATGAAGGTTCCTGAGGCGGGGGTTGAGTGTTGGTGGGCGACAGCGGCAGGAGGCAGGGCCTCTTTTTGCCATATGAAAACGTTATACCATAACTAAACGTGTTCGTGGAACGGGTCCATTGGACCTATAGCCGCATCGTTCGCTGCGCTCTAGCGCGCCGACTTGACCTTGATTGCCATGGCCTTTTCGCCGAGCACGAGGGGCCACTACTGCCCAAAGCGCTACCACTTCACAACCTGCCGATAATGGTCCTGACCTGACGCGGCTGGTGGGCGATACTGTTGGAGCCGAACTATCAGGCGTGAATGCGTCCTTGAGCCTGGCCTGCGGATTTAGCATGTGGCCTGGAAATGCTGCAGTTTGCGTCCTATACCAGAACATCCCGTTTTGCTAGAAAATCGCGTGCTGATCCTGTCCTCGCAACGAATGCCGCAGCCTCTGACAGGTGCCGCCCGCACCCCCAGAAAAAGGAAGCCCCATGCCAGCTTGTCCCCTGCCCTCCGACGAAGCAGCTCGCCAACGCACTCTGGATGAGATGCACCTGCTCGACACACCGGCCGAGCATTACCTCGACACCCTGGTACGGCTTACCCAGCAACTGGCGCAAGTGGACACCGTGCTGATCAGCCTGATCGACCAGGAGCGCCAGTGGTTCAAGGCACGTATCGGGCTGGAGGCCACCGAGACGCCGCGCAATGTTTCTTTCTGTGGCTACGCCATCCTTGGCGAAGGCACCTTGTTGGTCCCCGATGCCACGCATGACCCGCGTTTCGTCGACAACCCGCTGGTACTCAGCCCACCCTACATCCGCTTTTACGCCGGCCATCCGTTGCGCGCGGGGAATGGCAAAGCCATAGGGACGTTGTGCATGCTCGACCCTCGCCCGCGCACGCTGAACGAAACGCAGCAAGCCAACTTCAAGGACCTGGCCACCCTCGCAGAGGGTTATCTGCAGTTGCGTGGCCTGATCCAGACCAACCGTGACCTGCGCCTGGAAATGGACCGAGAGCAGCGCAAGGCCATGCTCGACCCTTTGACGCAGCTGTGGAACCGCAACGGTCTGACAGCGTTCGAGGACCACGAGCGGCGCCGCGCAGCACAGAGCAGCCTGCGCCTGGGGGCGATCTATGCGGACCTCGACCATTTCAAAAGCATCAACGACCGGTATGGCCACGCCACTGGCGATCAGGTGCTGTGCGAATGCGCCCGCCGCCTGCGCGCAGCGCTGCGCCCGGACGATCTGGTGGTGCGCCAGGGCGGCGAGGAATTCGTCGCGCTGGTCATGGTCAACGACAGCGAAGAGCTCAAGGGGATTGCAGAGCGGGTGCGGCAGATGATCGGCAGCGAACCGCTACAACTGCCCACCGGCCCGCTGCGTGTCAGCCTGAGCATCGGCTGCACGCTGCTCAACGATCAAGAGCACCTCGACCGGGCGCTGGAACGCGCCGACTCCGGGCTCTACAGCGCCAAGCAGAATGGGCGTGACCGGGTGGTTTATGTAGCAACCGTTGACTGACCTGGATATCTGCAGACGCAAGAGTTGGCCTGTGCCTGACGTTCGTTTCAGGACAGCGTGATCCATGCAAACAGGCGGCGGGCACCTCCTCAGGGTGTACGCCGCCCCTGCAGCACAGTGAACGCATACATCCCCGCCAGCATGGCCAATACGAATACCAGTATCTGCCAGTGCCCGGTCAGCGAGATAGCGACCGCAGGCCCCGGGCAGATGCCGGCAATGCCCCAGCCTATGCCGAACACCAGGCTGCCACCGATCAGACGGGCGTCCAGCTCTCTTTTCACAGGTAACTGCATAGGGGCGCCCAGCAACGACCGCTGGTGTTTGCGGGCCCAATTCAACGGCGCAGCCGCCACCGCGATGGCCCCGGCCATCACCAGTGCAAGTGACGGATCCCAGGCCCCGGTCACATCGAGAAAAGCCAGCACTTTGGCGGGGTTCGCCATTCCTGCCAACAGCAGGCCCAGACCAAAGATCAACCCGGCGACAAAAGCCGTCAACTTGTTCATTCTCAGGCCCCCAGCGCATGGCGGATGACGTACACGGTGGCAAAACCGCTGGCCATGAAGCACACCGTCGCCACGATGGAGCGGGGAGACAAGCGGGAGACACCACACACGCCGTGGCCACTGGTACAACCCGAGCCGTATCGTGTCCCCAGGCCAACCAGCAGCCCGGCAATCACCAACGCCGGCCACGGGGTATCGATTTCGATTTCCGGCAGCACGGCGAACAGCCCCCACAGCAAAGGCGTAATCAGCAGGCCGAGAACAAACAGCGCCTTCTCACCCCAGCCCTCACTGCCCCTTTGCATCACACTTGCAAGCAGGCCGCTGATGCCGGCGATGCGGCCATTGGCCAGAATGAACAGGCTGGCGGCCAGCCCGATCAAAGCCCCTCCCCCCAAAGCACTCCAGGGTGTGAAGTTGATCCAATCAATGCTCATGTTGCACCTCCGGCGTAGTGAACCTGGTATAGGGCGTTGAACAGCACAGCAAGATGGCACGCATGATAACGATTCGCCGAACGCCCCACACCGCTCACCCCGGCAGCGCCGCCAACACCGCAGTGACCATGCCGTTGAACGTCGCCGGTGAGTCCACCACGCGGGCAGTGACTTTCGCCTCACCGTCGGCACGGGTGGCGCGCCGGGCCTGGTCGGCAGTGGCCGACAGCTTGACGATCACTACTTCGCGGCGCGGGTTGATATAGATTTTCTGACCGAAGCGCCCGCTGGCCTCGACAGACCCGTCGCCATCGTTTTTCTGATACCAGTAGTTGCGATAAGCGTAGCCCGGGCGGCCGGGGGCAAGGTTACCTTGGGCGAACGACGCCGGGTCGGCGGGCTGGAACGTGCTGCGCACCGCTTGGTTGAAACTGTCACCCTTGACGTCACGGGCCAGCTCACGGCGCACCCGTTCAGCGAAGCGCGCCGTGTCGCGCAGGTTGCAGCTGATACCGCCGCTGGCCATCTCGGTACCGAGCGGGTCGACTTGCACATAGGCGTCGTCCTGGGCGAAGCGTGACCAGATACGTTGTTCAACCAGTTGCGCCCAGTTCAGCCCGGTGATGCGCCGCAGTGCCCAGGCCAACGCTTCGGGTGAGCCGTTCTGGTAGAAAAACAACGGTTTGGCGCCTGAGTCGGGCGCCTTTCGTGCGTGCTGGAGGAAACTGTAGATATCCCCCGGCATGCCTTCGGCGCGAGGTATGAGCCCCGTGGCGGCAAACAGCCCCAGGTCCGGCGGCATCTGCGGCGGGTACTCCACCGCCACCTGCATGTCCAGGTTGGCCTGCACCGTCGCCTCGCCAAATGGCGTGCCGCTGAGTTCCGGCACGTAATGCGCCAATGTACGTTGCGGGTCCAGCGTGCCTTCGGCGATCAGTTGAGCGGCGATCAGGCCAGTCACGGACTTGGTCATCGAGGCCCAGATATGCGGCTGCCCGGGTTGGAAACCCTCCAGATAACGCTCGTACACCACCTGGCCACGGTGCAGCACGATGAGCCCGTCGGTGCTGGTCTGTTGCAGGTAGCTCGCCAACGTCAGGGGCTGCTCGCCGGCAGTGAACGCCACCTGGTCAAGCGCCAGCTCGGTGCCTGCCGGCAAGGCCAGCGGCGTGGACGCGCGGCCGATGCCCCGGGTCGGCGAAACCTCGCGGGCGTGGCGCATGGACCAGCGCAGGAACGGTGGCTGGAACGCGTTGGCCTGGTTCACGCGCAACTGCGGTGCAGGGGGAAACCCTTGCATCACGCCCTGCTCTGCCGGTGCGCTGCTGGCCACGCCCGGGGCAAGTGTACCGGCCAGCATCAAAGCGATGGCCGGCAGGTTGGCCGGTGATGGGTGCATGCTGCGTTTGGACATGGTCTTGCCTCCTTGAACGGTCTAGAAGTTGGCGCCGACGCTCACGGCCACGTAGTCGCGGTCGCCGCGGATGCCGTAATCGCCATCGAGATAATCGGTGTAGGCAAGGCTTGCCCAGTACTTGCTGGCCAGCGCCACGTCCACGCCCAGGCTGATCGAGCGCGAGCCTTCATTGAAGCCCGACCCATCGGCAGGCGAATAGCCTTTCACGTCGTGGGACCAGGCCAGGTTAGGGCGGATGTCCAGGCCCGGGACCAGGTTCTGGTAGCTCCAGGTCGCCCGCAGCCGGTAGCCCCAGGAAAACGGCGTGACGAACCCTTCGCCGTTGCAGTCAGCAGGGCTTTTCGAGATCGCCTGGCAGAGGCTGTTATCGGCCAGCTCACCGTTGCCGTAGGCCCCGGAGCGGCCATAACGCGGCCCGAAACGCCCCTCGAGCCCGCCCACATAGGTGGCGCCCACCTCCCCCATCAGCAGCAGCTGGTTGGCGCCCATCACCTGGCTGAACGCCTGCATCGCCGACACTTGGGCCTGGGTCACTTCCTTGCGTCGATACCCGTCGAACAAGGTGTCGTCGGTCGCTGGGCGCAGGCCTTCGGCGTTGAGCGGGCTGCGGCCCGGGGCGTTGAGCAGCGACTGCAGCACATCGTTACCGTTGAGCTGCACCGGCTGGTTGGGGCGGTGGCTCAACTCCCCCTGCACGGCGGTGCCGTTGTGCAGGGTGGTGGCGAAGGTGATGCCGTAGAGCCGGATATCCTCGGGGTACTGCGCCAGGTACTGCGAGGTTCCCATGCGCAGGGCGCCGGCCAGGGACTGCCCGCTGCTCGACGCCAGGAAGGCACCGCAGCCAGACAGTGGCACGCCAACCGTGCTGCACAGGTCCCTGGCAAAACCGGTATTGGCGTAGTAGCGGCTGCTGACTGTGCCCAGGTAGGGAGAGCGGCTGTGGTAGTTGGCCGCGAACAGGCCGAACTCGGTATCCAGCGATTGCACATACCAGTGCAAGGCAAACCCCCATTGGCCTCCATTGCGCGCATCCTGGTCGGCCCCACGCGGCACGCGCACGCCCTCATCGGTGAGCGTCACACCCAGGGACGCCAGCGCTTGGGAAACACCCGGGTTGGCGACCATCTGCCCACCCACGTCCAGGCCTTGGCAGCCCTCGGGCATGAAGTCGTTGTTGGAGAAGAAGGTCGCACAGTTGTCCAACCGGGTCTGCTCCCAGTCCAGTTGGTAGAAGGCGTCGAATGACAGGGCCTGGTTGAGGTTCTGCGTGACATACAAAAGGTTGACCGGCGCCAGCGCGTCTTTGACCTCTGAGCCCGGCCGGCGCAACGCGGCCTGATTGAACGGGCTGATCACGTTCAGGCCACCCTGGATGAACAGGCTTTCGCCCCAGTTCACGACCTGTTTGCCCAGGCGCACCGAGCCGGGCTCGCCGTCGATGTCGTAGAGGGCATAGGCAAAGGCATCGAGCAGTTCCGCTGCGGCAGTTTTAGCCGATGCCTGGCGGTTGTGGTCGTCGATGTCGACTGCACGCTGGCTATGGTCGCGTTGCACCGTGTCATACCAGTAGGTGCCCCGCAGAAACACCCCAACGTTGTCCCGGTGCAGTTCCAGGTCATGGGTTGCTTTGAAAATGGCCGAGAACACATCACCCGAGCGGTAGTTCCGCCGCCCGTCATTACTGTTGGCGGCCTGCAACTGCTGTTTGTCGGGGTTGGCTGTGCTGACGGCAGTGCCGAACGACAGCGCCGTGTCGAAGCGCCCTTCGAGCGGGCCGGCCTGGAACTGCAAGGCAGCCGCCGGGGCGGCGAGCAGGCAGCATAGAGCCGCCAGCGGCGCTTGGCGCCGGCAGATACGGATGTATTCGCTCACTCTTAACCTCTTGTTGTTTTATTCGAGAGTGAAAGGTGGGGTAGCACAGATGAAGTGCCGGTCGCCGAGGCAGGCGGTACCGGTAATCTGGATTATCGGGGCAGTGAAAGCGGGCTCACAAATAGCGTCTTCGGATCAGTGCCATGCCAGATTGTTATGGCCTGGGCGGGGCTTGAGAGAGGCGTTCGGGGCTGCCTGGGCTTTTATGAGGCGGCGCGAAACGAGCACCGCCCCCGCAGGTGACCTCACACCGCCAACAGTTCCAAGGCCCTGCGCACCTTGCCTGGTATGGCAACCGCACGCTGCTCGCGACGATCGACGAATACATGGGTGAAACGCCCGGCCGCGCACGCTTCAGGTTCCCCCTCGACGAAGACGGCCAGCGCGTAGTTCACCGAACTGTTGCCTATCCCCGTGACCGCGATACCCACTTCGATGCGCTGCGGAAAGGCGACCGCGGCGAAGTAGTCGCAAGCAGACCCGGCCACATAGGCCACCACCGGGTCGCGGTGAATATCCAGACCGGCATGCTCGATCAGCCAGGTGTTCACCGCGCTGTCGAAAAAACCGTAGTAGACGACATTGTTCACATGCCCATACAGGTCGTTGTCGTGCCAGCGCGTGGTGATCGGCTGGAAGTGGCGATAGGCGCCGCGTAGCGGGCGTTCCCTGGCCATGATCAGAACGCCGCCTGGTAGAGTTCGACGGCATCGGCGAGGGTGACCTTGCGCGGGTTGTTCACCAGCAGGCGCTGCTGTTGCAGCGCTTCTTCAGCAAGCTGTTGCAAACTGTGCCGGGGCACGCCGACATCCCGCAACCGGCTCGGCAAGCCGCAGCGAGGTGCCAATTGCTCCAGCTCGGCAATGAACTGGCTGCACAACTCATGGGGCCCGCCAGGCTCCAGCCGCTCGCCCAACAAGGCCGGCGCCAGCGCCGCGTAGTCGGCGAATGCCTCGCTACGGTTGAAGCGCATGACATGCGGCAGGACCAAGGCATTGGCCAGCCCGTGCGGTACGTGAAAGCGCGCCCCCAGCGGGTAGGCCAGGGCGTGCACCGCAGCGACCGGTGCGTTGGCGAACGCCTGGCCGGCCAGGCAAGCCCCCAGCAGCATGGCCTGACGGGCCTGCAGATTACCGCCGTTGTGGACTGCCTGGTCGAGGTTGCCTGCCAGCAGTGTCAAGGCTTCGCGGGCCAGCAGGCTGGACAGGGGGTTGCGTTTGAACTTGCTGGTGCTGGCTTCGATGGCATGGACCATCGCATCGATGCCCGTGGCGGCCGTGATCGCAGGTGGCAGGCCCAGCGTGCGCTCGGCATCGAGCAGCGCCAGGTCTGGCAGCAGCAGCGGTGAAATCACCGCCATCTTGGCGCACTCGCCGGTGGTGATGACGGCAATGGGCGTGACCTCCGAGCCGGTACCCGCAGTGGTTGGGACCTGGATCAGGGGCAGGCGCTGGCCCTTGGCCTGGTCAATGCCATACACCGCCTCCAGGGTCTGGTCGCACCCTGGGTGGGCCAGCAGCGCGACCAGCTTGGCGACATCCATGGAGCTGCCGCCACCGAAACCGACGATCAGCTCGGCACCGATATGCCGGGCACGGCCGACGGCAGCCAGCACGCAGGCATGGCTGGGGTCGGCGCTGACATCACTGAAAATCGCCGCACTCAGGTTCGCCCGGGTGAAGCCAGGCAGGATGTCGTCAAGCATCCCCAGGCTGACCAGACCGGGGTCGGTAACGATCAGCACGCGGCGCACGCCGCGTTGCTGACACAACTGGGCCAGGCGGCCCGCGGCGCCCGGTTCGCAGAGCAGGTGAGCGGTCGTGGCAAAACTGAATGGCTGCATGTTCAGGGTCCTTTTGTTCTTGTGGGTGAACGGCGCAGCGCTCAGAAGGCGAAGTGCGCTTCATTCAGGCTCATCAGGCACTGCGCGCCGCCACGCAAAGCCTCACAGTGGGCACTTGCGCGCGGCAGGATGCGCCGCCAGTAAAAGTCCGCTGCGTGCAATTTGGCCTGATAGAAAGCGCTGTCGCCGCTGCCGGCGGCCAGTGCCGCACGGGCCCGCTCGGCCGCCCGCAGCCACAGCGCAGCCAGCAGCACATAGCCTGAATAGGCAAGAAAATCGACCGACACCGCGCCAATTTCCTGGGGGTCGCAGCGGCAGGCATCGAGCACCTCGGCGCTCAGGTTGCGCCACTCCTGCAGGCGCAGGGTCACCGCCTCGGCCATCGCTGCCAGGTCATCTGCGCGGCACGCGTGCGCCGCCTCCAGCAGGTCATCGATCAACAGGCGCAGCTGTTCGCCACCATCGGCCAGCACCTTGCGTCGCACGAGGTCCAGGGCCTGAATGCCATTGGTGCCCTCATACAGCTGGGTGATGCGGCTGTCGCGCATCAACTGCTCCATGCCCCACTCGCGAATGTAACCATGGCCGCCATACAGCTGCACGCCCAGGCTGGCGACCTCCTGGCCGACATCGGTGAGGAAGGCCTTGACCACCGGAATCAGCAGCGCTGCCCGACGCCCGGCGGCAGCCTGCACTTCAGGCTGCGCCGCACCCTGCTCCAGGTCGAGCGCCTGTGCAGCATAGGCCGCCAGCATCCGGCAACCCTCGCTGAGGGTCTTCTGGGTCAGCAGCATGCGCCGCACATCAGGGTGGCAGATGATCGGGTCGGCGCTGCGCTCGGGCGCCACCGGGCCGGCCAGGCTGCGCGACTGCAAGCGCTCGCGGGCGTAGGTCAGGCCGCCCTGGAAGGCAGCTTCGGCAATGCCCAGCCCCTGCAGCCCCACCTGAAAGCGCGCATCGTTCATCATGGTGAACATGCACGCCAGGCCCTGGTTGGCTTCACCCACCAGCCAGCCGCGGGCGCCGTCGAAGTTCATCACGCAAGTGGCTGCCCCCTTGATGCCCATCTTGTGTTCAAGGGCACCGCAGCCCAAGGCGTTGGGCTCCCCCGGCCCACCGTCGGTCGCGCACTCGAACTTGGGCACCAGGAACAGGCTGATGCCGCGCACGCCGGCCGGCGCATCGGGCAGGCGCGCCAGCACCAGGTGGATGATGTTGTCGGTCAGGTCCTGGTCGCCGCCACTGATGAAGATCTTGCTGCCAGTGATGCGATAGCTGCCATCGCCTTGCGGCTCGGCCCGGGTACGCAACAGCGCCAGGTCGGTGCCAGCCTGCGGTTCGGTCAGGCACATGGTGCCGGCCCACTCGCCGCTGACCAGCTTGCCCAGGTAGTCGCGTTTGAGCGCCGGGCTGCCATGGCGATGCAGCGCCAGCACAGCGCCTTCGGTGAGGCCCGAATAGATGCGAAACGACAGCGAGGCGCCCATCAGCATTTCGTGGAAACAGGCTGCGACCATCTGCGGCAGGCCCTGGCCATCGTGCTCGGTCGGGCCGGTCATGCCGCCCCAGCCCTGCTCGACATACAGCCGGTAGGCCTGGCGGAAGCCTTCGGGGGTCAACACCTGCCCCTGATCCAGGCGGCAGCCCTGCTCGTCGCCCTGGCGATTGAGCGGGGCCACCACCTCGCTGGCAAAGCGAGCGCCCTGTTCAAGGATGCCATCGATGGTGTCACGGTCCAGGCCGTTGCCCAGGCGGGCGCAATGTTGCGCCACATCGAACACCTCATGCAGGACGAACTGCATGTCACGCAGGGGGGCTCGGTAGGTCATACGCGGCCCTCATTCACGTCAGCCAACTGTTTGCCAGCTGCCGCCAGCCGCATCAGAAGACCCGCCGGGCGCCAGTGTTCGCCAAACAGGCCTTGCAGCCGCTCCAGCCTCGCCAGCAGCAGCCCCAGCCCTTGCCGATCGGCCCAGGACATCGGCCCGCCCGTCTCTGCCGGGAAGCCATAGCCATGCAAGTAGACCCGGTCGATGTCCTGGCTGCTGCTGGCTATGCCCTGCTCAAGAATCTTCGCCCCTTCATTGACCAGCGCCAGCAGGCAGCGCTCACGGATTTCCTCATCGTCGATCGGACGCCGACGCACCCCCAGGTCCTGAGCGACCTTGAGCACCAAGGCATCCACCTCGGGGTCATGCACAGCTTCGCGGCTGCCGGGGGCGTACCGGTAATAGCCCTGGCCAACCTTCTGCCCGAAACGACCGAGTGCGCACAGGGCATTGTCGACCTGGACCAACGGGGCATCCATCCCCTGCCCGGCCAATTGACGTGCGCGCCACTCCAGGTCGATGCCTACCACGTCGTACATGCGGAACGGGCCCATGGCAAAGCCGAACCCCTGCAGCGCCTCGTCCACCTGCCGTGGCGTGGCGCCCTCGAGCAGCAACTGCCGGGCCTCGGCGACATAGGTGCGCAACATGCGGTTACCAATGAAACCGGGGCAGTTCCCAGCGACCACCACCTCCTTGCCGATGCGCTGGCCCAGCGCCACGGCCGCCTCCAGCACTGCGGGCGCGGTGCACTTTCCGCGCACCACTTCCAGCAGCTTCATCACATGCGCCGGGCTGAAAAAGTGCAGCCCCAACACCTGTTCAGGCCGCCCGGTGACGGCGGCGATGGCATCGATGTCCAGCGCCGAGGTATTGCTGGCCAGGATCGCTTCAGGCTTGAGTGTGCTGTCCAGGGTGCGGAAGATCTCTTGCTTGAGCGCCAGGTTTTCGTACACCGCCTCGATCACCAGGTCGGCCTCGGCCAGCTCGGTGTAAGCCGTGACCTGCCGCACGCGAGCCAGGCAGGCATCGGCCTGGGCCTGGTCGATGCGGCCTTTGGCGACCTGCTGCGCCCAGGTCTGCGCGAGCATGGCAAGGCCTGCCTCGGTGGCGCTGGGGTCGTTGTCCAGCCACAGCACAGGCAGTCCGGCACGGGCCAGGCTGATGACGATGCCGCGGCCCATGGTGCCGGCGCCGATCACTGCAGCCTGCTGAACGTTATAGGAAGTACTCACGGGTGACACTCCTGATTCGGTGTAAAGGCATTGCCCCCACCCTAGTCAGGCGCCTACTATTTTTGAAATTCTAATTTTCCATCCCATGTATTTTTCGCATGAATATAGCCAACTTCGATCTCAACTTGCTGCGTGTGCTGGACATGCTGCTGCGTGAACAGAACGTGTCACGTGCTGCCGAGCGCCTGGCGTTGACCCAGCCGACGGTGAGCAACGCCCTGGCGCGTTTACGGGACATTCTCGGTGACCCGCTGCTGGTGCGGGTCGGCCGACGCATGCGCCCAACCCCCCGGGCCCTGGCCCTGGAAGGGCCGATTCGCGCGGCCCTGCAGCAGATCGAGCAGACCCTCGGCGCTGGCGACAGCTTCGACCCAGGCCGCAGCCACCGGCAACTGCGCATCGCCCTGACCGACTTCGCCGAACAATTGTGCATGCCCAGGTTGCTCGCCACCTTGCAAACCCAGGCGCCGCATCTTCGTGTGGACGTGCTGCACCTGGCACCCAACCTGCCGGCCGAAGCCCTCGACCGTGGCGAACTCGACTTGGTGCTGGGGCGCTTCGACGATGTGCCGGCGCGGTACGAGCGTCGCCACTGGCGCAGCGAAACCCTGCACGTGGCGGTGCGCCAGGGGCATCCAGAGGTCGATGGCGCGCTCGACCTGCAAGCCTTCCTGAGCTTGCGTCACCTCTGGGTGCACGGCGGCCAGACCCGGGGCATGGTCGACCAGTGGCTGGCCGAACAGGGCCTTGCGCGGCGCATCGCCTATACCACGCCCAATTACCTGCAGGCCGCCCACCTGGCCGCCAGCTCCGACCTGTGCGTGGTCTTGCCCACCGCACTGGCCCGCCATTTCGCCCAGCTACTGCCCTTGCAGGTCTTTGACCTGCCCTTCGCCCTGGAGCCCTTCGAGCTGGAACTGGTGTACCTTGCCCATCGTCAGCACGACCCGGCACTGGCCTGGCTGGTCGCGCGCATCATGGACATTCGCGCCGGCTGATCCATCGCATTCAGGTATGGCCACCCATGCAAGAGTGGTATTGGTTCGCTGGCAATCGATGTCCTTAGAGTGGTGGCCCCCATAACAACAAGGACCACCCCTATGCGCCTACGCTACCTGCCCACCCTGCTGGCCCTCGCCCTGCCCTCTGCGGTGCTGGCCCAGGCACCGGCCAAGGACGCCACCGAGCTGACGCGCCAAAGCAACCAGCAGTGGCTGCAGCGCCTGCCCTTCGAGAACCGGGCAGACTTCGACAACGCCCGCCGCGGCCTGCTGGAAAGTGCCGACCAGGCGGTGCTCAATGCCGATGGCAAGACGGTTTGGGACCTGCAGCGCTACGCCTTCCTCAAGGGCGAGGCGCCGGCGACGGTCAACCCCAGCCTGTGGCGCATCGCCCAGCTCAATACCATCGCCGGCCTGTTCAAGGTTACCGACCGCATCTACCAGATACGCGGCATGGACCTGGCCAACATGACCTTGATCGAAGGCGAACACGGGCTGATCGTGATGGACCCGCTGCTGTCGGTGGAAACCGCCCGGGCCGGGCTGGCCATGTACTTCAGGCATCGCCCGCAGCGGCCGGTGGTGGCAGTGATCTACACCCACCCACACGTCGACCATTTTGGCGGCGCGCGCGGGGTGATCGATGAGGCCGACGTAAAGGCCGGCAAGGTTCAGGTCATCGCCCCTCAAGGTTTCTTGGAACATGCCATCAGCGAGAACGTACTGGCCGGGCCGGCGATGAAGCGCCGGGCGCAGTACATGTATGGTGCGCCTCTGCCACGCAGCGCCCGCGGGCAGGTTGACGCAGGCCTCGGCAAGGCCGTGCCGGCCAATGCCACAGTCAGCCTCATCGCCCCGACACGGCTGATCGAAAAGCCGTTCGAGACCCTGCGCATCGACGGCGTGGATATCGAGTTCCAGCTGACGCCCGGCACCGAAGCACCGGCCGAGATGAACCTGTGGTTCCCGGCGTTCAAAGCCCTGTGCATGGCCGAAAACGCCTCCCATGTGCAGCACAACATCCTCACCCTGCGTGGCGCGCAGGTGCGCGATGCCAAGGTCTGGGCGCACTACCTGGACCAGTCGCTGCTGCGTTACGGCGACAAGGCCGAGGTGGTGTTCGCCCAGCACCATTGGCCGACCTGGGGCGGCGCGGCGATCCGTGAGTACCTGGCCGATCAGCGCGACATGTACGCCTTCCTCGACAGCCAGACGCTGCGCCTGCTCAACCGCGGCCTCACCCCTACCGAGATCGCCGCCGAACTGACCTCGCTGCCCCCCCGCCTGGCCAACAAATGGTACAGCCGCGACTACTACGGCTCGCTCAGCCACAACGTGCGGGCGGTGTACCAGCGCTACATGGGCTTCTACGACGGCAACCCGGCGACCCTCAACCCCTTGCCGCCGAGCGATGCAGGCCAGCGCTACGTGGCAGCGCTGGGCGGCAGCGAGCGGGTGCTGACGCTGGCGCGTGAGGCGTACGACAAGGGTGACTACCGCTGGGTGGCGGAGCTCACCCGGCACCTGGTATTCGCCCAAGCCGACAACAGCGCTGCACGTAACCTGCAAGCCGATGCCTTGGAGCAACTGGGTTACCAGAGCGAGAACGCCACCTGGCGCAACGCCTACCTGACCGGTGCGCAGGAGCTGCGCAACGGCGTCGCGGCCGGTGCCAGCAAAGGCGGCAGCGCCGACGACTTGGTACGCGCACTGACCCCATCGCTGTTCTTCGACTACCTGGGTGTGCGCGTCGATGCCGCCAAGGCGGCTGAGCAGGACCTGACCATCAACTGGCGCTTCACCGACATCGATGAAGACTACGCCCTGACCCTGCGCAATGGCGTGCTGACCCACCGCGACCATGCACAGCACGCCCAAGCGGATGTGCAGATCAACATGAGCAAGGCCACCCTGGACCGCATCGCACTCAAGCAGACCGGTTTTCTCAAGGAAGCCAAGACGGGTGATATCGACATCAGCGGTGAGCGGGTGAAGTTCATGCAGTTCATGGCTGGGCTGGATGAGCCGGACGGGCGCTTCAATATCGTCACGCCCTGAGCCTGCAACGGCGCCGTGCTAAGCAGTGCGGCGCAACCACACGCCCAGCACCAACCCGGCCACCAGTAACGCAGCCAGCGGTACGGTGCGCACTGCAGCCCACCCCCGCTCGCTGCGCAACATGGCCAGGCCCCGGCGGTAGATGGCGCGTTCGCGGGCCCTGCCCAGTAGCGCCAACGACAGTGCCGCGCCGGCCACAGCCACCAGGCCGCCGCGCCAGGCCAGGCAAGCCAGTACCAGTAAAGCCAACTGGGTTCGCCGCCAGGCCAACACCGTACGCTCGGCCTGCAGCCCGGTATCGACCGGGCCGTCAGCCATGCCAACGCCCCCATAACAGCGGTATCAGTGCCGCGCAGCCCAGCGCGCAGGCCACGCTCAACAGCGGTACCAAGCGTGGCAGCGGCAATGGCGCAGCGCGGCGCAGGGCGCGTTCCACCACCAGCCAGCGCCAACCAGCCCCCAGGCTTACCAGCAGGCTCGCCAGCAGCAACGCGAACTCCATGGCCAGGCGCCCGGATTGCGGCCAGGCATGCGCGGCAAAGGTTTCCAGGGCAATGGCACCGCCCAGCAATGCCAGGGCGGTGCGCAGCCAGGCCAGAAAGGTGCGTTCATTGGCCAGGGTGAAGCGCGGGTCAGGTGGCTTGCCAGGCCCCAGCAACCAGCGCTCCCAGGCGCTGTAATGGTGATCGGAACTCATCGGCTGTCCTGTGTGTGGCCCTGGGCGCTCAACGCAGCCCTTGGCTGCGCAGTGCCCCGGGCGAGAAGTACGAAGCGCTGGTGCGCAGGTCGAAGGTGAAGGGTTTGGGTTGCTCGTTGGTCAGGCCCGACAGCTGGTAACGCCCGTTGCGCAGGTCGTAGATCACCTCCATGGCGTTGACCAGTGCCTGCCCGGTGACGTGGTAGTAACTGTGCGCCTGGGCCGTGCGCCACAGCCGCCCCTGGTGGTCGAAGAAGTCGGCTTCGACGATGGCCCAGCTGTCCTCGTCCAGGTAGTAGCGGCGGCTGGCATAGATATGCTCGGCCCCGGGCTTGAGGGTACCGACCAGCTCCCATACCCGGTGCAATTCGTAGCGGGTTGGCTGCGGGTTGACGTGGCCCGGGCCGACCAGCGCGGTGTAGCTCAGCTGTGGCGAAGCCAGGCGATAACTGTTGTAGGGTACGTGCAGGGTTTTCTTGCCGATCAGGGTCCAGTGGTAAAGGTCCGGGGCACCGTTGAACATGTCGCGGCTGTCGGCGGTGCGCAGCCCGGCAGTCCCTGGGGTGATGCTGTCATAGGCCACGGCAGGCGCGCGCCGTACGCGTCGCTGGCTGCTGCTGTACAACCACGACAGGCGTGGCTGGGCGACCTGGTCGAGGGTTTCGTGCAGCACCAAGGCGTCACCTGCCAGGCGCGATGGCGCGGTCATGCGGTAGCTCAGGTAATACAGTACGTTGCTTGCCTGGCCGCCTGGCAGCATATCGGGCCTGGCGAAGGTTTGCTGCGCGCTGAACATGACGAAGCGACCATCACGACGCGGGGTGATGCTGTCCGAGGCCAGGCTGTAACTGCCGTTGCGTGGCCGCGTCAGGTGGTTCCACAGTACCTGCAGGCCATTGCGTGGCAGCGGAAACGCCAGTACCCCGGCAAAGCCCTGCACGCCATTGCCGTCATTGACCAGATGGGCGCTGGCAGCGTTGTGCTGGGCCCACTCGCTGACCCGAGCCGGCACCGCGACACTGCGGTGCGAGGGGTATACCGGCAGGCGAAAAGAGTCGGGAAAACGCTCGAGCAGCGCCACCTGGCCTGTCGTGAGCTGCTCGCGATAGCGCCGGTAGTTCTGCGCGGTGATGGTGTACAGCGGCTGCTCATCGGCGTAGGGGTCAAGCGGCGTGCCGTTGACCGCCAGTGAGACCTGCCCCGGTTGCAGCCCCCCGTTCCAGGCCGGTATGCGGCCATCACTGCTGGGCGCACGCTCGGCACCCACGGGTGTCAGTTGCGGGGGCAGTGGCGTAGCGCCAAGGTGGAGGGCCAGCAGGCTGGCATTGACGAGCAGGATACTTCGCAGCAGGGCGACAGCGTTCATGGGGTTGGCCTCTTGTTGTTGTTGGCTGACCTGGCCGTGCGGGCTTGCTTTGGCACGCCCCTTCCGGGTGATACTAGGAGCCACGCTTCGAACCCCACAAATAACGTGTTCGGATACGTGCCATATCAGTTCGGCATACCCTTGGAACCGCTGCGATGACCCTCAAACAGCTCCGCTACCTGATCGCAATCGTCGAAGCCGGCAGCTTTTCCTCGGCCGCGCGTCGTGCCTACATCGCCCAGCCGGCGCTGAGCAGGCAGATCGGCCTGCTGGAGAGTGAACTGGAAATGCAGCTGCTCGACCGCCAGCACGACGGCATCGTCCTCACCGACGCCGGTCGGCAGCTTTACGAGGTGGCCCGCCAGGTGGTGCAGAAGCTCGATTCGGTGAAGGACGAGCTCAAATCGAGCCGCGGTGACCCCAAGGGCCACGTCGCCATTTCCATTCCTGCCACCGCCGCAGACATGCTGCTGCCAGAAATCATCAAGCGTGCCGAGCAGCGCTTTCCCGGCGTGACCCTGACCGTGTGGGACGGCCTGAGCCGCAACGGCGGCCAAGCCATCGAATTGGGCAAGGTCGACTTCGGCGTGGTGCCCAATGCCGAGGAGCTGGAGCATGTCGAGGCCGAGCCGATCTTCACCGAGGCGCTGTACTGGGTCGGCCCTTCAGCCGCTGGCGTCGCCGATACCATCACCCTGGCCGAAGCCGCCGCCACGCGGCTGGTGCTGCCACCAAGGGCACTGCACCTGCGCCGGCGCATCGAACAGGCGGCCATGGAAGCCGGCGTGCCATTGGCGGCCGCCTACGAGCAGCAGTCGGCACCCGGGATCGCCAGCCTGGTCCGCGCAGGACTGGCGGCGACCATCAGCAACTGGCCGCCGCTGTGCGAGCTGCTCGAACCGACCCAGGCGCGGCTCATCGTCGAGCCACGCATCAGCCGCACCATTGCCTTGGCGCACTCACGGCACAAGCCCCTGTCGTTTGCCGCCGGTTGCTTGCACGACCTGGTGCGCGGGCTGCTGATCGAGCTGGTACTCGGCGGCCGCTGGCGTGGTGAGCTGATCGGCGGCGATGATGCGCCGCTCGGGTCGGTGCCGGGGGTTCAGCTGGCTGTCTGAGAGCGCGCCGGCACGCCACGCTCCACCGCACGCGGTTCAGCCAAGCGCTTCAGGGTGCGCTGCGGGTTCAGGCTCACCAGGCCCACCAGCCCCGCCACGACCAGTACTGCGCCACACACCAGAAAGCCCTGGGCATACCCTGTGGGATGCGCGGCACCTGTGCCCTGCACCAGCAACCCGGTTACCACCGGCGCAGCCAGGCCGGCCAGCGAAGCGATACCGTTACCGATGGCAAGCACCCCGCCGCGCTGGGCCGTTGGGGTGAACTCGGCGAGCATGGCCGGCCCTACGGAGTACATCACCAGCGCCAGGCCACCGCTGAAGGTCAGTGCGCCAACCCGCACGGCGGTGCTCAGGCCTGGCAGCATCAGCGACGCAGACAGCAGCCCGGAAAGCACCAGGCACAGCGAGACGAACACGCCGCGCGCCACGCGCGAAGATACGCCACGGCGCATCAGGCGTTGGGACAACCAGGCCATGAACAGGCTCAACGGCGTGGTCACCACCACGAACATCACAAAGATCCGCCCGGTCTGCAACGGGTCTATGCCCAGGCCGACCTGCAGATAACTGGGCACCCAGGTCAGCGTCAGGGCCAGTGACCAGTTGGCGGCGAAGTGGCAAAGGTAGTTGCCCATCACGCTGGGGTCGCCCAGCAGCTTGCGGTACGGTATTGCCGGCTCATCGCTCTTGAGCTGGCTGGCACGCAGGCGCTCAAGGGTGCCCTCCTGCCCCAGCCGCCACCACAGCAGGCACCACACCAGGCCGATCAATGAAAGGACGATGAAGTTGGTGCGCCAGCCATAGTGCAGGCTGACCCAGGGGATCATCGCGCCGGCCACCAGCAGCCCCATGGCGCTACCGGTGTGCAGCAACGCCACGGGCAGGTTGCGACGGTCATTGGGAAACCACTTGTACAGCGCATGGGTGGCGACCGGCGATGCCGGGCCCTCTCCGATGCCCAGCAACACGCGGCAGGCAACGATGGTCCACAGTGAAGTGGCGAACAGCATCGGCAACTGGATCACCGCCCAGAACAGGCCCATGCCCAATAGCAGCGTGCGGGTGGGGCGCCGGTTGGCCATGAAGCCGCCCACCACGGCGGACAAGGCGAAGAACCAATGCAAAGCGCCGCCAATCAGCCCGAACTCGGTCGCGGTCAGGCCCAGCTCGGCGCTCATCGGCACCGCAACCAGGCCAATCACCACCTTGTCGAGAAAATTGACCAGCATCAGCATGGCCAGCAGTACGGCCACCATCCAGGCGGTCCGTGGGTTGGGCAGGGAAGCATCCACAGTCATGGCGATTACTCTTGTTATTGTTGTGGAATGTAACAAAAGGCCGCCTTGGTGGCGGCCTGAGGGTCACGCGGGCATCAGCACGCCTTTGGCGATGGTGTTGCGCTGAATTTCACTGGTCCCGGTCAGGATGCGCATCATTCGGGTGGCACGGAAAATCCATTCCACCGGGTGGCCCTGCATCAACCCGGCACCGCCATGCACCTGCACGGCCTTGTCGGCAATGCGGAATGCAGCCTCCGAGACGAACAGCTTGCACATCGGCGCCTGGGTCCGGATATCGCCGCCGGCATCGTTCACCTGCGCCGTGGCGTAGACCATGCTGCGTGCTGCATGCAGCTCGGTAGCCATGTCAGCGATCATGTGGTTGACCGCCTGGAACATGGCGATCGGCTGGCCGAACTGCTTGCGGCTACGGGCATGCTCGATCGACAGGTTCAGGGCCAGGCCGGCCATGCCCAGCAAGGTCGGGCAATGCAGCAGCCGGTTGAGGGTAATGCGCCCCATGGCCAGCTTGAAGCCCTGGCCCTGCTCGCCAATCAGGTTGGCCGCTGGCACGCGCACGTCATCCAGCACGATGTCGCCGTGGGCCCCGCCACCGGACATGACTGCATAGTCGCTTTCGACGCGCACGCCCGGGGCCTTGAGGTCGACGAAGAACGCCGAAATACCCTGCGCGCCCTGCCCGGGGCCGGTCACGGCCAGCAACACCGCCAGGTCCGCGTACGTGGCACCCGAGATGTAGCGCTTGCTGCCGCTCAGCACGTAGTGATCACCATCGCGGCGCGCCTGGGTACGGATGGCAGTGGCGTCTGAACCCGCCTCGGCCTCGGTCAGGGCGAAGCACACGGCTTTCTCGGCACGGCACACTGGCTGCAGGAAATGCTCCACCTGATAGGGGCTGGCCACTTTGAGCAGGTGGCCCACCCGCGGCGGCCCGGACAGCTCGCCCAGTACGTGCGGGGCGAGCATCGAACCGGTCAGCACCGTGGCTTCTTTCACGGCGCACAGGTCGGCCACGCTCAAACCTGCACCGCCCATGGCTTCGGGCAGCATGAGGGTGTAAAGGCCCTGCTCGCTGGAGCGCTTCCAGACTTCCCGCAAGACCGCCTGAGGATGCGGGCGCGCCCAATTCAGCTGCATCTGCTGCTCCAGCGGGCGAACCTGGTCGCGGACGAACCCTTCGATGGCTTCAATGATCTGCGCAGCTTTTGCACTTGGTTGATACATGGTCATGCTCCCTGTCAGATACGACGATCGCTGTGTTGCCAGTAGGCTTCCCGGACCAGGCGGCGGACCACCTTGCCATTGGGGTTCTTCGGCAGTTCGGTGACGAAATCCACGCCTCGCGGCTTCTTGAAACCGGCCAGTGCACGGCCGCAGCGCTCGATGAGCTCGGCGGCGTCAAGCTGCGCGCCGGGCTTGAGCACCACCACAGCACGCACCGCTTCACCCCACTGCTCGTCCGGCACACCGACCACTGCCGCCTCGAACACTTCGGGAAAGCCGTAGATCACCTGCTCCACTTCGCTGGGGTACACGTTGAAGCCCCCGGAAATGATCATTTCCTTCTTGCGGTCGACGATGAATACGTAACCCTGCGCATCGACCGTGGCCAGGTCGCCGGTCAAGTAATAGCCGTCGCGCATGACTTCGGCGGTGAGCGCGGGCGCGCGCCAATAGCCCTGCATGATGTCCGGGCCCTTGACCACGATTTCGCCGATCTCGCCCGGCGCCACATCCTCGAATGCGTCGTTCACCACACGCAGGTCGGTCTCGAAATAGCAGCGCCCGCAAGAGGCCAGGCGTTGGTAGTTGCCGTCCTCGACCAGGTGGTCCTGCTCGGTCAGTACCGTGACCAGCGAGCAGGTTTCGCCGGCGCCATAACCTTGCACCAGAATCGGCCCGAACAGTTCGATGGCCTTCTTCACCAGGGCCGGCGCCATGGGCGCAGCGCCATACATGACCAGTCTGAGGCTGGACAGGTCGAAGCGCTCGACGTCGGGGTAATTGACCAGGCGGTTGATCATCGCCGGCACCAGGAACAGCCGCGTCACCCGCTCACGTTCGATGGTCTCCAGCAACAGGCGATCGTCGTAGCGGTCGAGCAGCAGGTTGCAGGCGCCCACCGCCAGCAGCGGCATGATCTGCATGCCGCTGGCATGGGTGATCGGCCCCACATGGGCCATCACATCATCAGGGCCAGAGCGCCGCGTGGGGCTGGCGATGCTCTTGCGGACCAGCGCCTTGCGGTTGCCAAACGACAACATGGCCGCCTTGAGTACCCCGGAGCTACCGGAGGTGTAATGCAGCACTGCCAGGGCGTCGTCGGCAGGGTCAAGGCTGCACGGTGCCTCGCTGCCGCGCTCAAGCAGCGCGGCGTAACCCAGGTCACCGCCCTCGCCCTCCAGCGCGATCACCTGGCGCAACATCGGCAAAGCCTCGCGTCGTTCGGCCAGCGCCTGGGCGAAGGTGGCATCGGTGATCAGCGCAACGCTGCAGGAGTCTTCCAGTACCCGTACCACTTCATCCAGCGACAACCGCGCGTTGATCGGCACCTTGACCATCGCTGCCTTGTACAGCGCCACCTCTGCCTCTACCAGTTCCACGCGGTTGGCAGCGAGGATCGCCACATGTTCACCGCTGGCCACGCCCAGTGCGCCCAGCCCCGAGGCCAGGCGGTTGCTGCGCCGTTCCAGTTGGGCATAGGTCAGGCGCGTCTGGCTGTCCGCCACGGCAGTGTGGTCCGGCCAGTAGCGGGCGCTGCGGGTAATGATCTTTCCAAGGTTCACGTTGTTGTTCTCGTCGACAGGAAGACATCGACGATGCTAAACACCCAGGCGTGGGCGGATGTAATACCAGTTTCCGATGCCGGCCATAACGAATTTGGCTGGGGTCATACAGCTGCCTGCAACCGTCGCCACAATGCACCCTGCACTGACGGGCTACAGGCCAGATTCACCAGATGGCGATGTCATAGGTCAGGTACAGGCGGTTGCTGTCCCGACCGCGGGAAAAGTCAGACCTGTAGACATAGTTGCGCAGCCGGATCCCAAGCCCTTTGAGGGCCCCGCCCTGCACCACATACGCAAGCTCGGCGTCACGCTCCCACTCACTCAGGCCCTGCGCCCCGGAGCGGCCGTTGTCCCCGCTCAGGTAGCGCGTCATGAAGGTCAGCCCGGGCACCCCTGCGGCGGCAAAGTTGTAGGCATAGCTTGCCATCCAGGTCTTTTCTTCTTCCTCGATGAACTTGCCGATGCCAACGTTGCTGAACGAATACACCGTTGCGCCACTGATGTACGGCAGCCCGGCTTCACCGTCCAGCACCTGGTACCCCGCGCCGAAGGTGTGCCCTGAATGGGCGTAGGACACTTGCGCACTGAACAGGTCGTTGTCGATGCTGCCGCCGTATGCCGCGCCGCTGTCACGGCTGGCGAAATACCGCAGGTCGGTGGTCAGTACCCCGCCGGCCAGCGCAAGGTCATGCACCAGGCCGGCGAAGTCCTGGCGGTAGAAGTGTTCGAGCTGACCGTGGAAGTAGCTCAAGCGCACGTGCTTGCTGAGCGCGTAGTCGGCGCCGGCGAAGTTGAAATCGCCCGACTCGGCGCCGCCATAACCGTCCAGGTACAAGCCGGTACTGTCGGAGGAGTCGCGTTGTTTGAACCGGTCCAGATGCCCGGCAGTGAGTGTCAGCCGCTCGATGTCGGTGCTGGTCAGCTGTGTGCCCTGGTAGGTCTGCGGCAGTACTCGGGCATCGTTGTAGACCAATACCGGCGTCTTGGGCAGCAAGGTACCGTGCTTGACCACCGTACGGCCCAGGCGAGCCTTGGCCGTCACCCCGGCACTGGCGAACTCCTGGGCAGCGCGACCGTCGTCATGCACCGGCAACAGGCCCGTACCGCTGCGGCCACGGCCGGAGTCCAGCCTGACTCCCAGCAGCCCCATGGCGTCGAGCCCCAGGCCCAGCGTGCCTTGGGTAAAGCCTGACTGATAGTCGAGCAGAAAACCCTGCGCCCACTCGGTTCGCTCGCTTTTGGCGGTGGCGGCGGCGCGGGCGCTCATGCCCTGCTCGTCGCGGAAATTTTCGTTGAAGTAAACGTTGCGCAGTTGCAGTTTGAGCTTGCCGTCATCGACGAATCCAGCAGCGCCGGCAACAGGCAGGCAGCCGCAGAGCAGGCCACAGGCGGCCGCCGCACGCAGAGCAGTTGGGGACATGTTCGGTACTCTGTTGTTGTTTTTGAATGAGTTCAAAGCGGGCGCCCGGCGGCGCCCTGGGCGGTTCAGACGAAGAAGGACAAGGCCCCGGTGGCCAGGGCCAGGGCGGTGATCACCAGGGAGGTGAGCACCGCCCATTTGACGGTGGCCTTTTGGAAATCGCCGATATCGCGGTCGACCATACCCACCAGCAGCAGGGTCGAGGCCACCAGCGGGCTCATCAGGTGCACAGGCTGGCCGAGCACCGAAGCGCGGGCGATCTCTACCGGGTCGATGCCGTAGGCAGCCGCCGCGTTGGCCAGGATCGGCACCACGCCAAAGTAGTAGGCATCATTGGACAGCACGAACGTCAGCGGCATGCTGGTGATCGCCACCACCAGCGGGAACCAGTGGCCCCAGGACTGCGGAATCCAGTCCACCAGTGTCTGCGCCAGCGCATCGACCATTTTCGTGCCGGAGAAGATGCCGGCGAAAATCCCTGCGGCAAACACCAGCAGCACGACCGTCATGGCGTTGCCGGAGTGGGCCAGGATGCGCTCTTTCTGCACCTCCAGTTGCGGGTAGTTGATCATCAAGGCAGCAACGAAACCGATCATGAACAGAATCGCTGCGTGCATCACGCCCAGGACCAGCGCGACCATTACCGCTACCACCAGCAGCAGGTTCACGTAGGCAAGCCGCGGACGCTTGTGCGGCGTGTCCTCGAGAATCGCCTTGATGTAGCAATTGCCGCCACCAGACTCGAGCTTGATGTTGCCGATGCGTTTGCGTTCGGCACGGCCCAGCAGAAACGCAGTGAAGACCACCCAGGCAGCGCCACCGATCATGGTGGGCAACATCGGGATGAAGTACTCGGTCGCATCGAGCCCCAGCGCCGCGATGGCCCGCGTCGCCGGCCCGCCCCATGGGCTCAGGCCGCTCATGATGCTCAGTGAAAGCATCGCCACCGTTGCCAGGATCATTGGGTTCATGCCGATGCGCTTGTACAGCGGCAACATGGCCGCGCAGGTGATCATGTAGGTGGTGGTGCCATCACCATCGAGCGCCACCAGCAGCGAAAGCAGTGCAGTGCCGATGGCGATCTTGATCGGGTCGCCATTGACGCGCTTGAGAATCTTGCGGATCAGCGGATCGAACAGCCCTGCGTCGATCATCAGGCCAAAGAACAGAATGGCGAACAGCAACAAGGCAGCCGACGGGGCAACCATCTTCAGGCCGTCGAGCATCATCTTGCCGGTGGTCGGCGCAAAACCGCCGATCACGGCGAAAACGATGGGGACTACGGTGAGCGCAACGATCGGCGACAGGCGTTTGCTCATGATGAGGTAGGTGAATGTCACCACCATGATCAAGCCAAGCAATGCAAGCATGATTGGGTTCTCTTGTTTTTATTCTAAGGCGTGGCCATCTGGCGCGCAGACGGCCCCCTGCCCCACTCGGCATCACAGTGATGCTGAGCGGGGGCCAAGTCAACGAAGGGGGTTAAGGGTGACGATCAGCCGTGACGACGGGGCTCTGCAGGCCAGCTGGACACCGTTGGCGTACCCTGCTCGGCGAGCGGCTCAGGCTCACCGTTCAGGGTGCGCATCAAGGTCTCCCGCTCACAGGCATTTTCCGACAGCGAGACCACCACGGTGGCAACGGCATTGCTGGCCAGGCTGGTCAGGGCGCGCGCCTCGGACATGAAACGATCGACGCCGATCAGCAGCGCCAAGCCAGCCAAGGGGATGTCGTGGATGACGGTCAGGGTCGAGGCCAGGGCTACGAAGCCACTCCCGGTGACACCGGCAGCGCCCTTGGAAGACAGCAGCATGATGGCGAGCATGGTGATGGTCTGGCCCAAGGTCAGGTCGATGTTGCACGCCTGGGCGATGAAGATGGCCGCCAGCGACAGGTAGATCGCCGTGCCATCCAGGTTGAAGGAGTAACCGGTGGGCAGCACCAGCCCCACCACACCTTTTTTGCAGCCCAGTGCTTCCAGTTTCTCCAACATGCGCGGCAACACCGGCTCGGTGGAAGAAGTACCCAGCACCACCAGAAACTCCTCACGGAAATAACGCAGCAGTTTCCACAGGCTGAAACCGTGCGCGCGGCAGATGCCACCCAACACGACGATGACGAAGAAGGCGCAGGCGATGTACAAGGTGCCGACCAGCTTCGCCAGGGCGCCAAGCGAGCTGATTCCGTACTGGCCTACGGTAAAGGCCAGTGCACCGAACGCACCGATCGGCGCGAAGCGCATCAGGTAGCCGAAAATGCGAAACACCATGGTCGAAGCGGATTCGAGCACATCCAGCACCGGCTTGCCCTTTTCACCCATCGACGACAGAGCAAACCCGCTGAGTACCGCGATGAACAGCACTGGCAGCACTTCGCCTTTGTTGAATGCGCCGATGAAGGTATCGGGAATGATGTGCATGAAAAAGTCGACCACGCTCAGTTTCGCCGCAGACGCAGCATACTGGCTCAGCCCCTCGGTGCTGAGGGTGGCGGGGTCAATGTTCATGCCCTCGCCAGGCCGAAAGAGGTAGACCGCCGCAAGGCCGATGATCAGGCTGACCACGGTCAAGCCCAGGAACAGCAGCAACGTCTTGCTCATCAAGCGCCCCAGCGAACGCTTGTCGGTCATGCCGGCGATCCCGGTGACGATGGTGCAGAACACCACAGGCGCGATCATCATCTTGATCAGCTTGATGAAGGCATCGCCCAGCGGTTTGAGCGCAACCGCCTGTTGCGCCCAGAAATGCCCGACCACCACGCCCAGCAGGACGGCGCAGAGAATCTGGAAGTACAGTGATTTTGCGATCTTCATGAGGCATCACCCATTGTTGAAATTGTGCGGATGCGCTTGTGTTGCCTGGGTTACCACGGTTTGACGCTTGGCAGGTTTCAACCCGCCATGCGCTGAAAACCAGGGGCGTATACAAATCCGGAGAACAGCCGGCGGGCGGTTCGAACCACCGAGGCCTGAATGGTCTGGCCATCCGGGCCACCGCGCGAAAGCGCGACATCGATACCGCCGCTAGGATGTTCCAGCCGTACTTCGGTGAGTGCTTGGGCAGCATCACCGAGCATGTCCATCACGACGGTGCCTGGGCTGACGCAGGCAGTTGCCAGCCCGATGGATCCTGTGATGGCCAGCGCCCGGTGGCAATTGTGCGGCATGAAATACCTTACCTGCAGCGTACCGTCATAGCGCGGCGCAGAGATCAACACGGGCTTGGGGATCACCATGTTGCTGACGTCGCCCAGGCCCATGGCCTTGCCCGCTTTCAGGCGCAGGGCTTCAAGGCGCTGCAGCAGGTGCGTGTTCGCATCCAGTTGCGCGGGGGTTTCCGAACCTGTCACGCCCATTTGCGCGGCATCGACGATCATCATCGGCATGGCCATGTCGATGCAGGTGACAGGGATACCGTCGATCACATCCTTGGCCTGCCCGGTAGGGAACAGCTTGCCCGTCTTGCTACCCACGGCATCGAGGAATGTCAGGTGAACCGGGGCGGCAGTCCCCGGCACGCCGTCGATCGCCGTACGCCCTTCGTAGCGCACGATGCCGCCGGGGGTCTCCACCAGCGAATTGACGAACGTGTTGGTATTGAGGTTGCGGATACGCACCAGGGTCTTGCCATCATTGCCCTTGACCAGCCCTTGCTCGATGGCGAAAGGGCCCACGGCACACAGCATATTGCCGCAGTTGGGGGCGGTATCGACGCGGCGCTGGGCAACCATCACTTGCACGAACAGGTAGTCGACGTCGGCGTCGGCATGCAGCGAAGGGCTGATGATGGCCACCTTGCTGGTCTGCGGGCTGCCACCGCCAATGCCGTCGATCTCAAGCTCGTGACCGGAGCCCATCAGGTTGATCAGCAGCTCGTCGCGCTCGACCACATTGGCTGGCAGATCCCACGCATGAAAGAACGGGCCTTTGGAGGTACCGCCGCGCATGAGCACACAAGGAATTCGTTGCATGACTACTGACTCTTGTTGATCAATTGGGGAAATTGATGTTCTGGACACAAGAGTGACAAAGTTTGATAAATCGATCCAATGCAAATATCGTAGCCATTGTTGCGTTTTACAAAACAATAAAGCGGTGAATTCCCTTAGGAAAACGTCATGGAATATGAGCTGCAAGACATAAGATCTTTCGTGAAAATCGCAGAACTTGGCAGCTTCCATGAGGCGGCTGAGGTGCTGCACCTGTCACAACCGGCGTTGAGCCGGCGGATAAAAAAGCTCGAAGAGGGCCTGGGAACGCCCTTGCTCGAACGGACCACCCGGCGCGTGAGCCTGACCACGGTCGGTCGCGACTTTCTGCCCAAGGCCAGGCGCCTGCTGGACGATTTCGAAGATTCGATCCTGAGCATTCGTGAACTTGCCGAGCGTCAGACCGGCCAAGTGACCCTGGCCTGCATCCCGACCGCTGCGTTTTACTTCCTGCCCTCGGTGATTCGGGACTACAACGAGCAGTACCCGAAAATCCGTATTCGGCTGCTGGACCTCAGTGCCAACGAGGGGCTGGAGGCGGTGCTGCGCGGTGAAGCCGATTTCGGTATCAACATGATGAGCGGCCAGCATCCGGATATCGAGTTCGTGTCGCTGGTGCAGGAGCGTTTCGTGCTGGCGTGCCGGCGCGATCACGAACTGGCCGATCGCGCGTCGGTCACCTGGACAGAGCTTGCCGATTACAGGCTCATCGGCGTCGGGCGCCTGAGCGGCAATCGCATGTTGCTGGACCATGCGCTGTCCGGCCTCAGCTGGCGGCCGAAGTGGTTCTATGAGGTGCAGCACCTTTCCACCTCGTTGGGCATGGTCGAAGCGGGGCTGGGGGTGTCGGCCATGCCAAGCCTGGCCATGCCGGCTGCCGACCATCCGACGTTGGTGAGCGTTCCACTGATGGAGCCCGAGGTGACGCGTACGCTCGGGCTGGTGTATCGGCGTGGGGCCTCGCTCTCACCTGCGGCAGAAAAGTTCGTTTCCATTCTGCTGGAGAAATGGCCGAACCGTTGATCGGTCGTGGCCAGCCACGCATCAGGTTGAGCGTTGTCCTTGGAATCGTTGCAGGGTGAATGATGAAAGATCGAGGTCGGTCCAGCCCCGGATGCACCACTGGGCGAATGCCTCGCCCAAGGCGGCGGAGTGCTTGAAACCATGGCCAGAGCACGCTGACACCACCAGGGTGTGCTTCAGCGCAGGGTGTTCATCAATGATGAAGTGGCGATCGGCAGTGACGGTGTAGGCGCAAACAGCCGACTTGACGACCCTGTCGGTCACCCCGGCGATACGGCCTTGTACTTGCGACTCATACATCTGCCGCTGTTCTTCTGCGCTCACGGTCCGGTCCAGCAGGTCGGGCAGCGATGCCGTGTGGTATTGGGCCGTGGCGATTTTCATGCTGCCCTCCCCGGGCAGCGCTGGGAAACCATAGTTGATTTTGTCGTCCCCGCGCCCATGGGTGAGGATGAATGTTGGCGATGCACCCTCAAGGCCCGCCTCGGCTTCGAGCTCGAACCAGAACAGCTTCTGCCGGTAGACCCCCAGCAAACGGTCGAACGGCTCGCCCAACAAACCGCCCGCCCAGTTGCCGGCGCTGAACACCAACTTGCGCGCCTTTAATGTGCGCAGGTTGGTGCAGACCGTGACACCGCAGTCATCCGAGCTGATCTGAGTGACCGTTTCTCCTGTGTGCAGCGTCGCCCCGTGTTGCACTGCCAGGCGCAGCTGCACGTCGATGCACCGCTCGGGGCGCACGAAGCCGCCACCGGGCTCGAAGTAGCCGATCGCATCGTCGCGCACATTGGCAAATTGCGGGAAGCGTTGACGGATCTGTGCAGCGCCAAGCACTTCGTGCTCGATTCCATAGGCCTGGGCCAGGCCTATGGTGCGCAGGGTGAAATCGCTTTTATCGTGCGGATCGAAGTCGGGACTGGAGGTCAGTGCAAGCAGACCGGACTGTTCGAACAACGATTCGCCAGACAGCGCCTCAAGTTCACGCCAGATCTGCTGAGCCCTCTTCACGATCGGCACGTACTGGGCACCCTCGCCGACGGAAAGACGCGTAATGCGCGTATCACCGTGGCTCGAGCCGAGGGTATGCGGTGGGTGGTAGCGATCGACCCCCACCACATCGACGCCCGCCTTGGCCAGTTGATAAGCGGTGGCGGCCCCCATTGCACCAAGCCCGATGACGACTACTTCGCAATGCTCCACTGACTATCGCTCGCTCAAAAAAGGCGGTAGTTGAAAGCAGGCGGGCCCAGGAAACAAAGAATTAAAGGGTATATCGATATGCCCTTGCGCAGGCCGTGTTCATCATCAGCCTTGCTTCACTGGCGCGGATGCCGCTGGGCGGGCGCGGTGAGCAGCCTTGCCGGCCCGATCGCTTGCCACCCACAGCAGCAGTGAGAAGCCCACCGCCAGCACTGCAATCAGCGCGCCCACCCAGCCCAGCGCAGCCAGCCCCAGTTGCTCGATGGTGACGCCGCCAATCACAGCGCCCAACCCGATGCCCGCGTTCGCCGCCGAGACATTCAATGTGCCGGCCAGGGCCTGCGCTTTGGCGCCTGCGATCATCACGCGTACCTGGCAAACAGGGAACAACGCGGTATACGCAATACCCCACGCGGCCAAGGCCACCACCAGCAACCACCGCGTATCGACCGCAGGCGGTGCGCCTGCCATGCCGGCGCCCAGCACCGTCAGCAGCACGATGGTCGCGCCAAGCGGGCTGCGGTCGACCAGCCGCCCGCCGATGGCGTTGCCGATCATGCCCACCGCACCGAAGCCCATCAGCCACCAGCCGACCTGCGCGCTGGGCACGTGGGCAAGGCGCTCGAGGATGTCGGCCAGGTAGGTGTAGGCGCTGAACATCGCAGTGAACACCACCACAGAGAGCGCGACATGAAAGATGAATTTCGGGTCCCGCAGGATGATCGTCTGCCGCTCGCCGCCCGCCCTTTTGGGCGCCTCCGGCAGCTGCGGCAGGCACACCCACATCAGCAGCGCGATGACCAGGCAAAGGCCCGAGATCAGCCAGAAGGTGCCCCGCCAGCCGAGCGCATCGGCTGCCAGTGTGCCCAGCGGAATGCCGAACACGAACGCCGCCGTGATGCCCAGATAGACCCGCGCTACGGCCTTGCCTTCATTGCCTTTACCCGCCAGCTGGCCTGCCGATTCACTGGCGGTGCCCCAAAACACCGGAAGCGTGGCAGCAGCCAGGATGCGCGACAAGGCCATGGTCCAGAAATCCGTAGCGACCGCCGACAGCGCATTGGATGCGGCGAAGATGATCAGCACCCCGAGAAACACCTTTTTGCGGTCCCAGTGGGATATGGCAGCGGTGAGAAACGGCCCGACCAGCATCACGGTAAAGGCGAAAACGGTGACCAACTGGCCCGCTTTCGGCACTGAAATACCCAAATCACGGGCGAGCCCGGGCAATATGCCGAGAATGATGAATTCGGTGGTCAGCACAGCGAACGCCGCCATCGTAAGGATCAGAATGCTGGTGCCTGCACGGGCATCTGCTGCCCCCGACAGGGACGCAGGGTTGGCATGCATGAGCGACTACTCCAGAAAAGGAAATTGGAGCAGGAGGGTATCCTGGAATAAAATTATCGTCTTTGGTATTTAAGAAAGGCCATTTGAGAAATTCATTCAACAATTGGAGGCGTCTTTGCTCAGTGAACAACGCTTGAAGGGCATTGCGGTCTTCATTTGCGTGGCAGAGGCCGGAAGCTTCACTGCTGCGGCCGAACGCATGAGCCTGACCACCTCCGCCGTCAGCAAAAGTGTGACCCGGCTGGAGCAACGCCTGAACATGAAGCTCTTCGCACGCACCACACGGCGCTTGGCGCTGACCGATGCGGGAGCCAATTACTACCAGACCTGCAAGCAGATCCTGGCCAGCCTGGAAGAGGCCGAAATGCAGATGCACAGTGCCCAGGTCGAGCCCTGTGGCCGGGTGCGCATCGACCTGCCTGCTTCTTACGGCAAACTGCGGGTACTGCCCTTGCTCATCGAGCTGATTGCCGAGCATGAGCTGCTGATGCCACATATCACGCTCACAGACCGCTTCCTCGACCCCATCGAGCATGACATCGACATCCTGGTCCGCATTGGCGGGCCGCACATCTGGCCCCAAGGTGTAGAGCGGCGGCTGATTGGCGTGCAGCAGCACATCTTTTGCGCCGCACCGGGTTATCTGCAACGCCGGGGCGTGCCTGAAACGGAACGGGACCTCCATGAGCACGGCTGCGTGCTTTATGGCAGGACCGACGGCGGTGTGTATCCGCTGCACTTCCCAGGTGCCCATGCCAGCGACAGCGAGCAGCGCGTGGTCTCGGGCCGTATTGCCATCGGCAACGCAGAAGGCCAGCTTGCCATGGTGCTGGCCGGGCTGGGGGTGGCCCAGTTGCCCTCCTGGCTGGTGCAGGAGCATCTTGACGCGGGCTCGCTGGTCCAGATCCTGCCGCAGCTGAGCACCACCGGCCTGCCTATCAACGTCGCATGGCTGAAAAGCCGGCAGTCGCTTCCCAAAGTAGCCGCATTGGTCGATGCCATCTGCACCAGGCTGAGCGAGCAAGCAACAGCCAACGCCGGCTAGCGGGATTGCTCAGCGCTTTGCTTCCCTGGTGCAGGCTGGGTGGTCGAGAGCTCCAACGCCCCCCTGAGCAAGGCATTGAGCATCGCGCCGGCATCACCACCCTGCCCCTCCAGCAGGCGCAGTGGAATACCCTTGAGCGCAGTCGCCGATTCGGCCAGGCCATCGCCGAGCAGCGCCAATGGGCAGGCAATATCCATCTGCAAGGCGCGCAGACGATCTGCCAGGCCACGGCTCACAGGGGGCTGCACCAGCAGCACCAGCGCGGCAGGCGCAATGGCCGCACACAACAGGGGCAACTCCTCCAGTGGTTGGTCGCTGCTGAGCACCTCGATCCGCTGCTGCTCACCGCTCATCAGCAAGCCGTGGCACAGCAGTTCAAACTCAGCGCTGCCACCGGTGCCGGCCAACAGCACGCGAGGGGCGGCGGCCTGGTTCAACTGCAGACGTAGCAGCAAACGGGCGCGCAGAAAGGCATCGAGAAACAGCCACTGGCTACGCTGGCCGTATGTGCTGCCTGACTGTAATGTGCGCCACACAGGCATCAGTATGTCGAGCAGCACCGTGGATTTGGGAAACAGTGTGAACAGCTGGCCATGAATGGCTTCTAGCGCCTGGCCATCGAACGCCAGGGTTGCACGGAGCACGGCAGCGCGCCACGTGGCATAGCCATCGGCAGCCGGTTCAACCGTTTGCTCATAGGCGTCTCGCCGCCTGGCCAGCATTTCGCTGACTTTGCTGATCGGTAGCCCGCTGGCGGTCCAGCGCAGTATGTCGCGGATGTGCTGCACATCCTGTGCGGTGTACAGCCGGTGACCACCCTCGGTACGCTGCGGCTGGATCAGGCCATGACGGCGCTCCCAGGCACGCAAGGTCACCGGGTTGACCCCGGTCAGGCTGACAACGTCACGCATTGGCAACAGGTCGGTGAAGGTCGCTTCGTTCATTGCGGCGGATCATCAGGGCGGTTACACATACTAAACCTATAGCTGCATGCAGGCTAAGCTGCGCATAAGCATACGCAACCACTTCAAGGAGGCCCCATGATCGACGCAAAACTCCTGCAATTGATGGTCGAGGCGTCCAACGACGGCATCGTCATTGCCGAGCAGGAAGGAAACGACAGCATCCTCATCTACGTCAACCCCGCCTTCGAGCGCCTGACCGGCTACGCTGCCGATGACATTCTCTACCAGGATTGCCGCTTCCTGCAGGGGCAGGACCATGATCAAGAGGCGCTGGACGCCATTCGCCAGGCCATCCGGGACGGGCGCCCGTGCTGCCAGGTGCTGCGCAATTACCGCAAGGATGGCAGCCTGTTCTGGAATGAACTGTCGATTTCGCCAATACGCAACGAGGCCGATCAGTTGACGTATTACATTGGCATACAGCGTGATGTCACGGCCCAGGTGTTTGCCGAGGAAAGGGTACGAGAGCTGGAAGCAGAGGTGGCCCAATTGCGCCGGCAACTGGATGAAAGGGACAGCTGACACGCCCATGCAAAACTGTACAAAAATATGACCCTGTATAGCTTTATGCAGCGGGATCGACTATACCTGTGCAAGAAACCATTTTTGTACAGGGCCGCGCATGTCAAGCTACCTGCAAACCTTCGCCGAACGCTTTGCCAGCCTCGATGCGAACAACCTCGACCGCTTGGGTGACTTGTACAGCGAGGATGTCACCTTCCGCGACCCCTTGCACAAGATCGACGGGCTGAGCGACCTGCGCGCGTACTTTGCAGAGCTCTACGCCAACACCCAGGAGGTGCACTACACCTTCGAGGGTACCGATGAAGTCCAACCCGGCCACGGCTACATTCGCTGGACGCTGAACTTCCGCCACCCACGCCTGGCCAACGGGCGCCTGATCAGTTTGCAGGGTTGCAGCCACCTGCGCTGGCATGAACGCGTGCACTTTCATCAAGACTACTTCGACGCCGGTGCACTGCTTTATGAGCATGTACCGGTGATGGGCAGCGCTGTGCGTTGGCTCAAGGGGCGGCTGGCATGAGCCGCTGTTGGCTGACGGGCGCCAGCAGCGGCATCGGCGCTGCGCTGGCGCAACAGCTGCTTGAGCAGGGGCATCAGGTGGCGCTGGGTGGCCGGCAAGCTGAAAAACTGGCGCCGTTGGCCGCCCAGTACCCCCAGCAGACGCTGCAGGCCATCGGCGATATCAGCGACCCTCGACAGGTCGCTGATATCGCCGCGTACATCGAGCGCGACTGGGGCGCGCTCGACCTGGTAATCCTCAATGCAGGCACCTGTGAATACCTGGAGCCAGGCCATTTCGACCCAGAGCTGGTCGAGCGCGTGGTGCGCACCAACCTGCTCGGCGTCAGTCACTGCCTGCAGGCTGCCCTGCCCTTGCTGCGCCGTGGTCGACGCCCGCACCTGGTGGTGATCGGCAGCTCGGTATCCTGGCTGGCGCTGCCCCGTGCCGGGGCCTATGGCGCCTCCAAAGCGGCCGTGCGCTACCTGATCGAGTCCCTGCGCATCGATCTGGTCAACGAGGGCATCGATGTCACGCTGGTCAGCCCTGGCTTTGTCGATACGCCATTGACCCGCCGCAATGACTTCCCCATGCCCCAGATCTGGAGTGCAGAGCGCGCCGCCAGGCACATTGCCGAGCGCATACCCAAGCGCCCGCTGGAAATCAACTTCCCCGGTGTCTTCACTGTGGTACTGCGCCTGCTGGGCGCAATGCCGGTGCGCTGGCGACTGAAGCTAGGCCAGCGCCTGGCACGTAAGCAACAGGACTGAAATAAACATGCGCATCGCAATCATCGGCAGCGGCATTGCCGGCCTCACCTGTGCCTATCTGCTGTCTCGGCGGCATGAAGTCACTGTATTCGAGGCCGCCGACTGGATCGGTGGCCACACCCATACCGTCGATGTCCAATGGGGTGGCCGGCAATACGCTGTGGACACCGGTTTTATCGTGTTCAACGACTGGACCTACCCACACTTCATCCGCCTGCTCGACCAGCTCAAGGTCGCCTCCCGGCCCACTGAAATGAGCTTTTCGGTGCATGACCCGCGCAGCGGCTTCGAATACAACGGCCATGACCTGAACACGCTGTTCGCCCAGCGCAGCAACCTGCTATCGCCAGGCTTCTGGGGCATGCTGCGCGATATCCTGCGCTTCAACCGCAAGGCCATTGCCGACCTGGACAGCCAACGTATCGACGAGGCCACCACCCTGGGCGGCTACCTGCAGACGCAGGGCTATGGCCAGCGTTTCATCGACCACTACATCGTGCCAATGGGCTCGGCGATCTGGTCGATGTCACGCGCTGACATGCTCAGTTTTCCGCTGCAGTTCTTCGTGCGTTTTTGCCGTAACCACGGCCTTCTCTCGGTGAGCAACCGCCCGCAGTGGCGGGTGATCGAAGGCGGCTCGCGCAGCTACCTGGCGCCGTTGTGCAAACCCTTTGCCGAGCGCATCCGCCTCAACTGCCCTGTTGACCGCGTCAGCCGTGACGCAGGTGGCGTGACCGTGTTCAGCGCGGCCGGTAGCGAACGTTTCGACAACGTGGTATTCGCCTGCCACAGCGATCAGGCGTTGGCCTTGCTGGAGGCGCCGAGTGCCGATGAGCGTGCAGTGCTCGGCGCCATCACCTACGCCAGCAACGATGTGGTGCTGCATACCGACACCCGACTGCTGCCCACCCGGCGAAAAGCCTGGGCCAGCTGGAATTACCGCCTTGGCGGGCCGCAACAGGCGCCGGCTGCGCTGACCTACGCGATGAACATCCTGCAAGGTATCGAAGCGCCGGTGACCTTCTGCGTGAGCCTGAACCAGACCGCGCTGGTGGACCCCACGCAGATCCTCGCTCGCTTCAACTACGCGCACCCGCAGTACAGCCTTGTCGCCCTCGCCGCCCAGGCCCGGCAGGCTGAACTGCAGGGCCGCCAGCACAGCTACTTCTGCGGCGCCTACTGGGCCAACGGCTTCCACGAGGACGGTGTGGTCAGCGCCTTGAAAGTGGCCGAGTGTTTTGGGGAGGCGTTGTGATCAGCAGCCTGTGCCACGGCTGGGTCAGCCATCGGCGCCTGACCCCGCGCCAGCATGCCTTTCGCTATCGGATCGGCATGTTCTACCTGGACCTGGATGAGCAACCCTACCTGCTCAGCCTAAGCCGCTGGCTGGGGCGGTCGCGACTGGCGCCGCTGAGCTGGCGCGAGAGCGATTACCTGCCAGCGCTGACCGGCAATGGCACGCCACTGGCCCAGGCCGCTCGGCAATTGGTTGGCCAGGCGACCGGGCAAACCCCGGAAGGCGCCGTACACCTGCTGACCCAGCCGCGCTGCTGGGGCCTTTCGTTCAACCCGGTGAGTGTCTACTTCTGCCACGACCAGGCGGGCCAGTTGCAAGCCATCCTGCTGGAGGTGCGCAACACGCCATGGCGCGAGCGCTTTCACTACGTATTGCCGGTGCAGGACGGCCTGTCTACCGGGTTTTCCGTGGCCAAGGCGTTTCATGTGTCGCCGTTCATGCCCCTGGACATGGAGTACCGCCTGCGTTTCTTGCTCGATGCGCGGCGCGTGCACGTGCACATGGAGAACTGGCGCGAAGGGCAAAAGGTGTTCGATGCCGACCTGGCGCTGCAGCGCGGGCCGCTGGATCGCACTGCCCTGCACCGCCACATCCTGAGTTTCCCCTGGATGAGCCTGCGCACCGTAGCGGCCATCTACTGGCAGGCCTTGCAGCTACTGCTCAAGCGCACGCCCATCCACGACCATAGCGCCAGCCTGGGCAACCTGAGCCTGGGCCAAGCCGCCTCCAAGGAGTTAGATGATGACCGAGCCCACCCTGAGCGTTAGCAAGTCCACCGGCCTGACACCGCTGCTTGGCAACCTGGCCAGGACCGCCGTGCTGGCCCAGTTGCGCGGCTTGGCCCACGGCAGTTTGCGGGTCATCTGCAATGATCGTCAGTGGACCTTCGGCGAAGCCGGCAGCGCCCTGCAAGCCGAGGTCGAGATCGTTGACGAGGCCGCCTGGAGCCTGGTCGCCAGTAACGGCTCGATCGGCGCTGGGGAAGGCTATATCCATGGCTACTGGCGCACCCCCGACCTGGCCGCAGTCACCCGTTTGTTCGTCGCCAACCTTGATGTGCTCGATGCCATGGAGGGCGGGCTGGCACGCCTGGCACGCCCGGCCCTGCACCTGCTGCACCGGCTCAACCGCAACAGCCGACGCGGTGCGCGGCGCAACATCCTGGCCCATTACGACCTGGGCAACGCCTTGTTCGAACGCCTGCTCGACCCAACCATGATGTACTCGGCGGCGCAGTTCGAGAGCGCCGAGCAAACCCTGGAGCAGGCGCAACTGAACAAGCTTGAACGCATCTGCCAGAAGCTCGAACTCAAACCTCACGAACACCTGCTGGAAATCGGTACCGGCTGGGGCAGCCTGGCCATCCATGCTGCCACCCGGTATGGCTGCCGCGTCACTACCACGACGCTGTCCGAGGCACAGTACGCCCATACCCAGCAGCGGGTGCAAGCGCTGGGCCTCACGCAACAGGTCACGGTACTGCGCGAGGACTACCGCGACCTGAGCGGGCGCTTCGACAAGCTGGTTTCGATCGAGATGATAGAAGCCGTCGGCCACCGGTACCTGCCCACCTACTTCCGCCAGTGTGCCGCCCTGCTCAAAGAGGATGGCCTGATGCTGCTGCAGGCCATCACCATTCGCGACCAACGACACGCCCAGGCGCGGCGCTCGGTGGACTTCATTCAGCGCTACATATTCCCGGGCGGTGCGCTGCCATCCTTGAGCGTGCTGCTGGACACCGCCAGCCGCAAGACCGGGTTGAACCTGGTGCATATGGAGGACTTTGGCCAGGACTATGCCCGCACCTTGCGCCACTGGCGCGATAACCTGCGCCAGGCGCGCACGGCACTCAAGGAACTGGGTTACGACGAAACCTTCCAGCGCCTGTGGGAGTTCTACCTGTGTTACTGCCAGGGCGGTTTCGAGGAGCGTGCCATCGGCGTGGCGCAATTGTTGTGGGCCGCGCCGAAGGCCCGTCGGGCGCCTTTGTCAGGTGCCTGAACATGTCCCGTACCTGGCTTATCGCCAACGCCGTAGGGTTGCAGGCTGGCTGGTGGGTGTGTGTACTCGGCGCCCACACGCCCTGGTTGCTTGCGCTGGTACCGTTGGGCCTGGCGCTGCACTTGGGTTATTGCCATGAGCGTCGGGCAGAAGCGCGTGCGCTGCTGGCGGTAGGGTTTGCAGGTTGCCTGCTGGACAGCATCTTGGGGGCGCTGGGGGTATTCGCGTTTGCCCAGTGGCCCCTGCCCGGCTGGCTGGCCCTGATGTGGCTGGTATTGGCCAGCGGTTTACGCCACAGCCTGGCCTGGGCTACCCACCCGCTCTGGCTTGGGGCGCTGCTGGGACTGTGCGGTGGGCCGTTGGCCTACCTGGCCGGGGCGCGGATAGCCGGTGTGGAACTGCCGATGGGGCCCATGCCCACCGCCCTGCTGCTGGCAGGGGTCTGGGCGGTGGCATTTCCGTTGATGCTACGCCTGGCAAGAGCCACCTGAGTCACGGCACAGCCGTTGGCAGGCGGCGGAAGAACAAGGTGATCTGCCCAACCTCCACACCCAGCTTGCGCATGCTCGAGCGGTTGATCAGGGTGTCCTCATCCATCAGGTACATCCAGTCATCGATGTCCATTTCCCAATGCCGGCCGTCGACCGGCAGGTCCAGGCGGTAGCGCCAGTGCAGTGCATTGCCCGCAACCTCACCGCGGGCTTCGCCGATCACATCGCCCGCACGCCCGCGCCAGCGCCCGGGGCCGTCCGGGGTCAGGGTCCAGGTGCGTTGCTGACGCGTACCGTCGCTGTACACGAAGTGCTCGTCAAGAATCAGCCGGTCCCCTTCGCGGCGGCTGTCGATGCGCACATCGAAGCGTTTGACCACCTCCCCCGAGCGATTCTGGAAGATGCCCCAAGCCTGCACCGGCACGGAAAAGAATGTGACCAGATCCAGCGCGGGTTTTTCACGGGCGTAATGGTCGACTTCGACATTGCCGCAGCTGGCCAGCAGCAGGCAGCCGACCAGTAGCAAGATTCTTCGCATGTTCAATCTCCTGGTTCATTACCGGCCAGGCCGAGCAGGCGCTGGCGCAATTGGGGGTCACGGGCACGCGGGTCCAGCCAGATACCAAAAAATGCCCGGGCAAATACTGGGTCGGCGATTTCGCGACGCAGTTGGCCATTGACATAGAACCGGCAGCCCTGCCCCGGCAGGTACACCCCGGTGATGCGCGTGCCCGGGCGCACATCGACGAACGCCCCATTCATCGCTTGCGCCCAACGCTCAAGCGTGGCCTCGGCCAGGGGACGGTCGCTCAAGCGCTGCATTTCATCGAGACTGGCCTGCACCAGCGTCTCGCGTGACAGCCCCCGGTGGTAAAGAAGTTCCAGGGCAAACGGCTCACTCCAGCCCTGCGGCGAGCCGGCGCTCCACAAACGGGCGGTATAGACACGCAGGCCAAACCAGGTGAACTCACCGCTGCCCACGCTGCGTGCGTCGGGCACCGCTGGCCGCCAGTCCGCCAGGGCGGGTGGCAAGACGGTAAGCGCCATGGTAAGCACGAACAGATTCAGGGCTGAGATAGAGCTGCGCATGGCCATACTCTGAAGACCGTGATACCTAAATATTGTACAAGTATATTTTCATGTACAACTTTATGCAGAGATATCGGTTTTTCCACGCAAAATAATGACAGACGGCGACTGTTCGGTTATCGAACGCTAGAGCATTCTCTGGCATTGACGGTCCTTGTTTCACTGCTCACCATGCCCCGGCCTTGCGAATGCGTCCTGCCTTGAGCCAAACCCGCGAGCTAGAAGCATCCAGCAACTCATTACAATTTCAAGAAACAGGTACATCGGCCATGCCTCCTATTCCCCCTGCTTCCATGGGCAGCAAGATTCGCGACGCCTTCGCTGTCGGCAAGACGCGCTGGGGCATGCTTGCCCTGGTGTTCTTCGCCACCACACTGAACTACATCGACCGCGCCGCCCTCGGCATCATGCAGCCCATGCTGGCCAAGGACATGAGCTGGACGGCGATGGACTACGCCAACATCAACTTCTGGTTCCAGGTGGGTTACGCCATCGGCTTTTTGCTGCAGGGCCGGCTGATCGACAAAATCGGCGTAAAACGCGCATTCTTCATGGCGGTACTGCTCTGGAGCCTGGCCACCGGCGCCCATGGCTTGGCCACATCGGCCGCTGGCTTCATGGTCTGCCGCTTCATCCTCGGCCTGACCGAGGCCGCCAACTACCCGGCCTGTGTGAAGACCACCCGGCTGTGGTTCCCCGCAGGTGAAAGAGCCATCGCCACCGGGCTGTTCAACGCCGGCACCAACGTTGGCGCGATGGTCACCCCCGCGCTGCTGCCAGTGATCCTGGCTGCCTGGGGCTGGCAGGCGGCCTTTATCGCCATGGGCTGCCTGGGGCTGGTCTGGGTGGTGTTCTGGGGCTTGAAATACTTCAACCCCGAAGAGCACCCCAATGTGCGCCAGAGCGAGCTGGAGTACATTCAGCGCGAGGCCGAGCCTGAGGCGGTACGTGTGCCCTTCAGCCGTATCATGCGCATGCGCGGTACCTGGGCCTTTGCCGTGGCGTTCGCGATCACCGCACCGGTGTTCTGGTTCTACCTGTACTGGCTGCCACCTTTTCTCAACCAGCAGTACAACCTGGGCATCAGCGTGACCCAGATGGGCATCCCGCTGATCCTGATCTGGCTAACGGCCGACTTCGGCAGCATTGGCGGCGGCATCCTTTCGTCCTGGCTCATAGGCCGTGGCGTACGCGCCATACGGGCCCGCCTGATATCGATGCTGATCTTCGCCTGCACCATGATCAGCGTGACCTTCGCCGCCAACGCCAGTGGCCTGTGGGTAGCGGTGCTCGCCATTGCCGTGGCGGTCGGCGCGCACCAGGCCTGGACGGCGAACATATGGAGCCTGCTGATGGATTACACGCCCAAGCACCTGATAAGCACGGTGTTCGGCTTTGGCAGCATGTGTGCGGCCATCGGCGGCATGTTCATGACGCAGATCGTCGGCACGGTGCTGACGGTCACCAATAACAACTACGCCGTGCTGTTCACCATGATCCCGGCGATGTACTTCATTGCACTGGTGTGGTTGTACTTCATGGCACCGCGCAAGGTGGAAGCGGCGTAAGGGGCAGTTGCGTTCTTCTGGCAGGGCCTGCCGGCACAGACCCGTCAGTCAGGCGACTGGGGGCCGGGCTGCCGGCGAATGGGGCGCCTCGCGCCCCCTGCCTTGAATCAGCCTTCGGTCGCTTCACGCTTCATGCGTGCGCGGCGGGCCAGGATGTTGAGCACTTCGATCGCCGTCGAGAAGGCCATTGCCGCATACACATACCCTTTGGGCACATGGGCACCGAAACCTTCAGCGATCAAGGTCATGCCGATCATGATCAGGAAGCCCAAGGCCAGCATGACTACGGTCGGGTTGTCGTTGATGAAGTTCGCCAACGGGTCAGCGGCCACCATCATCACGATCACGGCAGTGACCACGGCAATGATCATGATCGGCAGGTGCTCGGTCATGCCCACAGCGGTGATGATGCTGTCAACCGAGAACACGATGTCCAGCAACAGGATCTGGAAGATCGCGGCAGCGAAGCCCAGGGTGACTGTGGAGGACACCTTGGCTTCTTCCTTGGCGCCGTGCGGGTCGACGTTCTCATGGATTTCCTTGGTCGCTTTCCACAGCAGGAACAGGCCACCGGCAATCAGGATCACGTCCTTCCAGGAGAAGGCATTACCGAACACTTCGAACACCGGGTCGGTCAACTGAACGATCCACGCCACCGTGCTGAGCAGCGCCAAGCGCATGACCAAGGCCATGCTGATACCGATCCGGCGTGCCTTGGAGCGGTATTCGACCGGCAACTTGTTGGTCAGGATCGAGATGAAGATCAGGTTATCGATGCCCAGTACCACTTCCATCGCCACCAGCGTGGCAAGTGCTACCCAGGCGGTGGGGCTTGCAGCGAGTTCCAGCAAATATTCCATTTTTCAGTCCTGCAACGTTTCTGGGTCAGATGTCCTGGGTTTTGTCTTGCTGGTCAGCGGCCTTGGGCTGCTGCCCTTCGGTGCCGATAGCGTCGCTCAGCGCCTGCTGCGCCGCTTCGTTGGTGTCATCGATGGCCTGCTTGGCCGACTTGGCGGCCTGGTCGAGCATCTGCTGGGCAGATTTCTCGGCTTGGTCGCAGCCTGCCAGGCTCATCAGCGCCAAGGCTAGCACCAAGGGTGTGCCAATGGATTTGAATTGCAGCATGGGGTCCTCGCTTGTCGATATACCGGCGGCGCGCAATACGCCTGATGGCATCGAATTCTAAAGATGACGATACATCAGGAAAATTCGTATTTTCACCGGGTATACTTCGGTTTTAACGAATCGGGAATCCAGTGATGCTCAACTATCGACAGCTTCACTATTTCTGGGCCGTGGCCAAGACCGGCAGCATCGCCCGCGCCAGTGAGCAACTGAACCTGACCCCGCAGACCATCAGCGGTCAGATCAGCCTGTTCGAGCAAACCTATGGCCTTGAACTGTTCCAGCGGGTTGGGCGGCAGCTGGAACTGACCGAAACCGGTCGCCAGACCTTGGTCTACGCCGAACAGATGTTCCAGATCGGCAGTGAGCTGGAGGCGATGTTGCGAGCGGGCCCGCAGGAGCAGATCCTGTTCCGTGTGGGGGTGGCTGACGTGGTGCCCAAGTCCATCGTCTATCGCCTGCTCGCGCCCACCATGGAGCTGGACGACGTGTTGCGCATCAACTGTCGTGAGGACAAACTCGAACGTTTGCTGGCCGACCTGGCGATCCAGCGCCTGGACCTGGTGATCTCTGACAGCCCGATGCCCAGCCACCTGGATATCAAGGGTTACAGCCAGAAGCTTGGGGAGTGCGGCTTGAGCTTCTTCGCTACAAAAGCGTTGGCCCAACGCCACGCTGGCGTCTTTCCTGGCTGCCTGCACGATGCACCCTTGCTGATCCCGGGCCAGGAGACAGTGGTGCGCAGCCGGCTGCTGCGCTGGCTTGGCGAGCAGCAGGTGCAGCCGCGGATAATCGGCGAATTCGACGACAGCGCCTTGATGCAGGCGTTCGGCCAGTCCGGCAGCGGTATCTTCGTGGCTCCCAGTGTGATTGCCGAGGAAGTGTGCCGCCAGTACGGGGTGGAACTGATCGGGCAGACCGAAGCGGTGCACGAGTCGTTCTACGCTATTTCAGTCGAGCGCAAGGTCAAGCACCCCGGCATCGTGGCCATTACCGAGGGGGCGCGCCGGGAGCTATTCCACTGGTGAGCAAAGAGGCCGGGACGACCCTACCAAGGTCTATGGTAAAGTCACGCCCTTTCAAGATACCGAGATAGCGCAGCACATGTCCCCCTTCCTCAACCTCCTCAACCGCACCAGCCTGGTGACCCAGATCGTCATCGGCCTTATCGCCGGTATTGTCCTGGCCTTGCTTGCGCCAGCCATCGCCCTCGACCTGGGCTTTCTCGGCAAGGTGTTCGTCGGCGCCCTGAAAGCAGTCGCACCGGTGCTTGTGTTCATTCTGGTGATGGCCTCGATCGCCAACCATCGCCATGGCCAGGAAACCCACATCCGCCCGATTCTCTGGCTGTACGTGCTAGGCACTTTCTCCGCGTCAGTGGTGGCCGTTGTTGCCAGCATGCTGTTCCCTTCGCAGCTTGCGCTAAGCAACGGCGATGTCACCCTGAGCGCGCCTGGCGGCATTGGTGAAGTGCTGCAAAACCTGGTATTGAGCGCCGTCGACAACCCGATCAATGCCCTGCTCAACGCCAATTTCATTGGTGTGCTGACCTGGGCCATTGGTTTGGGCGTGGCCCTGCGCCATGCCGGGACAACCACCCGAACCGTAGTCGAGGACCTGTCCAACGGCGTAACCCTGATCGTGCGTGTGGTCATCCGCTTCGCCCCACTGGGCATCTTCGGCCTGGTCAGCTCGACACTCGCTCAGTCTGGCCTCGACGCCCTGCTTGGCTACCTGCACCTCCTGGCGGTGCTGATTGGCTGCATGCTGTTCGTGGCACTGGTGATGAACCCGCTGATCGTGTTCTGGAAGATCCGCCGCAACCCTTACCCATTGACGCTGCTGTGCCTGCGCGAGAGTGGGATCACGGCGTTCTTCACCCGCAGCTCAGCGGCGAACATTCCGGTCAACATGGCACTATCCGAGCGCCTGGGGCTGCATGAAGACACCTATTCGGTATCCATCCCGCTGGGTGCGACCATCAACATGGCGGGCGCGGCCATCACGATCACCGTGCTGACCCTGGCAGCGGTGCACACGCTGGGCATCCCGGTCGACCTGCCTACCGCCGTGCTGCTGAGCATGGTGGCGGCGGTCTGCGCCTGTGGTGCGTCTGGCGTGGCCGGCGGTTCGTTGCTGCTGATCCCGCTGGCATGCAGCCTGTTCGGCATTCCCAGCGAGATTGCCATGCAGGTGGTGGCTGTGGGCTTCATCATTGGCGTGCTGCAGGACTCGGCCGAGACTGCACTGAATTCTTCGACCGATGTGCTGTTCACTGCGGCGGCCTGCCAGGCGCAAGAGCGCCGCAGCGCCTGAGACACGTGGGGCCGCATGGCGGCCCTTTCGCTGCCACGCAGGCTCCCATAGCAGCCCCCAAGTGATTGCTTAAGCCAAGCGCTTTACCTACGCTAGTGGCCTTTTCCTCGCAATGAGAGTTGGCCATGTCAGAACATCAAACCGCAGACGAAGGCCGCTTCAGCAGTATCGAGATCCGCATTCTCGGCGCGCTGATCGAAAAACAGGCCACCAGCCCTGAAAGTTACCCACTGACCCTCAATGCCCTGGTGCTGGCCTGCAACCAGAAGACCAGCCGTGAGCCGGTGATGAACCTGACCCAGGGCCAGGTCGGCTTGGCGCTGCGTGCCCTGGAAGGCCAAGGCATGACCCGACTGCAGATGGGTAGCCGCGCAGACCGTTGGGAGCAGCGGGTGGACAAGGCACTGGAGCTGGTACCGGCCCAGTTGATACTGATGGGCCTGATGTTTCTGCGTGGGCCGCAAACGCTCAACGAGCTGCTGACGCGCAGCAACCGCCTGCACGACTTCGACGACACCGAGCAGATCCAGCACCAGCTCGAGCGCCTGATCTCGCGTGGTTTGGCGCTGCACCTGCCACGCCAGGCCGGGCAGCGCGAAGACCGCTATACCCATGCGCTGGGGAATCCGGCCGAAATCGAGGCGATTCTTGCGGCTCGCCAGCAGGAAGGCGGGGTGCGCAACAGTGGCGGCAATGTGTCGGAAGAAAGGATCGAAGCCCTGGAGGCACGAATTGCCGCGCTGGAGGCGCGCCTGGCCGAGCTTGAAGGCTAAGCCACTCAGTGTTCCGGTTCGGGGAAGTTGCGGCAGCTTTTGCGCTCGGCCATTTCCCGGTCACTGGGGCGCTGGTCGACGAACACGGTACGGCCGTCTGCGTAGATCTCCAGGTAACCCCAGTGCAGGTCCTGCTCCTGCTGCCCGGGCTGGGGTGGCACTAGCCACCAGGGTTCACGGCTGATCAGGGTCATGGCTAACAATTCCGGAGGGTGTCGGCACTAAGCATAGACACCCCCCGGTTGTCAGCGTTACGCCGGCGCCGAGGTGCGGATCAGGTGATCGAAGGCCGCCAGCGAGGCCTTGGCACCCTCGCCCACTGCAATGACGATCTGCTTGTACGGCACGGTGGTCACGTCCCCGGCTGCGAAGACGCCCGGGATGCTGGTAGCACCTTTGGCATCGACAATGATCTCGCCACGCGGCGACAGCTCGACCGTTCCCTTGAGCCAGTCGGTGTTGGGCAACAGGCCGATCTGCACGAAGATACCTTCCAGCGCCAGGTCATGCAGCTCGTCGGTGGTGCGGTCCTTGTAGCGCAGGCCGGTCACCTTCTCGCCATTGCCCAGCATTTCAGTGGTCAGCGCGCTGGTGATCACCTTGACGTTCGGCAGGCTGTGCAGCTTACGCTGCAGCACGGCGTCGGCACGCAGCTGGCTGTCGAACTCGATCAACGTCACCTGGGCGACGATACCTGCCAGGTCGATCGCTGCTTCCACGCCGGAGTTGCCGCCGCCGATCACCGCCACACGCTTGCCCTTGAACAGCGGGCCGTCACAGTGCGGGCAGTAAGCCACGCCACGGGCGCGGTACTGCTGCTCACCCGGCACGTTCATTTCGCGCCAGCGGGCGCCCGTGGCGAGGATCACGGTCTTGGCTTTGAGCGAGGCGCCGCCGGCAAGGCGCACTTCGTGCAGGCCACCGTCGGTGGCAGGAATGAATGCTTCACCGCGCTGAAGGTTCATGATGTCGACATCGTACTGCTTGACGTGCTCTTCCAGTGCAGTCGCCAGTTTCGGCCCCTCGGTTTCCTGCACGGAAATGAAGTTCTCGATGGCCATGGTATCGAGCACCTGGCCGCCGAAACGCTCGGCAGCGACACCGGTACGGATACCCTTGCGTGCTGCGTAGATGGCGGCGGCAGCGCCGGCGGGGCCACCACCGACCACCAGCACGTCAAAAGCGTCCTTGGCGTTGATCTTCTCGGCCTGGCGGGCGCCGGCATTGGTATCGATCTTGCCGAGGATCTCTTCCAGGCCCATGCGGCCCTGGCCGAACACTTCACCGTTCAGGTAGATGCTGGGCACGGCCATGATCTTGCGCGACTCGACTTCGTCCTGGAACAGCGCGCCGTCAATGGCCACGTGGCGTACGTTGGGGTTGAGCACCGCCATCAGGTTCAGCGCCTGGACCACGTCGGGGCAGTTCTGGCACGACAGCGAGAAGTAGGTCTCGAAGGTGAACTCGCCTTCCAAGGCCTGGATCTGCTCGATCACTTCGGCACTGGCCTTGGAGGGGTGGCCGCCGACTTGCAGCAGCGCCAGCACCAGGGAGGTGAATTCGTGGCCCATGGGGATGCCGGCAAAACGCAGGCTGATGTCGGCACCCGGGCGGTTGAGCGAGAACGACGGGCGACGGGCATCGGTACCGTCCGCACTCAAGGTAATGAGGTTCGACAGACTGGCAATTTCCACCAGCAGGTCGTGCAGTTCGCGGGACTTCGCGCCGTCGTCGAGGGATGCAACGATCTCGATCGGCTGGGTGACCCGCTCCAGGTAGGTTTTCAGTTGCGATTTAAGCGTGGCGTCCAACATACGGGCGATTCCTTTTTCAATCTTCGGATACAAAAACGCCCAGGCAATAGCGCCCGGGCGTTTGGCGGGGCAGTGAGTACTTCAGCTTTGGCGGCTGCTCACCGCCCACGACTGGCGCACGGTCTTAGATCTTGCCGACCAGGTCCAGGGATGGCGCGAGGGTAGCTTCGCCTTCTTTCCACTTGGCTGGGCAGACTTCGCCTGGGTGAGCGGCGATGTACTGGGCAGCCTTGACCTTGCGCAGCAGCTCGCTGGCGTCGCGGCCTACGCCACCGTCGTTGATTTCGACGATCTTGATCTGGCCTTCCGGGTTGATCACGAAGGTACCGCGATCGGCCATGCCGGCTTCTTCGATCAGCACGTCGAAGTTGCGCGAAATGACGTGGGTCGGGTCACCGATCAGCGGGTACTTGATCTTGCTGATGGTGTCGGAAGTGTCGTGCCAGGCTTTGTGGGTGAAGTGGGTGTCGGTGGACACGCCGTAGATTTCCACGCCCAGCTTCTGGAACTCGGCGTAGTTGTCAGCAAGGTCACCCAGCTCGGTCGGGCAGACGAAGGTGAAATCGGCCGGGTAGAAGAACACGACAGACCACTTGCCCTTCAGGTCGGCTTCGCTGACCTGAACGAATTCGCCGTTGTGGAAGGCGGTGGCGTTGAACGGTTTGACCTGGCTGTTGATGATTGGCATGAGAGACGCTCCTTCATGGGGTTGGAATCAGTTGATGGAGAGAATCCTAACCGCTGGTCGCCATGAAGGCTCATTGGCAAACCTCATGCTTGCGATTGGTTTTGGCTATAAGCGAGGTTTATTAATAGAAGGGATTGGGCTGAGCAAAGGATTGCGCACGCTTGTGCGGCCCCTCGCCGGCAAGCCGGCTTCCCTTGGTAGGCGCCGGCTTCAGGGCTGGGCCGTACCTGGGAAGCCGGCTTGCGGGTTTCAGGGGGAGTGAGGTTCAGCGCGTAACGGTGCGCATGGTGACGAACTCTTCCGCCGCCGTCGGGTGCACGCCAATGGTCTCGTCGAACTGCTGCTTGGTAGCGCCAGCCTTCAGGGCAACACCCAAGCCCTGGATGATCTCGCCAGCCTCAGGGCCGACCATGTGGCAGCCCAGCACCTTGTCGGTTTCGGCGTCCACCACCAGTTTCATCAGGGTCTTTTCCTGGATGTCGGTGAGGGTCAGTTTCATGGCGCGGAAGCGGCTTTCGAAGACCTGCACCTTGTGCCCGGCTTCCAGTGCCTGCTCTTCAGTCAGGCCCACGGTACCGATCGGCGGCTGGCTGAACACTGCGGTGGGGATGTTCTGGTAATCCACCGGGCGGTATTGCTCGGGTTTGAACAGGCGCCGTGCCACGGCCATGCCCTCGGCCAGGGCGACCGGGGTGAGCTGCACGCGGCCAATCACATCGCCAATGGCCAGGATCGTCGGAGCGGTGGTCTGGTACTGCTCGTCCACACGGATGTAACCGCGGCCGTCCAGCTCCACACCGGTGTTTTCCAGGCCCAGATTGTCAAGCATCGGCCGTCGGCCGGTGGCGTAGAACACGCAATCGGTGACCAGTTCACGGCCATCCTTGAGGGTGGCCTTGAGGCTGCCGTCTTCAAGCTGCTCGATGCGCTGGATATCGGCATTGAACTGTAAGTCCATGCCGCGTTTTTCCAGCTCTTCCTTCAAATGGGTACGCACCGAACCGTCGAAACCGCGCAGGAACATGTCGCCGCGATAGAGCAACGTGGTGGCAGCGCCCAGCCCTTGGAAAATGCCGGCGAACTCGACCGCAATGTAGCCGCCGCCCACCACCAGCACCCGGCGTGGCAGCGCTTTGAGGTAGAACGCCTCGTTGGAGGTGATGGCCAGTTCCTTGCCCGGAATGTCCGGTACCTGGGGCCAGCCACCCGTCGCGATAAGGATGTGCCCGGCGCTGTAGCGCTGGCCTTGCACTTCCACTTCGTTGGCGCCGGTGATGCGCGCATGGCCTTGCAGCAGCGTCACGCCGCTGTTGACCAGCAGGTTGCGATAGATGCCGTTGAGGCGTTCGATTTCGCGGTTTTTGTTGGCGATGAGGGTACCCCAGTCGAAGTGCCCCTCCTCCAAGGTCCAGCCGTAGCCGGCAGCCTGCTCCAGTTCATCCGCGACGTGGGCGCCATACACCAGCAGCTTCTTGGGCACACAACCAACGTTCACGCAGGTGCCACCCAGGTAGCGGCTTTCGGCTACCGCCACTTTTGCGCCAAAGCCCGCTGCGAAGCGCGCCGCGCGCACACCACCGGACCCGGCACCAATCACGAACAGATCAAAATCGTAGGCCATGTATTCAGTCTCCTTGGCTGGCGCTCAGCATACCGCCGTTGGCCGCCACAAACAAAAAAGCCACCCAGCCGGGTAATGCACGGCAGTCAGCATTTTCAGGGCCGCTGTGCGGCTCCAAATCGCTTGACTGTAGTGCATTACCCCGAAGGGTGGCTCGTAGACCCGCGGTGGCTTATCAGTAAGCCTTGCCGGTCTTGTAGTAGTTCTCGAAGCAGAAGTTGGTCGCGTCGATGTAACCTTCGGCGCCGCCGCAGTCGAAACGCTGGCCCTTGAACTTGTAGGCGATCACGCAGCCGTTCTGCGCCTGCTGCATCAGTGCGTCAGTGATCTGGATCTCGCCGCCTTTGCCCGGTGGGGTGTTGCGGATGATATCGAAGATATCCGGGGTCAGGATGTAGCGGCCGATGATCGCCAGGTTCGACGGAGCGTCTTCCGGGGCAGGCTTCTCGACCATGTTGGTCACACGGAAGATGTCGTCGCGGATCATGTCGCCGGCAATCACGCCGTACTTGTTGGTTTCCTGCGGATCGACTTCCTGGATGGCGATGATCGAGCAGCGGAACTGGTTATACAGCTTCACCATCTGGGTCAGTACGCCGTCACCTTCCGGGTTGACGCACAGGTCATCGGCCAGCACCACGGCAAACGGTTCGTCACCGATCAGCGGCTGGCCGGTGAGGATGGCATGGCCCAGGCCTTTCATTTCGGTCTGGCGGGTGTAGGAGAACGAGCACTCGTTGAGCAGGCGACGGATGCCGACCAGGTATTTTTCCTTGTCGGTGCCCTTGATCTGGTTTTCCAGCTCGTAGCTGATGTCGAAGTGGTCTTCCAGGGCGCGCTTACCGCGGCCTGTGACAATGGAAATCTCGTTCAGGCCAGCGTCCAGGGCCTCTTCAACGCCATACTGGATCAGTGGCTTGTTGACCACTGGCAGCATTTCCTTGGGCATGGCTTTGGTAGCAGGCAGGAAGCGAGTGCCGTAACCGGCTGCCGGGAACAAGCATTTCTTGATCATAAACGTCCTTAAACAAAGGCGGAGCCTGTGGAATTCGGCGCAGTCTAATCAGGCGGCAGTCACCTTACAATGCCCCGCCTGGGGCCGACCGATGCCATGATAGAGATAACCCAGTGTAGATAGTTCCAAGGGATCGTAAATATTACGGCCATCAAATATTACCGGCATGCGCATCAGCCCACGCACACGGCTGAAATCCGGTTGGCGGAACTGCTTCCATTCAGTCACCAGGGCCAGTGCATCGGCACCTTCCACGCAGGCGTAAGGGTCCTCGGTCAGCTTCAGTTGACCACTGGCCAGCGCCTGCGCATAGCGCTCGGCAACCCCGGCCAGCGCCACCGGATCGCAGGCCTGCACGCGTGTGCCTGCGGCCAGCAACGCATCGAGCAGCACCAGGCTGGGCGCCTCGCGCAGGTCATCGGTGCCCGGTTTGAAGGCCAGCCCCCATACCGCCACGGTACGGCCGCGCAGCACACCACCGAAATGCTGTTGCAGGGCGGTGAACAACAGGTTTTTTTGCTGATCGTTGCGGGCCTGTACTGCCCGCAGGATGGCAGGCTGATAACCTTGCTGCTCGGCTGTGCGCAGCAACGCACGGATGTCCTTCGGGAAGCACGATCCCCCATAGCCACAGCCGGCGTAGATGAAATGGCTGCCGATGCGCCGGTCGCTGCCAATGCCGTGGCGCACCTGCTCGATGTCCACGCCCAGGTGGGCGCACAGCCCGGCCAGTTCGTTGATGAACGATATCTTGGTGGCCAGGAAGGCGTTGGCGGCGTACTTGCTGAACTCGGCCGCACGCGGGGACATCACCAGGATACGTTCGCGGTTGCGCACAAAGGGCGCGTAGAGGCGTTGCAAGCACTGCCGTGCGGCCTCGTTGTCCGTGCCTATGATGATGCGGTCCGGGCGCATGAAATCGTCGATGGCGCTGCCTTCCTTGAGAAACTCCGGATTGCTCGCCACCTCGACGGTAAAGCCGGCGCTGCGCTCGCGCAGGCCCTGCATCACCTGCCGGGCCACGCGCTCTGCGGTGCCGACCGGCACGGTCGACTTGTTGACCACCAGGCAACTGCGCGGCAAATGGCGGCCAAGGCTGTCGGCCACGGCCAGGACGTGCTGCAGGTCGGCCGAGCCGTCTTCCAGGCTGGGCGTACCCACGGCGATGAACACCACCTGCGCCTTGGCCAGCGACGGCTGCCACTGGTCGCTGAAGCTCAGCAGCCCTTGCTCCATGCCCGCTTGCAGCAGTGCCTGCAACCCCGGCTCATGGATCGGACACTGGCCCTGCCGCAGCTGTGCCAGGCGGTGCGGGTCACGCTCCAGGCACACCACCCGGTTGCCCATCCCGGCGAAACAGGCTGCCGTCACCAACCCTACATACCCTGCCCCGATCACACAGAGGTCCATGGCCGCGCTCCTTGAGTGAGATAGCGGACATTGCTACCGCCCAGGGGTTGCAAAGCGGTGACGGCGCGATGACAGAACAGTGCGCCAACGGTGAGCGCGTCAGCTACCGGTGCCCTGCCCGATCAGCACCCCGTCGACCTTCTGCCCATACAGGTTGACGCCGTCGTTGGCATGGAACTTCAGCCGGGTCTTCTCGACAGAGCCCTCCACCAGCCGAGGGTCCTGCGGCCGTTCGTGGCGGTTGACCCAGGCTGCCACATCCCACGCCTGCTGATCACTCAGGCTGCCTGGCCGGCCCAGCGGCATGTTGCGCTTGATGAAGGAAGCCGCCGTATTGATCCGGTGCATGCCGGCGCCCCAGTTGTAGGAATCCTTGCCCCACAACGGCGGCATCACGTATTCGTCGGCCACCTTCTGCCCTTCGCCGTTGTCCCCGTGGCAGATGGCGCACTGCTCGCGGTAGACCTGCTGACCGCGCTTGAAGTCATAGCCACCTTTGGGTTGCGGTACTTCAGGGTACCCGCGCCCGGCGATCTCCACCCCTGTAGGGGCTTTGGTGGCCAACCAGTAGGCATAGACCGACAGCGCGGTCATCTGCGGGCTGTCGGCGGCCGGTGGCTTGCCGTTCATGCTGAACTGGAAGCAGCCCTGGATACGCTCGGCGAAGGTGTTGACCTTGTCATTTTTCTTGCGATATGCCGGATACATAGGGTACGCACCCCACATCGGCGCGGAGTGCGCCAAGCGGCCTTGGTCCAGGTGGCAGTTGCTGCAGTTCATGCCGTTACCCACCGCCTCAGGCATCAGTCGGCGGGTGTCGACGAACAGCGCATGGCCCTCGCGCACCATGTTGCCGAAAGCGTTGTCGGGCAGTTCACGCTCAGCGGGAGGCGCAAACTGCGCTGAGCCCTTGGCAGCAGTAACGTTCAACTGCGACTGGTCTTCCATGGCGATGGGCGCCGCAACAGCATGCCCCATGGCCGACAGCAGCAACGCTGGCATCAGTGCTTTCTTGGCTTTCACGGCTTTCATGGCTTGACCTCCTGGCTGGCAGGGGTGGCAAAGAATGCTGCGATTGCCTGGACCTCTTGGTCGCTCAGGGCCTTGGCCACGCCGACCATCAGCTGATTGGGGTCGTTGCTGCGGCTGCCATCGCGCCAGCCGTTGAGTTGCGCCGCCAGGTAGCTGGCAGGCTGACCTGCCAGGGGCGGAAAGTGCTCGCCCACACCACTGCCACCAGGGCCATGGCATTGCACGCAACCGGGAATGTTACGGCTCCAGTCACCGTAAAGCGCCAGGCGGGTGGTGGGGTCGTTAGCGATCTGCTGGCGGCGCACACCTGGGGCCTGCTCGCCTGGCAGGCTGGCCAGGTAGCTGCTGACGGCCGTGATCTCATCCTCGGTCAAGGCCTTGGCCAGCGGCTCCATCACCGCTTGTTTGCGGCTGCCGGCACGCCAGTCATGCAACTGTTTGCTCAGGTAACCTGCCGGCAGGCCGGCCAGGCGTGGGAAGCCAGCGGCGGCTATGCCCTTGCCGTCAGGGCCATGGCAGCCCAGGCAAGCCATGGCGGCGGGGTTGGCGCCACCCTGGGTGAAGATCTTCTGGCCATCGGCGGCGTGCGCCATGGGCCAGGCCACGATCAGCAGGCTGCCGATCAGGACTCGACTCAACGGGGTCATCACGAATCTCCATTTCTTTTGTTATAAGCTTAGGCTTAAAACACATAAGCAAATGGATACTAGCCCCGCCTGGGAACTGCCAACAACGGCAACACGACCAGCACATGGCAATTGGCCTTGTTAACCGCGTTTTACTTGAGCCAGATCAACCGCCAGAGATGCACTTGGTCGCCGCAGTGCGCACATCGCCCAAACGCAGTGGGAAGTTGTTCAAGCGTTCATGCAGCTTGATGCTGCTGCCGCTGCCACGTTCATCGATATCCACCAGTGCCGCTGGCCCGGCGCCGGCCGTCAGCTTTTGCGGCACGATCAAGCGCAGGCCATCGCCGCGCTGCTCTTCGACCAACGGATCACGGGTGTTCGCCAGCTCCTTCTTGACACAGTCGGCATACTCGCGGGGCGTCTTGCCAGAGATCACATCCATCGTTTCGTGCGACTGCTCCAGCTCGGAAACGCTGACACAACCACCCAGCGTCAGGGACAACGCCGCCACCATCCACTTCATTTGGCATACCTCAGCTATCAGGAATGCATCAGACCACGGCCAGGCACTTTTGCTCCGTGCTTTGGCAGATTTATCTAGCCCCACGCCATCCGGCGCGCCAGCCAATCCCGACATCGTGGTATCGTTCGCGTTTGCTGAACCCGACTTTGCGGAGCACCCCATGAAATTCGTACACCAGCGCGAGCATCTGAACGAGGACGACATCGTCGTCATCGAGTGCTCTCAACGCTGCAACATCCGCCTGATGAACGACGCCAACTTCCGCAGCTTCAAAAACGGCGGCCGACACACCTACCACGGCGGCCACTTCGAGCGGTTCCCGGCCAAGATCACGGTACCTAGCACCGGTTTCTGGAACATCACCATCGACACCGTGACCACGCGCCCGATCTCGGTAACGCGCAAGCCAACCTTGTCCCACAAGATCAAGATCATCCGTCGTTCGTCGTCCAAACTCAGATAAGACCGCCATGAACCAGAACATCAAGTACGTCATCAAATACAAGCTCGACGGCGAACGCCGCTGGGACTTCGCCGTCATGTCCGATGCCTCGCACGAGCAGGCACTGGAAGCCCTGCGCAAGATCCACGGCGACGACGCCGACAAGATCAGCGAGATCCACGTCAGCAAGGCCCTGTAAAAACCGCTGGGAAAACCGCTGGGAGAACTGCATGAGCAACTGGCCCGACCGTCGTATTCTCGATCTGCTGGGCATCGAGTTGCCCATTCTCCAGGCGCCCATGGCCGGCGCCAGCGGCTCGGCCCTGGCCATCGCCGTGGCCAACGCCGGGGGCCTGGGCGCCCTGCCCTGCGCCATGCTTACCGGCGAGCAGGTGCGCGACGAGATCGCAGCCTTTCGCAGCGCTTGCCCGAGCGCCCCGCTGAACCTGAATTTCTTCTGCCACCAGCCGCCAGCCCCTGACGTCGACCGCGACAAGCGCTGGAAGCTGGCACTCAAGCCGTACTACACCGAACTGGGCGCCGACTTCGAGGCTCCCACCCCGGTGTCCAACCGCGCCCCCTTTGACGAGCACAGCTGCCAGTGGGTCGAACAACTGCGCCCGGAGGTGGTGAGCTTCCACTTCGGCCTGCCCGACGCTGCGCTGCTGCAGCGTGTGAAAGCAACCGGAGCCAAGGTGCTGTCCAGCGCCACTACGGTGGAAGAAGCGCTGTGGTTGGAGGCCAAGGGTTGCGACGCGATCATTGCCATGGGCAGTGAAGCCGGTGGCCATCGCGGCATGTTCCTCAGTGAAGACATCAACAGCCAGATCGGCACCTTCGCCCTGGTGCCGCAGGTTGCCGATGCAGTCGGGGTGCCGGTGATCGCCGCTGGCGGCATCGCTGACCCTCGTGGCCTGGTTGCCGCGCTGGCTCTGGGGGCCAGCGCCGTGCAAATCGGCACGGCCTACCTGTTCTGCCCGCAGGCCAAGGTGTCTGCGGCCCACCGGCGCGCGCTGGACAGTGCTTCGGCCAGCGACACGGCCCTGACCAACCTGTTCACCGGGCGCCCGGCACGCGGCATCAACAACCGCGTCATGCGCGAACTGGGGCCGATGAGTGAACTGGCGCCACGCTTCCCCCTGGCTGGCGGCGCGCTGATGCCGTTGCGGGCAATCACCGATCCACAAGGCAACAGCGACTTCAGCAACTTGTGGGCAGGGCAAGCGTTGCGGCTGGGCAAAGCGATGCCGGCTGAACAGCTGACCCGGGAAATTGCAGAGAGGGCGTTGACGCTGATTGGCCGTTAGCCACTGACCTGGGGTGCAGCCCCTGAAGGGATTGCGCCAATTTCAGCTATCAAGCCAGGCAGCACCTTCCGGCTTCAGGGCTATCGCTATATAGTTACCGCTATAACGATAACCTGCACTCCCAAGGAGCTGTTTTCATGCGTACACGCTTGCCCCTCCTGGCCGCCACTGCCCTCGCCTGCATCCTATCCGTCAACAGCGCCTGGGCCGACGAGGTGCAGGTTGCGGTCGCTGCAAACTTCACCGCGCCGATCCAGGCCATCGCCAAGGACTTCGAGAAAGACACCGGCCACAAGCTGATCGCTGCCTACGGCGCCACCGGGCAGTTCTACGCACAGATCAAGAACGGCGCGCCGTTCGAGGTGTTCCTCGCCGCCGATGACAGCACCCCGGCCAAGCTGGAGCAGGAAAAGGACATCGTCCCCGGCTCGCGCTTCACCTACGCCATTGGTACGTTGGCCCTGTGGTCGGCCAAGGACGGCTACGTTGACGCCCAAGGTGAGGCACTGAAGAAAAACCAGTACAAGCACCTGTCCATCGCCAACCCGAAAGCGGCGCCCTACGGCCTGGCCGCCACACAAGTACTGGCCAAGCTTGGCTTGGCTCAAGCCACCCAGGGCAAGATCGTCGAAGGCCAGAATATCACCCAGGCCTTCCAGTTCGTCTCCACCGGCAATGCCGAGCTGGGTTTCGTCGCCCTGTCGCAGATCTACAAGGACGGCAAAGTCACCCGTGGTTCGGCCTGGGTCGTACCGTCCGAACTGCACGACCCTATCCGCCAGGACGCCGTCATCCTCAACAAGGGCAAGGACAACCCGGCGGCCAAGGCACTGGTTGAATACCTCAAAGGCCCCAAAGCCACTGCGATCATCAAGTCTTATGGTTATGAACGCTGATGCCACTGGACGCCAGTGACCTGGGTGCCATCTGGCTGACCGTCAAGCTGGCCAGCCTGACCACCCTGATCTTGCTGCTGATCGGCACGCCCATCGCCTGGTGGCTGGCGCGTACGCGCTCTTGGCTGCGCGGGCCGGTGGGCGCGGTGGTTGCGCTGCCGCTGGTGCTGCCGCCGACGGTGATCGGGTTTTACCTGCTGATCGCCCTCGGCCCGCATGGCTGGATAGGCCAGGCCACCGAGGCGCTGGGCCTGGGCAGCGTGGTGTTCAGTTTCACTGGCCTGGTGATCGGCTCGACGGTGTACTCCCTGCCGTTCGTGGTGCAACCGCTGCAGAACGCCTTCGCTGCCATCGGCCAGCGCCCGCTGGAAGTCGCCGCGACCTTGCGCGCCAGCCCGTGGGACACCTTCGTACAGGTGGTGCTGCCGCTGGCACGGCCTGGTTTCATCACCGCCAGCATCCTTGGTTTTGCCCACACCGTAGGCGAGTTTGGTGTGGTGCTGATGATTGGCGGCAACATCCCTGACAAGACCCGCGTGGTCTCGGTGCAGATCTTCGATCACGTCGAGGCCATGGAATACACGCAAGCCCACTGGCTGGCCGGTGCCATGCTGGTGTTCTCGTTCTTGGTGCTGCTCCTGCTGTACGCAGGGCGCCGAGGCAAGCCTGGCTGGAGCTGAAATGAGCGGATCGATTGTGGCGCGCATCAAGCTTGCGCGTGACGACTTCACCTTGGATGTCGACCTGCAACTGCCAGGGCGCGGCATCAGCGCCCTGTTCGGCCATTCCGGCTCGGGCAAAACCTCGTGCCTGCGCTGCCTGGCCGGCCTGGAAAGGGCCGCGAGCGCCTATATAGAGGTCAATGGTGAAGTCTGGGAAGACAGTGCGCGCAACTACTTCCAGGCGCCCCACCTGCGGCCGGTCGGCTACGTGTTTCAGGAGGCCAGCCTGTTCCCGCATTTGTCGGTGCGTGGCAACCTGGCGTTCGGCTGGCGGCGAATTGCACCAGACGAGCGCAAGGTCAACCTCGACCAGGCCTGCCAACTGCTGGGCATCGGCCACCTGCTCGAGCGCAGGCCGGCAACCCTGTCGGGCGGCGAGGCTCAGCGTGTGGGTATCGCCCGGGCACTGCTCAGCAGCCCGCGCCTGTTATTGATGGATGAGCCCCTGGCCGCACTGGACGGGCCGCGCAAGCGCGAGATCCTGCCCTACCTGGAGCGCCTGCACGATGAACTGGACGTTCCCGTGATCTACGTCAGCCATGCCCAGGACGAAGTGGCGCGGCTGGCCGACCACCTGGTGCTGCTGGAGCAAGGCAGGGCAACGGCCAGCGGCCCGATTGGGCAAACGCTCGCGCGCCTGGACCTGTCGCTGGCCCAAGGCGACGATGCCGGCGCGGTATTAGAGGGCGTGGTGGTTGACCACGACGCCCATTACGGCTTGCTCGACCTGCGCCTGCCTGGCAGTCAAGCGCCGGTGCTACGCATTGCCCACCCGGCGCACGAAACGGGCAGCACCTTGCGGGTCAAGATTCAGGCCCGCGACGTCAGCCTGACGCTATCGCCAGATGGCGCCTCCAGCATCCTCAACCGGCTGGCCGTGCGGGTGCGTGACGTGCACCCGGCAGACAACCCGGCGCATGTGCTGGTCAGCCTGGATGCCGGCGACAATGCCCTGCTGGCGCGCATCACCCGCTTCTCGGCGGACCAGCTCGGCCTGCATCCGGGGCAGGCGTTGATCGCGCAAATAAAGTCGGTAGCGCTATTGGGCTGAGCATCACTCGCGCGGCCGCTGTCCATTGATCAGTGACCTGATCGAGGCCTGCCGCCCATGCTTGACTGCACCCTACCCGCCAGCCTGCATTACGTTGACGATAGCCAGCCCGGCCTGAGCCGGCGCCGCTGGCGCGACCGTTTCATCTACCTCGATGCCCAAGGCCAACGGGTGCGCGACAGCGAAACCCTGGCGCGCATCGCCGCCCTGGTGATCCCGCCAGCCTACACCGACGTGTGGATTTGCGCCGACCCGCAAGGCCACCTGCAAGCCACAGGGCGCGATGCGCGTGGCCGCAAGCAATACCGCTACCACGCACAGTGGCGCGAGCTGCGCGATCAACACAAATATGGACGCATGCTGGCCTTCGCCCAGGCATTGCCCAAGCTTCGGGCACAGCTGGAGACCCACCTGGCGCGCCCGGGGCTGGACCGGGAGAAGGTAATGGCACTGGTGGTCAGCCTGCTGGACCACACACTGATCCGCATTGGCAACCAGCGCTATTTACGCGACAACAAATCCTACGGCCTGACCACGCTGCGCAACCGCCATGTGAAGGTCGAGGGCAGCACCATCCGCTTCCAGTTCCGCGGCAAGCGCGGCGTGGAACACAATGTCACCCTGCGCGACCGACGCCTGGCCAACCTGCTCAAACGTTGCATGGAGCTGCCGGGCCAAGCGCTGTTCCAGTACTTGGACGAAGAAGGCCAGCGGCACAGCATTGGGTCCAGTGAGATCAACCAGTTCCTGCAGCAACTGACCGGTGCCGATTTCACTGCCAAGGATTACCGCACCTGGGCAGGGAGCAGCCTGGCGCTGAGCCTGCTCAGGCCGCTGGCCTGGGAGCCGGAGAGCGAGGCCAAGCGCCAGGTTGCGAGCATCGTCAAGCAGGTGGCCGCGCGCCTGGGCAACACCCCGGCCGTATGCAGGCGCTGCTATATCCACCCTGCCGTGCTGGAGCATTACGCGTTGGGACGCCTGGCAGAGCTTCCTGGCCGCCGCGTCCGCAAGGGCCTTGATCCCGAAGAAGTGGCATTGCTGTTGTTTCTGCAGGCACTGGAGCAAGCACAAGCCAATTGAACGAGCCTATACCTGTAATCATGCAGAGAAATTTCCCATTAAGGCCGAAGCGCCCTATCCTTGCCACCGAGCACCTTCGCCGGACGCTTACCCGCGTTTCACCACGGCACCTGCAACTAAAGACACACAACAGAATTTGCTTTACGGGGAATTAATATCCGCCGAAAGCGTCTTTAATGAGAAGGAAGAGGGACAGGCTCCCACCACTGCGGCACTTGCCGGGTGGATTTCGATACCACCAAGGAGAACTACATGCTGATACTCACCCGTAAGGTTGGCGAAAGCATCGTCATCAACGATGACATCAAAGTCACCATTCTGGGCGTCAAGGGGATGCAGGTGAGGATTGGCATTGATGCACCAAAAGATGTCCAGGTGCACCGTGAAGAAATCTTCAAGCGTATCCAGGCCGGTAGCCCGGCGCCGGAAAAGCACGACGATCAACACTGACTGCGACACTTCAAGCCGCACGGACGCGCTTGATCGATTGCGTACCTACCGCAGCCCGAGCCTCAGGCGCCAAGCAGCTCGCGCACTTTGGCGATCAACTTGTCCACGTCGAACGGTTTGTCGAACGCCGCAGCGAACAGCTCCGGGCGTCCTTGGCTGGCCTGCGCGCCACTCATCAGGATCACAGGGAGGTCGGGCAACTGCAGCTCTTTGCGGATGGCCAGCACCAACTCTTCGCCGTTGAGCACCGGCATCATGTAGTCGGTGATCACCAGATCCACGCGTTTTTCCTGTAACGCTTCCAGGGCCTTGCGCCCATTGCTCGCCTTTTCTACCAGAAAGCCTTCGTCCTCCAGGGCAAAGCCCAGGATATCGGCGATCAGGTATTCGTCATCGACGATCAGAATAGTGTTCATCCGCCGCCCTTCACCCGCTGCCTTGGGGCACGGGCGTACCCGAGAGCACACCGGATGCGCCCTCGAAAGCCTTGTGCAGGTGAATGCCCTGTGGGCCGATATGCAACTCATGCAGCGCAGGGTCATGATGGCTGTCACGCACCTTGAGCACTGACAACATGCGCCGCAGTTGCGAATCCAGTTCGACAAAACGCATCAATAACAGGTTATCGACGATGCTCGACAGGTCGGGGGCCGGGGCGGTGATTTCCGAGCCGAACAGGTCGCGCATCTCCCAGGTGAGCATGACGCTGACATCGCGTGCGCGCAGCTCCCCAGTCAGGGCGCGGAAAAACGCATTGAGCCGTGCCGGGTCAGTTGCCAGGCGGCTGAATGCGCCCAGGCTGTCGATCAGCACACGCTTGCTACCCTGCTGCTGGACTTGTTCCAACAGGCGGGCACCGACCTGGTCGAGCAAGCCCTCGGTCGTCGGCTGCCAGCTCAGTTGCAAAGCACCTTGCCGCTCCAGCGCGTCGAAGTCGTAACCCAAGGAAGCGGCCTTCAGGCGTACCCTGGCAGGTGTTTCATAGAAGCCGAAATGCAGCGCAGGGCTTTCGGCGGTTGCTGCGCCAAGAAAGGCCAGGCCCAGCGACGTCTTGCCTGCACCGGAGGGGCCCATCAACAAACTCACCGAGCCACTGGCCAGCCCGCCGCCCAACATTTCGTCCAACGCGGTTACGCCCGAGGTCACCTGGCTCAGCGTGGCCGAACCCAGCTGGCTGGGGTGGCTGTACAGCGCTTCCAGGCGCGGGTAAACATGGATCCCGTCCTCGTCGATCAGGCATTCATGGCGCCCGGACAGTGCACCGCTACCCCGCGTCTTGCGCAGTTGCACATGGCGCACGGCGCGGCTACCCAGCAACTGTTCCCCCAGTTCGATCACGCCATCGACCATGGTGTGCTCGGGGCTGCCTTCATCGAGCCGGGCACTGGTCAGCAGCAGCGCGGTACAGCCGGCAAAAGCGGCATGCCCCTGCAATTCAGAAACGAACTTCTTGGTATCCAGTGTGGTTTCCGCGCGGACCCTGGCATTGAGCAGGCCGTCGACGATCAGCAGGCTGGCTTGCTGCCGGGCAATTTCCTGGCGGAGCAATTTGACCACCGCATCGAGCCCCTCCTTTTCGAGGGTATCGAAGGCACTGACGAACTGGATCTGGTCACCGATCAGCGCCGAGTCGAAGAACCCCATGGTCGCCAGATACTGAAAAAGCCGTTCATGGGACTCGCTGAGCAGGGTGGCAACCAACACTCGTCCACCCGTGCGTACATGACCACATGCCAACTGGTTGGCGAGGATGGTCTTGCCCGCGCCAGGTGGGCCCTGAACGATGTAGGAGCCGCCTGTGACCAGGCCGCCCTTGAGCAAGGCATCGAGCCCTTCGATCCCCGTCAACAGCCGCTTGAGTGCCTGAACCATGGGAGTTACCTGTGGGGTTGAGGGGCCGCAGCGTGCTCCGACGCCGGCAGGTAAAGGCGCATGCAGGTGCCCTTGCCGACCGTACTTTGCACAGTGATTGCGCCGTTGCTTTGCTTGGCAAAGCCGTAGGCCTGACTGAGCCCGAGACCTGTACCCTTGCCAAAAGGCTTGGTGGTGAAAAATGGCTCGAAGATGCGTGGCAGCACTTGGGAGTCGATGCCAGCACCGGAGTCGCGCACTTCAAAGCACACGAACGTGCCGTGCAGCCCGTCTACTTCGCCGGTGAGCTCGACAGCATCAAGCGCAATACAGATTGTGCCGCGCTCACCGACGGCATCGCGGGCATTGAACAGCAAATTGAGCAGTACCATCTGCAACTGCCCGGCATCTACCTCGATCACGGGCAGGTCAGGTTGCAGGTGCTCTTGCAGTTCGATATCGCTCGGCAAGGCGTGCTCCAGCAAACTGCGCGTGGAAGCCAGTACCGTAGCGGGCGCCACCACCGTGACATCCATCTGCCGATGCCTGGCGAACGTCAGCAGTTGCTGCGTCAGCTCGGTACCACGCTGGCCTGCATCCAGGATGTGCTCCAGCATACGCTGCACACGCACGGGGTCCGGACTGTTCAGTGCCAGCTTGGCCGAACTCATGATGATGGTGAGCAGGTTGTTGAAGTCGTGCGCCAATCCGCCGGTCAATTGGCCCAGCGCCTCGAGCTTTTGCGCCTGGAACAGCTGAGCACGCATGGCGTCCAGTTGCAGTGCCGATTCGCGCCGGTCGGTAATATCGCGCGTGACCTTGGCCAGGCCAATGATCTGTCCCAGATCATCGCGGATCACATCGAGGGCGGCCAACGCCCAGAATTGCGTACCGTCCTTGCGTACCCGCCAGCCCTCATCTTGCGCCACGCCCAGCTCGATGGCTTGCTTGAGCAGATAGTCAGGGCGCCCTTCAGCGCGGTCTTGGGGTGTGAAGAACAGCGAGAAATGCCGGCCTATCACCTCGTCGGCACGGTAGCCCTTGATCCGTTCAGCGCCGGCATTCCACGACACCACGTGGCCAGAAGGGTCGAGCATGTAGATGGCATAGTCCACCACAGCCTGCACCAGTTGCTCGTAGCGGTTGGCGGTCATTGCAGGTGGGGCGATGCAGTCGGCTGAAACCATGCAAACTCCACTGGCACAGCGGTTGGGCGGTAATGAGTGCGGCCAGCGTAGCCTCAGGCATGGGCGGACGATGCACCCGTTAGCACGATGATGGCTGGCTAAGTACGCAGACGCTGCACTTATTGGATCCAGTAAGGAACGGCACAGTGGCCTAATGACAGCGAGGTGTCAATCGCCTGTGCAAATGCCACCCACTTCTTAGATCATAGGCGCTATGGTTGACGCAACTATAACAATGGGTTATAAAGCGCGCCTGATTACCAGCGCCTTCTGCTCAGAGGCGTGCCGGTTTCAAGCGTGCGAGTGTGGTGGAATTGGTATACACAGCAGACTTAAAATCTGTCGGCGTGAGCCTTGCGGGTTCGAGTCCCGCCACTCGCACCATATTCCTCGAAAAGGCGCCCTTACGGTAATGCCCTTCAGTCAAGCGATGTGCTGCATAGCAGCCCTGACAACGCCAACTGACCGACATCAGCCATACGGCGCCTTTTTGCTGCCCGGCGGAAATTCGCCTTGCAGCTGCTAGAGTGGAGTTTGTCTGCATCCACTGGAAGGCTGCCATGCGCTACTCCCTGCTTGCTGGTCAACGCGACGTGATCATCCTGGTCGCCCGTGTGCTGTTGATGATCCTCTTCGTCATTTCCGGCTGGGCGAAGCTGACCGGCTTCGAGGGCACGGTCGGCTACATGACGTCGCTGGGAGCCCCCGCGCCCATGGTCGCCGCAGCGGTCGCCGTGATCATGGAATTCTTCGTCGCGATCATCCTGATCCTAGGCTTCTACACCCGTCCGCTAGCCTTGCTGTTCGCCCTGTTCGTACTGGGCACCGCGCTGTTGGGGCACCCGTTCTGGAATATGGTCGACCCTGAACGTGCCGCCAACATGACCCAGTTCCTGAAGAACCTCAGCATCGTTGGCGGTTTGCTGTTGCTGGCGGTGAGCGGCCCCGGGCGATTCTCGCTGGACGGGCGCTGAGTCAGTCGTCCAGGTCATCGTGCCAGGCTGGATGGTCGCGCTCGTCATCATCGAGGTCATCGAGGTCATCCAGCAGCGCATCATCCTCTTCGACCTCATCCTCGGCACCCTGCGCATCCGCCTCAGGTTCAAAGCTGTCGTAGAGAAATTCGTGGTCGAGCAGGTGATCGTGTTCAGGCTCGTGCAGGTCGTCTTCGTCGCGCATGGTCGCTCCCGGAAAAATGGCACGCCTGTATAGGCGCATCTGCAGCCATGGTCAATGGATGGGGGAAGTTAATACTGACTTAACCGGTCGCCCTCATCCTACAGGCTCTCCCTTCAAACGTGACTTGCCCGCCAGCATGGCGGGCTTTTTTCTCCCTGCGCCTCATCAGTGAAACACGTCTTCGATGGAACTTCCCCCCTGCCTGACAGGCTCGCAAACCTTGCAGGACTCGGAATTTTCAAGGAGAAATTTCATGGCCGTATACATCGACAATCTGATCATCACCACCCCGGTGCCGAAATCGCCCTCCAACCCGGATGCCCTGGAGGTCACTGGCGCACAGGCCTTGGCTACCCTGACCAGCGTTGTTGCCCGTCAGAGTGACGGCTCGATACGCATGACCGCCCCGACCAAGGGCGCGGCCAGCAAGAGTACTCACCGCACACGCTGCGAATGGAAAGAAGCCGTGTACTGGCCACTGGGCAGTGCCGCGCGCCACCGCAATCACCAGACCATGACCCTGGAGAAGGTCAATCTGGCGCAAAAGGTGGTTATTGCCCAATTGCATGTGAAAGATAACAACAGCCCGCCAATCAAGGTGTTCTGGAACAAAGGCAAAATCACTGTAGGCTTTCGCTCAGATTTGACTCAGGCAACGCCTCTCAACAGCACCGTGCTGGCCGATGTGCCGCTGGGCGTGCGTTTCGATGTGAGTATCGAGGTTAGCGAAGACGGCGCTTGCAAGGTCAGCGCGAACTGCAATGGCCGCAGTGGCACCACGGTCGGGCTGCAACTGGGGCCATCGTGGGCAACGCAGACGCTGAATTTCCACGGCGGGGTCTACAATCAAGTGGACTTCAGCGATGACACGCCGGCAGAGGATGCTTCGGTGTGTGTGATCAGCGCACTTGAGCTGAGCCATGAGTGAGCCAGGCATTACTGATTGCCTACATGCTCTTCACGAATTCATGACACACGCCTTGGCACACTGACACTGCTTCTCACGTTCTTTGGGCCCGCCACTTGTTGGCGGGTTTTCTTTTTCCGGTGGGCCAATCCCCCCGGACGCTGAATGCCAACCTTCACGCATGCTCACCGTTACCCTCGTAGCTGCTCGGTTTCGGAAATCTTTGCCCCCACAACGAAACAAACGACTCCCAGGCCATCATGCGCAACAGCGGGGGGATCAGCTAAGGTACGACCCTTGGTCATCTTTTTGTACTACTCAGTACATTTCACGGGTAAAATCCGCTCCCGCCCGGGAATTGCCCTACAAACCTACGATCTGGTTATGGAGTGTATTGAGACGATGCAAACGGATTCAAATCGCCTGATGACCGCTCTGGAGCGCAAAATGCTGCTTGAAAGTTTCAGCATCAGCGCTACCCAGATTGAGGAGCAGTTGAAGTACATCGTTTGCGGGCACTCCACATCAGCCGAGCTAGAGCGACTGCTTGGCCCGTATGAGGACTGCGAAAGCCGGGGTGACCTGAGATTGCTTCGGTGGGCGTTTGTCTACACAGAAGAGGGCCTGGGCCTGAGCGACCCTCAAGTGCTCACGGTGGCCATCGACGCAAAGGGCTGCGTCACTGATTTTGCCCTCGTGTAGCGCAAGGCCTGAGGGAAATCATTCACGAACGCCCTGACGCTCTAAATGCTATCGACTTCTTAAACGCTGGCTAGAGTTATTGCTCGCGCCTCTCAACTGGGGCGCCTCCAGAACCCTGCGATTCTGGGCATCGGCGAGCTCCATCCAGTGATCGAACGCCTCACGGTGGCTGCGGCAGGTATCGTACCAATCGATGCTATCGATTTGCCCATAGGCGATCTTGGTCATCGTATCAGCCGTCAACTCGCTGAGCCTTTTGAGCGCTTGGTACGCATGATACTGGCGCTCTTGATTATCAGTGTCCATGAGAATTCACCCGCAAGTCCATGTTTCTTATCAGTACTACTTACACCGACTAGCACACCTGCCTGGTGTTTCTTACTGCTGGTGAAAACCCGACGAACGCATCACTTCTCCCCTAGCTCGAACTGACTCTTAGCTGCCAACGTAAGCACCGCAGCGGGAGGCCTTACCCGGTCTTTGAGCGCTCCGACTGACTAATCTCTCCGGCCGCGATCCGACGGGCGCGCCCCACACCCCACGCCAGCGCTCTGGTCATGGATTCACCGGGACGTGAATCGAATGCCTCCTCATGAAGGGCCATGCCGCCTGAGGCATACACCCCGATGAACATCTGCGTGTTACCTGTGCGCGACAGTCGCACCTGCACATCTATGAATGTTCCGTCATCGAGTCTTTCGTCATGAGTCCTACTGTGAAGCGTCGGGTCAGCCCAAGCCCAGAAAACTTCACCGCGTATCCTCATGGCGCTCTCCTAATACTTTGGTCTTATTCGGATGGTGTATTGCCACCATAGCCAAAGCCCGGCGCTAAGCAACCGAGTACCACCGGTTTGTGATTTGAATCGGACAATCGGTTGTGATCAGCCTGAACTCAGCGAACGATGAGCATATTCGGCATTGCAGGCCTACTTAAGGCGATAAAAAGTGTAAGCCCCGCCGCTTGCTGGCCTGCTAACAGCTCCATAGGCCGCTAACGCGGTCCTTGCGCTCGCTAAGCGCTATTGGCGCTCTCGCCTGCTGATTCCCGCCTTCGAGGGTATACGCCATGGCATGACTCCGCAGGTTAACCTCCAAGGAGATTTCTGATTAAGAGATCTCAAGACTATTCACTCACCACCTGGATAACTGTTTTGCCCTTGCCGAGACCTTCCGCGACCTGTCGGAACGCAGCGTTGACTTCACTCAGTGCAAAGTGATGTTCATCTACCCGGACCGCCAGTTGCCCCGCGTTTACGAGTGCTACCGCCTCTCGCAAGATCGCCCCGTGGTGATCACGCCCCTTGCCAGTGAGTAACGGTGCCAAGGTGAACACTCCTGAATAAGTGGCGCTCTTGAACGATAGCGGCGCAAGGCTGTGCTGGCCCCAACCGAGGCAGCTCAGTACGTGCCCGGTATAAGGCTTCACAGCCTTGAACGACGCGTCCAGCGTGCTACCGCCCACGGTATCGTAGACGATGTCGAAACCTTCCCCGGCCGTATATTGCTCGATATAGGACTCTACGCTCTGCGCCTGGTAGTCGATCGCCGTGGCCCCCAGCGAACGAATGAAGTCGAAACTGGCGGCCGAACCGGTGGCGTAGACGTTGGCCCCACGCGCCCTGGCCAGCTGGATGGCCATTTGGCCGACCCCGCCTGCTCCGCCATGAATCAGCACGTTATGGCCGGCGCGGACGTTCGCGCGGTCCACCAGCCCCTCCCAGGCGGTGATAAATACCAGAGGCAAGGCGGCTGCCTCGCGCATGTCGAGTGCGTGCGGCTTTGGCGCAATCAGCCGGGCATCCACGGCGATATACTCGGCCATGGTGCCCTGGGCCCCGCCGATTCCTCCGGCCATGCCGAAGACCTCCTGGCCGGGAGTGAAACCTTCTACCGCCTCGCCCAGTTCGACGACCGTGCCGGCCAAATCCAGGCCGAGTACTGCTGGCAGTGCCTGACGGGCGTGCGCGCCCGCACCGGTGGCGATCTTCGTATCGAGGGGGTTGACCCCAGCGGCATGAACCATGACGAGGATCTGCCCTTTACCGGCAGCTGGGCGAGCAACGTGGCGTACGACCAGTGGGGCCTGGGCGGACTCGGCGATAGCGGCAAGCATGGTCTGACTCATGACGGGATCCTCTGTTTGAGTGAGTTGATACAGATTGCTCCGTCTCACCCATTCCGATAAGAAGCTAAAATTGCATATTACTTATTCCCCATAGAGGCCTTGTCGCGATGGATCTGTTCGACAGCATGCGCATCTTCGTACGGGTCGTGGAGCGATGCTCTTTTTCGGCAGTGGCTCGGGAGCTGAACATGGGGCAGCCGGCCGTCAGCAAGCAGGTGCGGGCCCTGGAGCGGTACCTGGGAGGGCCTGTATTAGCCCGCACCACACGACACCTGGCTCTGACCGACCAAGGGCAACGCTTCTACAGCCACTGCCAGGACATTCTCGGGCAAGTCGAAAGCGCCACACGCCGCTTTGCCAGTGATCAGGAGCAGATCGCAGGGCCCCTGCGCGTCGCCGCACCGGTCAGCTACGGGCGACTGTGCATTGCCCCTCTCATCGGGACGTTTTTAGAGCGCTACCCAGATGTGCGAATCGACCTGCGACTGAGCGATCACAACGAAGACCTGCTCATGGAAAACATCGACCTTGCGGTCAGGATAGGTGCGGTGAAGAGCGAGGGCCTCGTGGCTGTATCGCTGGGCACCACTACACGGGGGGTATACGCCTCTCCTATGTATCTGCAACGCCACGGTCTGCCACTTGAGCCTAGTGAATTGGCAGGCCACAACTGCATCGGCTTTACGCTGCTTGAACACTATGATCACTGGCGCTTCACGCGCGGTGCAGACAAATTCGATATCGCCGTCACAGGCAATGTCACCAGCAACAGCAGTGAGGCCATCCGAGAAATGGTGCTCTGTGGCATGGGTATCTCCCTTTCTGCGCAATGGCTGTTCGCTGCCGATGTTGAACACGGCCGTGTGCGTACTGTGCTCGACGATTACCAGCCCTGCGCACTGCCAGTCAGTGCGCTGTTCAGCCGCGAGCGGCGACATTCGGCTCGGGCAAAGGCGTTCATCGGTCATCTGCGAGAGCACCTGCAAGTGCTCCCGGACAACTCCTAGCTCCCGCACAGTCGGGATACCGTGCCGCTAAGCATCCTGCATGCTCTGCTGCAACCAATCCCTCGGGCTTGCGCCCACCTTGCGGCGAAAGGTGCGGGCCAGCGCAGATGGACTTTCGTAGCCGACCTCATCGGCAATCAGGGCAATGGGACGGCCTTCACGCAGACGTTTTTGCGTCAGGCTGATGCGCCAGTTCGCCAGGTAATCCGCAGGGGTAACTCCCACGGTGTCGCGAAAGTGCGCAGCAAAGCTCGCGCGGGACATGCCTGAGCGCTCAGCCAACTCTGCCACGGACCAATTGCGCTGTGGCTCGTTATGGATTCCCACCAACGCCCGGGACAGCTGAGCATTGGCCAACCCGGCCATCATCCCCGAGGCAATACTGCGGCTGGCAATGAGATGGCGAAATAACTGAATCACCATGAGCTCGAATAGACGATTGAGGATGACATCCCGCCCGCACTCGTCGCCGAAGGCTTCTTCGAACAGCCAGTCGAGGGTGCCATCGAGACCTTGTAACTCGCGCAACGGCTTAATGATGAATGCCGGCAAAGCCAAGGTCAGTGGATTGTTGGCTCCGCCATCGAATTGCAAGGTGGCGCACACCAATTGCGCTTGATCTGCTTCGATGGCCTGCAACTGATGCTCCTGCGGACGCACCGCCAGAATCAGGCCGGGTTCTGTCAATTCGAGGACCTGACCGCCTTTGCCCCTGAAGACGAGACGCCCCGAACGCAGCAGATGTGCGTGGCCGAAACGCTGCTGCCCCTGAAAGTGAGTCGTTCCACAAAACCCGCCTTGGTGGAAGGCAGACGCATGCAGGTTGAAATGATTGAGCAGAGTCGATAGTCGGTCCATAGCGCGCTCAGATTTAGACGATCTGTCGCATAGATTCGACGATCTGGATCCGAAAGGATAGTCCTCCTCCCTACTATTGATTCCAAGCTTGATCGACAAGCTGCCTAATCAACCTACTGGAGAACTACCATGACTCGTATCGCTGCTCTCTCACTGGACCAAGCGCCTGCTGGCTCGCGCGCTGCCTTGGAAGGCATTCAAAAAGGCCTCGGCTTCATTCCCAATGCCTTCAAGACCCTGGCTAACTCCCCGGCCGCACTCAATGGCTACCTGGGTCTCGCCCAAGCCTTGGGAAAGAGCTCACTGAGCGCCGTCGAGCGTGAGGTCGTTGCACTCGCCACCTCCCAGATCAACGGTTGCGACTACTGCCTGGCCGCTCACGCCTTTTTCGGCTCCAAAGCGGGCTTAAGCGATGAAGCTATCAGCCAGGCTCGTAGCGGGACACTCAGTGCAGTCGCAACGCTGGCACAGCAGATCACCGCAAGCCGCGGCCAATTGAGTGACGAGCAGATCGCTGCAGCGCGTGAGGCCGGTCTTGGCGATAGCAAGATCGTCGAGGTGGTTGCGCAGGTGACGCTGCTGACCCTGACCAATTACCTGAACAACATCGCCACAACCGATATCGACTTCCCGCCGTCGGTACACTAGGAGGAAGCCGCCATGAGCCAAGTGACCCTCTACACCACTCAGCACTGCCCTTACTGCGTGAGCGCCAAGCGACTGCTGGCGAGCAAGGGGGTGACCCCGCGCGAAATCGATGTTGAAGCATCGCCTCAGCACCTCATGGAGATGTTGCAGCGATCGCGGCGCAGAACCGTTCCGCAGATCTTCTTCGGTGAACTTCATGTCGGCGGTTTCGACGACCTCGCCGGTCTCGATCAAAAGGGCGGGCTCGACGCTCTGCTTCACAGCTGACGTGCAAGCGTGCTCCGGAACAGGCCCCCTTCCGGAGCATTATTGTTATCTACCGCCCTCTCGCGGCGATAACCAACCCGAACTCAAATACGCAAAACTCGGTGATTCTTGGACCGCTATCAGCCAAGACTAACCATCGAGTATCGGGTGATTTGCGCTAGTGCGAGACAGGCCTGAGTGACTGCTTCAATGCAGCCACTGACGACCGGCAGCTAACGGCCCCTAGCCTCCGCTCACGCTACCTCTTCAAGCTCAAACAGTGCCCACAGCCGAGCAGACTCGGCGAACTCCAGCATCTCGACGAGTTGGTCTGCATCAACGTCGCTGCGCCGGTGCGCGGCAATCGCGAGTTCAGCAAGCACAGCTGCTCGACCATCGGGATCGGCCACCAGAGCCGATTGGTCATTGAGTTCGGCCAACCACGCCGATGGCAGCCTCAACATTTGACCGTCCACAACTGGTCGATCCGCGTCGTGTAGGATTGGCTCATCATCTCCCTCCTCATTGCCCAGTCCGGTGTCGCCGGCACACTGGCGGCGCGCATCGTCCCCCTCCCCCAGCGCTCGTTGATGCCATCCATCACCTGCATCAACCGGTCACATGCCACCGATTGCTTCAGCGCAAACAAGTCCCCTGAAAACTCACCTGATTGCCGCAGGTCCATCAGCAGCACCTCTGCCTTGCTGTAGCGAAAACCGGGCCTGAAGATACGGCCAACCGCTTCTGTGGCTAATCGGGTCATCAACAGCGTGTCGCAGGTAGGGTATGGAAGTTCAACCAAAGCCCCCTGTGCGTGGTGCGCCTCATCCGGGTTGAACATGCCGGTGCGGATGCTGACGCGCATGCGCTTGCACACCGAACCCTGGACCCGAAGCTTTTCTGCAGCCCGACTGACATAGGTGGCCACCGCCTGCTTGATGGGCGCCAGCTCAGTCAGCCGCTTGCCGAACATCCGGCTGCAGCAGATCTCCTGCTTCGGCGGCTCAGCCTCATCCAACTCCAGGCAAGGCGTGCCAGCCAGCTCGCGGGCAGTTTTCTCGACCACCACACTGAATTTCTGTCGCAGCGTCCAGGCGTCAGCCTTGGCCAGATCCATCGCCGTGTGAATGCCCATCGCTTCAAGGTGGGCAGTCATACGGCGGCCCACTCCCCACACCTCTTTCACCTTGGTATTGCGCAGCACCCAATCGCGCTTGAACGGCTCAGTAATATCGACCACCCCGCCAGTCTGGGCTTGCAAGCGCTTGGCCATGTGATTGGCGAGCTTGGCCAAGGTCTTTGTGCCGGCGATCCCAACCCCCACAGGTATGCCGGTGCACTGGAAGATCCTGGACCTGAGCTTTCGCCCGAACTGGGTCAGGTTTTCCTGGATACCGGACAGGTCAGCGAAGCACTCGTCGATGCTGTAGATCTCGGCGGCAGGCACCATCGACTCGATCAGGGACATGACGCGCTCGCTCATGTCGCCGTAGAGCGCGTAATTACTGCTAAAGGCCATGATGCCGTGCCGACGCAGCTTGTCCTTGGCCTGAAAGTACGGCTCGCCCATCTTCACGAATGGCTTGGCGTCGTATGACCTGGCGATGACGCACCCATCATTGTTGCTCAACACAACGATCGGGGTCTTGGCCAGGTCGGGCCGGAATACTCGCTCGCAGCTCGCGTAAAACGAGTTGCAATCGATGAGTGCGAAAACTTGGTCACTGCGCATGGTCGCGAACGCTGTAACGCACAACGCCCCATATGACCAGATCATCGCCCTCCATGATGTACCGCGGCGGATACGCCGGGTTTTCCGACTTGAGGATCACCACGCCATCGCGACGGTGCAGGCGCTTGCAGACCGGCTCGCTGTTTACCGCGGCAATCACCACGTCGCCGTGCTCGGCCTCACGGCCGCGATCTACGATGACAATGTCGCCGGAGTAAATCCCCGCCCCTTGCATGCTGTCGCCCTCCACTTTCACCAGATACACATGGGGTGCGCGGAGGTCGAACAGCTCATCAAGGGAGATATGGCCTTCCAGATGGTCCGCTGCCGGGGATGGAAATCCGGCCGGCACATGAAATGAATAGAGCGGTAGCGGCTCGGTAGTGCCAGATGGCGTACCCAAAATTGTGATGGTCATAATGGTGAGCCTGATGAATACTGTATGTGTATACAGTAAATCCGGCATGGGCCGCTCGGTCAATCCTGAGCGATGAAAATTCTGACGGGCGAGAGGTGGGCAATGTGCGGACGGTACTCGATCTACGAATCGATGGATCATTACCTGCGCCAGCTATCGCTGGACCTGGTCGTGATAAATGGTTATGACCGCGAGCCAATAAGCCGTTACAACGTGGCGCCCTCCACCCGCGTCGAGGTCATACGCCAGGTAGACGGGGGGCTGAGCGTGGATCGGGTGAAGTGGGGGTGGTCGCCATTTTGGGCGAAGGGGAAGCGCCCCGACCCGATCAATGCTCGTGCTGAGACGGTCGTGACGGGGAAGTTCTTCAGAGACCTGTGGCCAGCCGGTAGAGCCCTGGCGCCAGCGAACGGGTGGTTCGAGTGGATACCCGACCCAGCAGAGCCAAAGCGGAAACAACCGATGTACATCACGAGCGCGGATGGCGCCCCGCTTTACTTCGCTGCGCTCGCTGAAGTGCACCAGGGCACTGAGCCGGACGAGCGCGACGGGTTCGTGATCGTCACGGCCGCGGCAGACCAGGGGCTGATCGACATCCATGACAGAAAGCCCTTGGTGCTGACGCCAGAGACCGCTCTAGAGTGGCTGGCCCCTACCACGTCGCCTGAGCGCGCTGCAGCGATCGTGGAGACAGGATGCCGCCCGGCTGAGGATTTCAGGTGGTACCCGGTGGGCAAGGCCGTGGGGAATGTACGTAATCAGGGCGCTGAGTTGATAAGGCCGATTCAGTGAAGAGGCGGCACATCCTTTGCGCGGGCTTTAGCTGTCGCGCGAAGGTGGTGGTCGGCTACTGTCTGAAACAACGACTCGCAGACCTTGGTCAGTTTACCGAGGCACTGCTGGAACGGCGAAAGCTGCACGGTGTGCGCAACTCATGCCTCATCACCATGACTCAAGCCTGCGGAAACGATAGGGTTTTCTAACGCCCAAAGAAAAACCCCGCAGACGTTAATCTGCGGGGCTTTCGAATGTGGAGGCCGAGGTCGGAATCGAACCGGCGTAGACGGATTTGCAATCCGGAGCATAACCACTTTGCTACTCGGCCTCAAAGTTCGGATCTAGTTGCTTACGCTTCTATCTCCTTGAAACGTAGAACCTTTTTCAAAGTTTGCTGCGTTTCGATGGGCGCCATTATGTCTGCATTCATTCAACCTTGCAACCCCCTGAACAGAAAAAATATTCAAGAGGTTCAAGGTGTTAGCGCAAGCGGCCAAGTTTGCTCCACAACCCTACCACGGCGTTCTCCACCGCACCGCTCGCCGCCATGCCGATTCGCTCCTGAAGGCTTTTGCGTTCGGCATAGTGCACATGGAACAGGTTGGCGTTGCGAGCGCGCTCGCTGAGGTACTCGTCGCTGGTCTGCAACTGGTCCACCAGCTTGCGATTCAGCGCGGCGACACCCAGCCAGACTTCGCCGGTGGCCACTTCGTCGATGTGCAACTGCGGGCGGTAGCGGGCGACGAAATCCTTGAAGAGCTGGTGGGTAATGTCCAAGTCTTCCTGGAACTTCTCGCGCCCCTTCTCGGTGTTCTCGCCGAACACGGTCAGGGTGCGCTTGTACTCACCGGCAGTCAGCACTTCGAAATCGATATTGTGCTTCTTCAGTAGGCGGTTGACGTTGGGCAACTGCGCCACCACGCCGATCGAACCGAGCACGGCAAACGGCGCGCTGACGATTTTCTCGCCGATACAGGCCATCATGTAACCACCGCTGGCGGCCACCTTGTCGATGCACACGGTCAGCGGGATGCCGGCCTGGCGGATGCGCGCCAGCTGCGAGGCCGCAAGGCCGTAGCTGTGCACCAGGCCACCACCGCTTTCCAGGCGCAGTACCACCTCGTCACGCGGCGTGGCGAGGGTCAGCAGTGCCGTGATTTCGTTGCGCAGGCTTTCGGTGGCGGACGCCTTGATGTCGCCATCGAAGTCGAGCACGAACACCCGGCCTTTCTCTTCGACCTTGCCTTTTTTCTGCTGTTTTTCCGCTTTGGCCTGCTGCTTGCGCAGGGCCTTGAGCTGGGCCTTGTCGAGCAGGCCGGATTCCAGACGCTCGCGCAACTCTTTGTAGAACTCGTTTAGGCGGGTAACCTGCAACTGCCCGCCAGCCTTGCGCCGCCCCTTGCCGCGCAAGCCGGCGATGGCAGACAGCACCACCAGGATGGCAATCACCAGGGTGGCGGTTTTAGCGAGAAAGCTTGCGTATTCGGCAAGAAACTCCACGTTGACTCCTTATGAACCTGCGCCTGTACGGCGCAAAACTTTAGCAAGCATACCGGTGCGCCCGTGGCGCTGCCAGCTGCGGTAAACGCTGGCAACACAGTTCAAACGACCTTTTCAAACGCTTGTATGTTTTTCGTTGACAGCCTGTGTGGCGCATCCTAACCTCGCAGCAACCTTCAAGCGGCCGGATACCTTCGTGGGCAACCTCTACCTCATCCGACATGGCCAAGCCTCATTCGGCGCAGACGACTATGACGTGCTGTCGCCGGTGGGCATGCGGCAAAGCCAGGCACTGGGTGAGCACCTTGCCCGGCTGGACCTGCGCCTGGACCGATGCGTGGCGGGCGACCTGCGCCGCCAGCAAGACACTGCGCGGCTGGCGCTGGAGGCGTTGCACGCCAATGGCTGCGCAGTGCCCGCCATTGAGACCGACCCTGCGTTCAATGAGTTCGATGCCGACGGTGTTATCCGTGCCCTGCTGCCCGGCTTGCTGGCCGAAGAGCCACAGGCCCTGCACATCCTGCGCAATGGCGCGCAGAACCGCAGCGAATTCCAGCGCCTGTTCGCCGTGATGGTGCAGCGCTGGCACGACGGCGAACAGGCCGACGACGGCCTGGAAACCTGGCAAGCGTTCACCGCGCGAGTCCAGGGTGGTTTGCAACGTGTGCTGGACAGCGCCGGCAGTGGCGACAACATCGCGGTGTTCACCTCAGGAGGCACCATTGCCGCCCTGCTTCACCTGACTACTGGAATTACCCCCAGCCAGGCCTTCTCGCTGAACTGGCAGATCATCAACACGTCGCTCAGCCAGCTGAAGTTTCGCGGCCGCGACGTGGCACTGGCTTCCTTCAACAACCAGGCCCACGTGCAGTTGTTGAAGGTGCCGGAGCTCATTACCTACAGATGAGCCCGGCTTGTTGTGTCCCGATCAGGGACGTAAATCACTCAATAAGGAATACGCCATGACCTCCGTAGCTGATGCCGTGAAAAAGATGCAAGAGAAGTTCAATCCGTCTGCAGCCGAAGGCCTGGACCTGGTGTTCGGCTTCGACATCACCGACGAAGACAAGAAATACGCCCTGATCGTCAAGGACGGTACCTGCGACCTGCAGGAAGGCGAGAACCCTAACGCCAACTGCACCCTGGTGATGGACAGCGACACCCTCAAGGGCATCGTCAGCGGCGAGACCGACGGCATGCAGGCGTTCATGAGCGGCAAGCTTCGCGTTGAAGGCGACATGATGCTGTCGATGAAACTCAGCGAGCTGTTCCCTTCCTGAGTGATGGGCGCACCGCGCGAGACGAAAACCGAAGCCAGACCGGCTTCGGTTTTTTTTTGCCCGCCGTGGCGTATTCGGTGCAGTGATCGGCCGGCAACACGCAAACCTATAGGGCACCTGGCACGCTTGTTCCAATGCCTCAAGCCCATTAGATTAGCCAATAATCCTTGCGATCGATAATAAGGTAAACGCATGACGCTCACCGATCAGTCCACTCAGGTACGCCCCGGCGAAGAACTCGACGCGGCAGTCATCGATCCTTACCTGAAGGCCAACATCGCCGGCCTTGAGGGCACACCACGCATCAGCCAGTTCCCCGGGGGAGCCTCCAACCTGACCTATCTGGTGGCTTACCCAGGCCGTGAGTTCGTGCTGCGGCGCCCGCCTTTCGGCCAGAAAGCCAAGTCGGCCCACGACATGGGCCGTGAGTTCCGCATCCTCAACCAGCTCAACAGCGGCTTTCCTTATTGCCCCAAGGCCTACGCCCACTGCACCGATGAAACGGTGATCGGCGCCGAGTTCTATGTGATGGAGCGGGTGAACGGCATCATCCTGCGTTCGGACATTCCCGCCGAACTGAACCTGGATGCCAGCCGTACCGAGGCCCTCTGCAAAAGCTTCATCGACCGCCTGGTAGAGCTGCATCAAGTCGACTACCAGGCCTGCGGCCTCGCCGACCTGGGCAAGCCTGAGGGGTACGTGCAGCGCCAGATCGAAGGCTGGACCAGCCGCTACGAAAAAGCCCTGACACCCGATGCGCCGCGTTGGGAGCAGGTCATTGCCTGGCTGCGCGAAAAGATGCCGGCCGACCACCCTCGCCCAGGCATCGTGCACAACGACTACCGCTTCGACAACGTGATCCTCGATGCCGAAAACCCCATGCGCATCATTGGCGTACTGGACTGGGAGATGGCCACCATCGGCGACCCACTGATGGACTTGGGCAACAGCCTGGCCTACTGGATCGAGGCGAGCGACCCGGCGCCGGTGCAACTGATGCGGCGCCAGCCGAGCAATGCCCAGGGCATGCTAACCCGCCGCCAGTTCGTCGATTACTACGCCGAGCGTGCGGGCATCCGCCTGGACAACTTCGATTACTACTATTGCTATGGCCTGTTCCGCCTGGCGGGCATCGTGCAGCAGATCTACTACCGCTTCTACCACGGCCAGACCCAGGACAAGCGCTTCGCCCAGTTCATTCACATGAACCGGCTGCTGGAGCAGATGAGCCTGCAGGTAATAGCCAAGTCCACGCTCTGACGACAGACACCAAGGAAAACAGCATGTCCAAGACCCACCTGTTCGACCTCGATGGCAAGATCGCTTTCGTCTCCGGCGCCAGCCGCGGCATTGGCGAGGCCATCGCGCACCTGCTGGCCCAGCAAGGTGCTCACGTGATTGTTTCCAGCCGCAAGCTCGAGGGCTGCCAGCAGGTGGCCGATGCGATCATCGCGGCAGGCGGCAAGGCCACCGCAGTGGCCTGCCACATCGGCGAACTGGAACAGATCCAGCAGGTTTTCGCCGGTATCCGCGAACAGTTCGGCCGCCTGGACGTGCTGGTCAACAACGCCGCCACCAACCCACAGTTCTGCAACGTGCTGGACACCGACGCGGGCGCCTTCCAGAAGACCGTCGACGTCAATATCCGTGGCTATTTCTTCATGTCCGTCGAAGCCGGCAAGCTGATGCGTGAAAACGGCGGCGGCAGCATCATCAACGTGGCGTCGATCAATGGGGTTTCGCCAGGGCATTTCCAGGGGATCTACTCGGTGACCAAGGCTGCGGTGATCAACATGACCAAGGTCTTCGCCAAGGAGTGCGCGCAGTTCGGCATCCGCTGCAATGCCTTGCTGCCTGGCCTGACCGACACAAAGTTCGCCTCGGCGCTGGTGAAAAACGACGCCATCCTCAACGCTGCACTGCAGCAGATTCCGCTCAAACGCGTGGCCGCCCCCAAGGAAATGGCCGGCGCCGTGCTGTACCTGGCCAGCGATGCCTCCAGTTACACCACCGGTACAGCGCTTAATGTCGACGGAGGCTACCTGTCCTGATCAGGCCTTGATCGCCTGCAGGGTGTAACTCAGCGGCAAGCGCTCAGGCTCCCGGCGCAGGCGCCATTCGCCGTCGGCGCCTTTGTCCATCTGGCCGGGTAACGCCTCCCAGGGGATGCTCTGGTGCTCGACCAGTGCCGTCAGTTGCAGCCCTTGCGCCAGCAGGGCACTGACGACATCGCCCAGACCATGGTTCCACTCATGGGTTTCGGTCTGGGTGAGGCGTTGATCGCTGTCGACGTAAGTCTGGTCGCTGTGCCAAACCGTCGGCGCTTCGTGCTCGAAGTAGGAATATTCCAATTGCAGCCGGTCCTGATGGTCTTCATTGACGGCCATCAGCATCGGGTGGCCATCGCGTAGAAACAGCCGACCGCCAGGCTTGAGCAAGGCCGCCACTGCCCGGGCCCAAGGCTCGATGCGCGGTAGCCAGCACAATGCACCGATTCCGGTGTAGACCAGGTCGAAGGTGCCTGCCTGCAGTACCTGATCGGCCTCATAGACATCGGCTTCTACGTAGTCGATGGCTGTGTTGCAACGCCCGGCAAGACGCCGCGCCTGCATCAGCGAGGCTGCCGAATAATCCAGCCCGCACACCAGCGCGCCCAAGCGCGCCAGCGACAAGGTGTCGGTGCCGATATGGCATTGCAGGTGAGCGGTGCGCAGGCCCTGAATATCGCCAAGGCGTGGCAGGTCGAAGCGTACGGTCTGGGAAAGGTGCGCCGGCTGCTGGACCAGCTGCTCGACCTCGTAGTCCTTCGAGGCAGCATGCAGCGGCGCGCGCTCATCCCAGCTGGCGCGGTTGAGTTGATGTGATCGGTCCATGCTGTACGTCCTTGTCGTTTGAGTTGCGGCCATCGGCACCTTGCCGAGCGTGCCCACGCAGGCGCCGGCAAAGCCCCTAATCCTGCAAACGTTACAGGCAGGTAGCCGCCGCCGCCCGCCGCTGCAGGGCCACGCCGTCATTCTTCTGCGCGTAGTAATCCACCCGCGTGCCGCCCGCTTGAGGATAGACATCCACGAACGACTCCGCTTCGCGGGTATACACCGTCAGCCCACCTTGCTTGCGCGGCTGCAGATAGCCGCTGGCGTCGTCCCCGAACACATCCTCTTTCTGCCAACTGAACTGGATGCACTGGGCCACCAACTCCGGCGCCTTTTGCGAATCGAGCTGTGCAGTCGGCTTGCCACCACGGGCCGTATCCATGGTCGCTGAAGCACAACCGACCAATACCAGCGCCGCAGCCATCGGCAGAATTGCTCGCATGTTCCATCCTCGGGACAAAAAGAAGGCGACTCTAGCACTGCGCAGCATCGCGAGTGAATTGTCGGATGGGGGCTGTTGTCGCAGATAAGGCATGCCATCTCAGGAGATTGAAATGAAAGTCCCTCGCCTTTTGCCTTCGCTGCTACTGGCCACCCTGCCCTGCCTGCCAATGATGGCGTCAGCCGCACCCTCGGCTCAAGAGAGCGTTACCGCACCAGAAACCCATAACCGCGAACTCAAAGTGGGCGACAAGGCCCCCGACCAGTACAAACGCGACGAAGCAGCCGTGGCCGACTGGAAAGCCAAGGGCCTGCCAGCACCGGAGAAAGAAAGCCACTGGGTACGCATGGGCGACCACTATGTGCTGGTGCAGATCACCAATGGCGTGGTGCTGGCCATCCACCCGGCGTCCTGACTCAACTGGCAGCGGTCAACGCCGCCATGTACACCGTGTTGCGCCCGGCTGCCTTGGCCTGATACAGCGCCGCGTCAGCCTGGGCAAGCAGGCTCGCGGTAGTGTCGTGCGGGCCAGGCACGCCGCACCACAGCCCCACACTGAAGCGCAGCGTGATCTGGTCCCCGGCGAAGTGCGCCGGGCTGAGGGCAATGGCCTCCCTCAGGCCCTGCAGAGCTGCCATCGCGCCATTACGATCGGCTTGCGGCAACAGCAGCAGGAACTCCTCCCCCCCATAGCGGCCCAGACTGTCGCGGTGACGCAGGCGCTGCTCCAACTGCCGAACGCAATGGCATAACACCTCGTCCCCGGCCAGGTGCCCGTACAGGTCATTGATACGCTTGAAATGGTCGAGGTCGATCATCGCCACGGCCAAGCTGCTGCGCTCGCCACGGGCGCGGTCCAGCTCGACGGCAAAGCGCTCGAGAATCGCCCGACGGTTATAGGTGCCCGTCAGTACATCGCGCAAGGCCAGGTGCTTCAACCGCGATTCGCTGCGTTCCTTGGCCATCAGCACCAGGCCAATGGAGTACATCATCACCGTTACCGTACCGATAGCGACGGAAATGCTCTGCTTGAGGTTACTGCTGTCGTAGCGCATTTCCACGGCAGTGCCATTGATCACTGCCAACGCCCGCATGCCCAGCCCCACCAGGCTGACAAGGGCGCCAATCTGAAGCAACAGGTGCGCCCTGCCCGGCCGCTCCACGTGGCGCCGCACCCAGTACAGGATCAGCGTGCACTGCAGCATCAGCACCAGCGTCGCCAGCAGCATGCGCGGCTCCACGGTGTCGAGCAGCAGCATCAGGCCCACCAACATGCAGACGGGAATGATGAAGACCTGCCGCCAGGGCACAGCCTGCTCGCGCACGCGAAACAGGCTGGCCGAATAGAAAGCCAGGGCCAATGAAAGCAGGCTGTTACCCACCCCATAGCTGAGCCACAGCGGGGCATGACCATAGGCGGTGTAGCAAACGTAGGCCAACGCATGGGCGAGCAAGCCGCAAGCGGTGAGCCAGAGGTTGTCGTGGCGATTGGACCGGCCGACCAGCAACAGGCAGAACGCCAGGATGGTCGCGACCAGTGCAACGGCGGCGAACAGCGTGGGTGTATGGGCGATCATCATGATTCACCGTGTGGCAGATGGCCGTCTTCTTTGCGGCCTGTGCGCAAGTCTAAGCGCGCTGCCACAGCCGAGCCATGACCGAGCGGGACAGAACAGCTGCCGGCAAGCACGCCATTGATCGTCACCGCAGCAAAAAATTGTCCGCTCAGGAAACCAAACGGATCGATCACAGTCTCAGCATGTGCCCCGTAAACCTAAGCGGATCAAGGACCTATATCGTGATGACCCGCCTTGCAAGTTTTTCTCTGATCGCCACTTTTCTATTGGTTGCCGGCTGCCACCATCATCACTACCACGATGACGAGGGTGGATGGCGCGATGGCGACCGTGATCACCGTCACCATCAGCGGCATGACCGAGACGATGATGATCGCCGCTACCGTGACCGCAACTACCGCTGACACTACTTTGCACCCCATTCTTAACCTGATGAATTTCCGAGGCTCCCTATCATGCGTCTGACTTTGCCTTCCCTTGCCCTTGGCCTGATGCTGTGCCAAGGCGCTTTCGCCGGTGACGGTACTGCCGCCATTGGCGGTGGCCTGGGTGGCGTCCTGGGTAATGTCGTCGGCCAACAGCTCGGTGGCAGCACGGGTGCAGCAGTCGGCGCAGGCCTTGGCGGCGCCGCGGGCAGCGCGGTGGCTGCGCGCAAAGGCAATCGCACCGAAGCCGCCATCGGCGGCGGCCTGGGCTCGGCGGGCGGTTCGCTGTTGGGCGGCAAGGTCGGCGGCTCGGCCGGCTCGACCATCGGCGCCGGCCTGGGCGGCGCGGCAGGTGGCGCCATTGGCAACCACCTGGGTGACAACAACGGCAAGAAGCATCGCCGGCACCGTCACTGATTCAGCACAGCCTTTGCGGGGCCGGCTTGCCGGCTCCTGCTTTCCGGGCCTCATCGTTCCCGCAAGCTCCAGCGCCTGAACAAGGCAGCCCCCTCCACGCTGACCCTCATCAACACGCTCTTCACCACAAGCTGCCACACTGAATGCTACTGTCTTTCGTGCCCCCTTGAGTGAAGGAACACCCCCGCCCCATGAACCAGGAACTGCTCTGGGTCCTCGGCCTGTTGGCTGTCGTCATCGTGCTCTTCGTCATCAACCGACCACGCATGGACGTCGTCGCGCTGATGGTGATTCTCGCCCTGCCCCTGTCGGGCATCCTCACCGTGCAGCAGGCCTTGGCTGGCTTCAGCGACCCCAACGTGGTATTGATCGCAGCCTTGTTCGTGATCGGCGAAGGGCTGGTGCGGACCGGCATCGCTTACCGCATCGGCGAATGGATGAGCGACCGGGCCGGCAATAGCGAGGCACGCCTGCTGGTGTTGCTGATGGTATCGGTGGCCGGGCTGGGCTCGGTAATGAGTTCGACTGGCGTGGTCGCGATCTTTATCCCGGTGGTGTTGAGCATCGCCGCACGCCTGCAGATTTCGCCCAGCCGCCTGATGATGCCGCTGAGCTTTGCAGGCCTGATCAGCGGCATGCTCAGCCTGGTGGCCACACCGCCCAACGTGGTGGTGCACAGCGAGCTGGTGCGCCACGGCGAGCAAGGTTTCAGCTTCTTCAGCTTCACGCCCTTCGGCCTGGTGGTGCTGGTGCTGGGGATCGGCTACATGCTGCTGACACGCCACTGGCTCAATGGCGAAATACGCAAGGACGGCCGAGTGGAAAGCCGCCGCACCCTGCTCGACCTGGTACTGGACTACAAGCTCAACGGCCGGGAGCGGCGCCTGCGTATTCGCCCGCGCTCCCCGCTGATCGGCCATACCCTCGGGGAGTTGGAGCTGCGCACCCGGCATGGCGCCAACGTGATCGGCATCGAACGCCAGCACAAATTCACCACCAGGGTGATCGCAGCCGATTCGAGCACCGTCCTGCAGCAGGGTGATGTGCTGCTGCTCGACCTGTTCGCCAATCGCGACGACCTGCGCAACCTGTGCCATACCATGCAGCTGGAACCGTTGCACTTCAAGGCCGCGTATTTCATCGACCAGTCCCAGGAGCTGGGCATGGCCGAAGTGTCCCTGCCGCCCGGCTCGCAACTGGTGGGTAAAAGTATCCTGAGCCTCGCCTTTCGTACCCGCTACGGCCTTAACGTGGTGGGCTTGCGCCGTGAGCAGAAGGCGATCGACGAGCGCCTGGTAGAAGAGCCCCTGCGCCTGGGCGACACGCTGCTGGTTGTCGGCCCGTGGAAGGCGGTGCGCCAGTTGCAAAGCCAGCCAAAGGACTTCCTGGTACTGAGCTTGCCTGTCGAAATCGACCAAGTGGCACCGGCCCGTACCCGGGCACCCTATGCCCTGATCAGCCTGGCGGTGATGGTCGGGCTGATGGTCAGCGGCGTGGTACCCAATGTGATCGCCGCGTTGATCGGCTGCCTATTGATGGGGGCCGGGCGTTGCATCGATATGAACAGCGCCTACCGCGCCGTTCACTGGCCAAGCCTGATATTGATCGTCGGCATGCTGCCCTTCGCCCAGGCGCTGCAGCAGACTGGGGGCATCGACCTGGCAGTGGGCGGGCTGGTCAGCCTGTTGGGTGACGCCGGGCCAATCGCCATGCTCGTCTGCCTGTTCATGGTCACAGCGGTGATCGGCCTGTTCATTTCCAATACGGCGACCGCAGTACTGATGGCACCCGTGGCGATCAGCACCGCGGCCCAGCTGGGCCTGTCGCCGTATCCGTTCGCCATGATCGTGGCCCTGGCCGCATCGGCGGCGTTCATGACCCCGGTTTCCTCGCCGGTGAATACCCTGGTGCTCGGCCCGGGCCAGTACCGCTTCGCCGACTTCGTCAAGGTTGGTGTGCCCTTCACTGTGCTGGTGATGCTGGTAGCGGTGGTGATGGTGCCGTGGTTCTACGGTCTATGAAGCGAGAGGTTATTGGCCGTTATCCTGCGTGATCGCGGCAGATTGACATGAAGCGGCCCCTGGAAACACACTGACACGTTATTGCTCCAGGTGCCCTAGGCCGTTGTCCTGGATTTCGTCTCCGCTTGTCGGTCGAGCCTATGGTTTATTCAGCCAAATCGCGCGTGTTGCCCTATGTCGCTCTGTTCGGCCTGACCTTCGCCCTGACCCTGGGCGGTATTCTGGCGCGGCCGATCGAGTCCTTGTCGTTGTTCTGGCCCGTCAATGCGGTACTGACCGGCGTGCTCTTGCGCTACCCGCGCCAGGCCACCCTGCTGGGGTTCACCTTGGTCTGGCTGGGCATGGTCGCCGCCGACCTGGCCTGCGGCAGCGCCTGGCCGCCAGCGCTGTGGCTCAACCTGTGCAACCTGAGCGTCATAGTGACCGTGTGGCTACTGCTGTCACGCTTGCCACGCCTGCACCGGCGCATGCGCAGCCCGCGTGGGGTGCTCAGTGTATTCGGCGCCTGCGCGGCCGGTGCGACGGTGGCGGCGAGCCTGGCCTGTGCCATGGCTACACCCTGGTTCGAGCAATCGGTGCGCGCAACCTGGCTGGCCTGGTTCAGCGAACAATTCTCGACGGCGGTGCTGCTCCTGCCGGTACTACTGACGGCACCCTCCACACGGGCACTGGTGCGCAGCAGCGCCCAGGCGGTAGCCATGGCACCTTTATTGGTGCTGCTGGCCTCGCTGGCCTTCAGCATCGCCTTCGGCGGGCCGGGAGCGATTGCCTTCCCGATCGCGGCACTGCTGTGGTGTGCATGGACCTACTCACCGTTTCTGGTTTCGCTGCTGACCCTGATTGCCGGGAGCACGCTGATCGTCGCGGTGGCGCAGAACCTGATGCACTTCAGCGTGCCGCAAAGCGAGCTTGGGGTCACCACACTGATGTCGGCTCGCCTGGGCATCGCCATGCTGATACTCGGGCCACTGGTGGTCGCCTGTGTCAGCCAGACCAATCGCAGCCTGCTCGCGCGCCTGGCGCATCAGGCCACCATCGATCACCTGACCGGCGCGCTGACCCGCAGCGCCTTCAGCCGCCGCGCCAACGCCCTGCTCGACAGCCGGCAAAAACATGCACAGGCGCTACCGCTGACCTTGATGATGCTCGATATCGACCATTTCAAGTCGATCAACGACCGCCACGGCCACGGCGTGGGAGATCAAGTGCTTCGCCTGTTCGCCCGGACCCTGCAAGACCAGTTGCACGGTGGCGAGCTGCTGGCGCGCATGGGCGGTGAGGAGTTTGTGGTACTGCTGCCAGGCCTGGCACCGGAGCGCGCCAGCTTCACCGCCGAACGCCTGCGCAGAGCAGTCCAGGACCTGCACCTGGCACAGGGCGACGGGCGCCTGCAGATCACCGTCAGTATCGGCCTGGACGGCTGCGCCGGGCACGAGCCGGCGCCGAACCTGGACGACCTGCTGGCCCGTGCGGACCAGGCGCTGTACCGCGCCAAGGCCTACGGCCGCAATCGTGTCGAAGTGGCGAAGGCGCAGCGCCAGGTGATTTGACTCAGCCTATCAGCAAGTCCCAGGACAGCTTGGCGATCAGCACGCACAGCAAGACCAGGAACAGCCCGCGCACAAAGCCTGCGCCCTTGCGCACGGCCAGCCAGGTCCCGGTCAGCGCTCCAAGCACGTTGCATGCGGCCATGGGCAAAGCAATGGCATACAGCACATTGCCCGAGGGCACGAAGAACACCAGCGCCGCGAGGTTGGTGGCGATGTTGACCACCTTGGCCGATGCCGAAGCGTGCAGGAAGTCCAACGCGAAAAAGCGAATGAACAGGAAGATCAGGAAGCTGCCGGTACCCGGCCCGAACAGGCCGTCGTAGAAACCGATGGCGCCGCCGATCAGTACCGCCAGGCATTGCTCCTTGCGGCCGATCTTTGCCGGCGCGTGCAAGGTGCCGAAATCTTTCTTGCAAAAGGTGTAGATCGCCATCAGCACGATCAGCACCAGCACGGCTGGGCGCATCACGCTGGGCGGCACCAGCGACACCGTGGCGGCCCCTGCAAACGACATGATGAACGCACTGAGCGCCGCCGGCACGATCAACCCCCAGTCCAGGGTGACCTTGCGAATGAACGAGCGCGCTGCGAACGCCGTGCCGCATACCGATGCCAGTTTGTTGCTGCCCAGCAAGGCGGCAGGTTGCGCCGTGGGCAGTACATTGAACAGTGCCGGAATCTGAATGAGCCCACCACCTCCGACCGCAGCATCGATGAGGCCGGCGGCAAAAGCGAACAGCGAGAGTACGGCGATATCCATGATGGCGCGGGTTCCAGGCAGTGAAAGCAGACTGCAAGGCTAATCAAAACGGCGCGCCTGTGTTGAAATGCCATATTGCGAAAACTGCAACCAGGAGACACCCATGGCATTGGACATGCTGCGCGAAATCCAGGCGTTCGTCAGCGTCGCGCACAAACGCAGCTTCGTCGCCGCTGCGCGCGCCCTGGGCCGCTCGCCCAGCGCCGTTACACGGGCGGTGCAGGCCCTGGAAGACAACACCGGGTGCAAGTTGCTCAACCGCAACGCCAACGCGGTGACCCTGACCGATGCCGGCGAGCGACTACTCCCCCATGCCGAGCGCTTGCTTGATGTGCAACGTGATGCCGCGGATGAATTGGCCGCACTCAGTGGCAGCGCCCAAGGCTGGATCCGCTTCGGCGTGCCGCAACTGCTTGGCGAACACGTGCTGCCCGGTGTGCTGGCGGCGTTTTCCCAGCGCCACCCACAGGTAACGCTGGACGTGCACTACCGTGACGAGGCGCTCGACCCATTGCTGGGCAAGCTTGATTTCGTGGTGCGCGGCGCGTTTCCACAATCAAGCGAGCTGATCGGTTATCCGCTGTGGCGCTACCAGCGCCATCTGTATGCCAGCCCGGACTACCTGGCGCGCCATGGCATGCCCAAGCGGCCAGAGGATCTGGCTGACCATTCGCTGATCCTGCATACCGCCCCGCGCATTCTCAAGGCCTGGCACTTTTCCCGCGACGGCCGAATTACCAGCCTGCGCCCCCATCCAAGGCTGCGACTGAGCTCAGGAGATGCGGTCTATCACAGTACGCTGGCCGGTGCCGGCATTGCCCGCCTGGCCGACTGGGTGGGCGAAGCACAAGTCAGCGCCGGCCGTTTGGTACGTGTTTGCGCTGATTACCGGCTGACATCCAGTACCGGCCAAGACCCGCAAATGCACGCCGTGTATCCTGCCGGCGAGTTGCCAGCGCGGGTCCGTGAGCTGCTGCTGGCACTGCGCGAGGCAGGCAATGGGGGCAGCCGGCAGGCACGCTGACATCTGTTCAAAATCTGCTCAATTCAACAGAAGCCGCAAACGGCTTGGCTTACAGCATTTTATCCACAGACCTACCCACGTTTTTTGTGGACAGATTTCCCCGCGTAAAGAAGGACTTATCGCACGCGCAGTAGTGCTGCATTCGCCGCCTTGACCAGTTCGATCCACTCAACCGCACTGATCACGCCAGATTGTTCCAGCGCATCGGCACTGCGCAACGCCTGGTCGTATTCGTTTTCTTCGAGAATACCTGCGGCCAGGAAACGGCTACGCCACTCCAGCAGCGCTGAAGGGTCCTTCTTGCATTCCATCTATCTATCGACTCCAAGGTAAAAGGCCGGCCCACTGCCGCGACTCAATATGACGCGAGCGGGAGAGTACACGAGGCCTTTTCACTTGAGAATGACTTGCAGCTACCGCCAGTCTAACGGTATACCAAGGACCACTGCCGTGGCGGCACGACGCGGGCCCGCGCGAGAAAATAGCCGGGCCGCAGGGAACGGTGTCAGCCGGGGGGGATGGTGCCCAGCAGGCCTACCAAAAGGGTCAGCAGCAGAAAACCACCCAGAAACAGCGCGAGCTTGCCCATCAGAACCTCTTCAACGTGATAGCGGGAATGAAGGCATTGTCGGCGCAGAGCTGATATGGATACAGAGTCAGGTCGGATGAAAAAAAGCGTATCAGATGCGCTCGCGGTCACCGCGACGCAGATACGCGCCCGGTCGACCGTGATCGCCAAGGTGGCAGTGGGTTCGTAGGCGTTCACAAGAGCGAGTTCGACCTGCCCGCCCCCGCACAATTGCAACTTTAAGTTTCAGCGCAGACTGGCCAGCCTGCCAACACCATCGTGCCTACTTGAACGGCTTGGTCATCGCCGGCTCAGCAATTACGGGCATCCGCCGCACGCCTGATCTACACGAATAGAAACAGCCCCTCGTTAATTTGTAGGAAGTTTTCCCCTCGGCTGTAGGCCGCATCTTGCTGCTGAGTATGTGCTGTATGAAACCTCAGTTTCCGCTGCGATATCGAACTGCTAGGGTCCATTTTTCCTACAACGGCACGGAAGCCTTCAGCATGAGGGAAACATGGACCAGTTCAATACTTCTGGCCTGGGTCTGCAAAAATGCCTGCTCGAATTACGCAAAGAGCGGGATCTTCTGAAAGCACAGGGCAAAGATGAGGAGGCGCAACGGCTTACGCGTAAAATCGCGGGGATGGAGGCGACGCTGGCAGGGATGCCCCTGGAGATGAGGCCGGTGACACTGCAGTAGCGTACCTGTCCGTTTGCCAATGCTCGCTAGTCACCACTGCGGGCTGGATATCGAGCGCCGCCCGCGCGGCGCACGATACTTGAGTGGGTCGCGGACAGCTTCTGCCGCCTGGCCATCGACCCCTAGCTTTTGGCGCAGATGGCGCTGGAGACCCCAGCACTAAAAATCCACTTTGCCCCGCCCCGCCTTGACATTGCTCCGCCTGGCTTTGCCTTCCAGGCGACGGGTCTTCGAACCAAGGGTCGGCTTGGTGGGACGGCGTTTCTTCTCGGTCTTGCCGGCATTGATGATCAACTCGGCAAGGCGCGCCAGTGCGTCAGCACGGTTCTGCTCCTGCGTGCGGTACTGCTGCCCTTTGATGATCAACACCCCCTCGCCGGTGATGCGGCTGTCACGCAGCGCCAGCAACCGTTCTTTGTAGAAGTCGGGTAACGAAGAGGCCGGGATGTCAAAGCGCAGGTGCACGGCGCTGGATACCTTGTTGACATTCTGCCCACCCGCGCCCTGCGCGCGGATGTAAGTCAGTTCGATTTCGGCATCCGGTATCTGTACGTTGTTGGAGATGGTCAGCATGATCAGGCCCTTGCAATTGCCCCCGATTATCGCAGGGTTCTCGCGAGAAGAAATGAGTGAATAGTCCTTCTGCATCATCTCCCCTGTCACACTCGGATTAACGAATGCCGGCGGGGCATGAGGACTGTGGGGGCGACATTGAATTTTCGTTGCCTGGAACAGCTAGGATCCACCTCCAGCAACCCGTCGCTGGCCAAGCGGTCCACCACTATCGCTTCCTCACGCACATAGTCGGCCACCTCGTTCTATGGGGAACGAACACACCACCTATAGGCAGGGTCCAGCGGCTCGTAGCGCCATTCCAATACAGCGGGTACACCACCATCCCACCTTGTGCCTCTTCCAGGAACCGCTCAGTGTCGGGTAGCAAGCCGGCCAGTTCAGGTCCCATAGTGACGCATAAAGCAATTCGCTTCGTTGAACGGTGGCACCCTGGCTTGTCTTCGCCTTCATTACCATCGAACACCCAGGGAGACTCCAGCGCTACCACGGGAAAGGGTAGCCGTGCCAGGTCCAGGTGGGCCTGGCGGACCTCACCCATGTCCACTAGCTCAGCGCAGTTGGGCAGGATGAACTTCACACTTTCGCGCAAAAGCCTCACGACGGCGTAAGGGGCGTGCAGGATACCGGGCATATCCTAACGCACGGTATGAATGCCAGACTCCAGTTGTTCGATGGCGTGGGCACAATAATTCAGCGCCTTTACTCGCTCTTCCGTTTGCATGATCTTCCCCTTTATAAACCTGCCTGCGTGCTAGGCCCCAGTTTGGGCGACTGTTGCAACAGCCCTCGTGGCAAGTGGAAACCTTTGAACGGTTCCTGAGTAATGGGGTTGAATGCTTTTTCAGCGTTGAGCCTGTAGCGCATCACGCCATCGCCGGCCCTGAAGCTCAGGTCCACGCTGGCCGCCGTGCGTCCATTGAGCGAGCCACGGCTGAGCAAGCGGAACATCGACCAGGGGCCACGGTATTCAAGGCTGCTGCTGTTACCGTTCTGCCTCAGCAAGGTCAGGTTGCTGCGCACCTGCTGCCCCAGGGTGTTAGGCCAGACGATGCCGGTGATTTGGCTCGAGCCATGGGTGTAGGCAATCAGTTGGCCGTCCAGGTCCAGCAAACTTGTACGCTGATTGGCACTCAGGCCCAACGGCTCGATGCTGAACTGCACGCTCAGGTTGCCGCGCTGATCGAAGAAGGTCTCACGGATACGGTCTGCCCGTTCCAGCTGTTCGATCACATCGCTACGGATCAGTGATTGCCCCTGATGGCCCGCTTGCAGGCTTTCGAGGTTTTCCTGCAGGAAGACCTTCAGGTATTGATCATGGAATCGCTGAAGCCGCCCCTTCGGGCCAAAGAACGCCTCGAAGTCGTCCAAGGAGGCATCGGGCGCCCGCACCACGAAGGGGTAGCGCCCGGCCAGGCGCTGCTGGAAGAAGCTATAGACCTCAGCGTCCCAGCGCCGCTCCAACTCACGCAGGGCTTCGACATTCAGCACTCGCGCCGTTTGATCGGCGACCTTCCGGATCTGATGGTTGATGGGTTCCGGCAAGCCAGTAGCCACCCGCTGCAGGGTGCCTATCGGGTCCTGCCCCGTCATCGAGAATCGCTGATGCACGGCCTGCAGCGCCGCCTTGCCTCTGTCAGGGCTATCCTGCACCGACTTGGCATAGTCGTGCACGGCCGCGATCGCACCGAGGGTCTCATCGTAATAGCTGGGTTTCTCACCGGCTGCTTGCAGCATGGCACCCAGCCCAGCAAAGGCCCGTTGAATAGCCAATGCCTGTTGCTGCTCAGGTTTGCTACTTGCAGGCCGCAACGCTTCGGCTTGCGCAAGAGACTCTGCGCCCACGGCCGATGAAAGCGACGTATTGTCCTTCACAGCATCCAATAGCCGATGCAGAGGCGCCGCAGGCCCGGTCAGTTGCTGCAGGATCGCGACCCCATGATCCAGATCACGGAAGTCAGCCACCGCGAAGGCATTCAAGGCGCGCCGCCAGCTGTCAATGAAATCGGCGCTGTACAAGTTACGCAGCCGTTCGCCTAGCGCCTCCCGGTCGGCATCCGAGTAATCAAGCTGACCGCGCTCACCCAGCGCCCACTGGTCGATCATCGCCATTTCCGCAAACCGCTGACTACGGGGTTCGAAGTACTCTTTGAAGCCTTTGGCGGTGAGCATGGGTGCTATCAGTACCCCCTCCCCCTGCCCGGCGCGAGACGACAGCTGATACACCACATCGAACGCTGGCCCCACCTGATGACGCAGGTCCAAGCCAACATGCAGCTGTTCCCCAGCCTGCTGTTTCAGGCTCGCATAGACTCGCTCTGGCAGGGGAATCTGGCGCAGCGTCTGCTGTACCTCGGCAATGCGCTGGCTGTACTGCGGCAGATCGGTATCGGCATAGGCCAAGGCATAGTTGAGGTGCCGCATCAGGTCGCGTTGCAGTTGCCCCTGGCCGGGATACTTCTGTTGCCACTGATGGGCGAACCAGTCCTCGACCCATTCGGGCCGGCGGTTCTGGCGGTCCTCCAGCATTCGATAAACACGAAGAGCAGCCATTTGCTGTTCACTGCCAGGTGGTGCAGCGTCCATTGCATCGATCACGCCACTTGCCAGGGCGGGCAAGAAACGCTTGGAAAGCAACGCCAGGTAGGCCTCATCGACGCGGGGGCCGATGGCGCGCCCCTGGTACAAACCAAGATCGGAAATACCCGGCCACGCATCACGGTAGTTGCCAAACACCGACACGGCATCGCGAATCTGGTCCAGGGGCTCCAACAGGTTGCGCCCGGAGGGGTCCAGACGCTGGTCCACTTGGTGATGGCTGTACTCACTGCTCTTGGCAAGCACGTTGGCGGCCTTGGCGCCATTGATGTCAAAGTAGCGCTGCCAACTGGCGATGGCGACGCAGAAGGCAAGCCCGCCTACTGCAGAACCCACCCACAGCAACCGCCGTTTGCTGCGTGCCACTTTGATGTTGTCTCCGGCAAGCCCGGCTTCCTGGTAGATGACACGCCGGAAGGCATGCTGAATGAAATAGACCAGCGCCGGCCCCTGCGACTTGCCCTCACGCAGCGGAAACTCGGTGTTGTAGGGCTGCGCCGCCTCACGCACGAACGCGTTGAGCATGTCGCCCTGCTGCACGACCGAGGACCAGTAAACACCGCGTACCAGAGCCGGGGTGGTGAAGCGGTCACTCGCGAGGGCTTCTTTCAAGAAGCCAAGCAGTATCGGACGCAACCCGATCAGCTGCCCATGCAGTGTGAACAGACGCGAGCGCTGTGCTGCACCGTTCAGGACGTCCAGCCGTTCGACCACCTGTTCGAACAGATCGTTGATCAAGCGACGGTAGTGTTCACCATATTCCTCCAGCCAATCGTCGAACGTGCCGGCAGCCTCCAACTTGAAGGTGAAGCCCAGCATTTTTTCCCGTGTGGCGGCAGGCAGCGCGGCGTATAGCTGGTCAAAACCGTCCAGCAGGTCGAATTTGCTCAGCACCACATACACTGGCAGGCGCGATCCCAACTGATTGCTTACCTCATACAACCGCGCGCGCAAGACATGCGCCAGCGCAACACGGTGCTCAGGTGCCCCCTGCAGCAAAGCAGGCAGGTCGACAACCAGCAAGAGGCCGTTGAGGGCTCTTTGGCTTCGGTTACGCACCAGCCAGCCCAACAGGTGTTCCCACAACCTGGCCGAGGTTGCAGGGGGTGGGTTCGATGTTTTCGATGCTTCGGACAAGCCCGCCAACGCCCCCTGACGAATGAAGGCGCCCGGAGGGTCGATGATCACGGCGTCGTCACTGACCCACCAGCCTATCGGGTGTGCCAGTGCTTGCGCCTGTCGGCCCCGAGCTTGTGCTTTGTCGATACGGGTCAGGGAAAAGCTTTGTTCAGTACGGTCGATAAAACTGGTCTTGCCGGCCTGCTCGTCACCCACCACCAGATACCAGGGCAGCCGATACAACGCACGTCGGCCACCGGCGTTGTCCAGATAACGCGCCAGCCCTTGGTCTAATGCCTTTTCTTGTGCCTGAACGAAGGGCAATACATCGTCCAGCTCAGCGGCCACCGCCTGCTGGCGCTGCGCCTGCAGGCGGCGCGAACGCCCGTGCAAGACCACCAGCCAGCAGAGCAGCGGCACCAACACAAGTGTCAGGCTAGCCAGCGCGCGATGCGCCACGCTCGCCAGCGGCTGCTGCTCGCGCCAGGTCCATTGCGGGCCGAGCCACCAGAGCGCGGCCAGTAGCAAGACGGCGCCCAGCCCAAGCAGCAGCGGCATGGCCAGGCCGACACCCGTCAGCAGGGGCAGGCCCCAACGTTTAAGATGCTTCCACACTCGACTCATCGTGACTCCCATTTCTTGTTGCAATCAGCCCGCGAGGGATGGTGGATGCATACTGCTGAAGGCGTTGAAACACCTCAGGCTCCCAGGCGCTGGCGGAGGTTTCCTGCATCGTTCGAGCAACGCCTGCGCATAAATCCTGGGCCAGCCAGGACACACCCCGGGCAGCCAACAGATCAGCCGCGATCACGGTGGTATGGCAGCGCTCACGCAAACTACGGAAGTCCGCCTGCATTCCCTGCAGCCTGAGCAATACCGCTTCAACGCCGCTGGTTTCCAGCTGGCAGGCCAGTTCCTCTCGAAGCGTTGCGAATTCCTGCGAAGCTGCGCCCGAATCGGACTGCCCTTGTGTACCCCGGAGCCACGCCAGACATTGGTCGTCGACAAATACTCTGCCGTCGCTGAAGCACAGCTGCTGCAGCGCAGGTATGCGCTGCACGAACCGCGCACTCGCTGCGCGGATAGCCTCAGCCACCTCGCTCATCGCCAGGCGCGTGGCAGCGCTCGCTGCGAGAAAACTGCCACGTATCCAGTAGGGACTGGCCGTCACGCTCTTTTCGATCCGCTGGAGGATGGCCACGTCAACTGCAGTGCCGGCGATGGCATCTTCATAGTCCCCGGCGATCTCCTGCGGCACCGCCATCAGCTCAGTGCGATGGCCGTGCCTGGTTTCAGGCGCCGTCTGGATGTGGGCCCACAAGCCGAAACGACGCAACTGGTAGCCAGCAGGATCGTAGGGGTCATGCTGGTTGATCAGCTCAGCCATGGTGAGCATGGCTCTTCGTGATTCACGCTCGTTGGCGAACGACACACGGGGCATTGGCGTGGCGATGACCTCGGCCAACGACGCAGACTTGCTGCCTTTTGCAGGGGGCTTTTCCGTGGGGGCCTCAGTGAGCCCGTTAGCAAGCTCCATGTGCTTGCGTAGTAACCGATCCAGCTCGCTCAGGGCCGCTTCTTCGAGCTGCGCTGCATCGCGCTGCTGTTGCAGCCTTTGCAGTGCGCCCTGAGCCGCCGCCGCGTGCGCGGGGCTGAAGGTGAAGCGATCCAGGCGCGGTAATGCCTCGGCCAAGCGGATCAGTGTCAGGGCAACCAGCTTACGCTTACCGAGAAACCCTTTAGGGCCCGGTTTAGGATGTGCACTTTCCCAATAGGCTTCGACCATGCCGGCCAACAAGGCCAGGGTAAAACCCCAGCGCTCCCAGCATCGGCTACGTAGCCAAGCGACACTCAGGTGCGCGACGATGCGATAGTGCTTGCACGCTTGGCCCAAGTACTGGCGGGACGCTTCTTCGATGAATGCCCAATCGATGGAAGGCTCCTGCAGCCCACCCAGCTTGACCATCTCCTGGTCAATGGCCTGGTAGGTTTCGTCCTCCACGTCGAACAGGCCGGCAGGGTTCTGTGCGTCGATGGGGGCAAGCAGCCGGGCAATGTCCTGTGCGGTGACCTCTGCTACCAGCGACATGCTTTGCGCGCCTCATCGATGAGTGGGTCCAGCCCATGGGCATCGAAAAGCAGCCCGTCAACGGCCGGGCTATCGCTCTGGACCTGAATGCGATAGGCCTTTATCAGCTTTTTGATCTGCTCGATGGCCGGCAAGCCTCTGCCAGCGTCAAGCACCTGGCCGTTTTCCGTCACTTGCCAGAGGGTAGGGACAGTTGAACCCCGCTCGCCCTGCAACTGCACGTTCACCCGACTGGCCTCGATGGGTTGTGCTGTAACCAGTTGCAACCTGGAAATGTTTTGCACGCAGCTGATGACCAGGTAGGTATGCGGAGCGACCGAAGCAATCGCCGGCGCCGAGATCATCAGCCCATCATCTTCAGCCTTGAGGCGAAACGTCAGGTCCTCTGGGGGCCGCCCCACCTCGTTGGTCAACACACGACGCAACGTGGGCGAGTCTTGCTCCGGCGCGGACCATTGCACAGGCACAAGATGAGCAGGCGTTCCGGCCGATCTATCGAAACAGGCCAAACGTTCCAAATTGGAAACGATGCGCCGACAATCCTGATCGGAATACACGGACATCGATAGAAAGCTGAGCACCAGTGCAAGACTTACTATGTAAGAATTTTTACCAGCCATCGCAAGTAACTCCCTTTCAACAACACACACTCCTTGATCACCAACGAATCCAAATAACCATCAGGCACTTCTGAATCCGGAAATCGACAACAGCCTAGCTGATAAAATTCCTGTGCGACAAACAAATATTTTTTAACACTTTTGCACTCGACCAAACATGCAAACCAAGCGCATGTTTTTTTGGGCACCCCATAAAGCCCGCCAGCTTGTTTAAACCACCGTTGTTTTTTGTTTATACCGCAGACCAACATCAGGGAAATTTCCTACAAAACATACTGACGCACACCACATAACTTTTACGCACGCCCACAATTAACAAGGGAGATATTCGGCGATGGCAAAAGCCACAGGGTCAGTTGCACCTAAAGAACGCATCAACATCAAATACGTACCCGCCACTGGCGATGAACAGGCCGAAGTAGAGCTGCCGCATAAGATGATGGTGCTTGGTGATTTCGGGTTGAAAGATGCCCGCGCCTTAGAGGACCGCTCGGTCATGCGCATCGATAAACACTCCTTCAACAATGTGTTGAACGATGCCGATGTCAACCTGGTGATGTCCGTGCCCTCCGTGCTCAGCACGGCCCCCGACGCAGAGCTCGCGGTCAGCCTGCGGTTCAAGTCCATCAGCGATTTCGGGCCCGACAGCATCGCGCGACAGGTACCGGAGCTGAACAAGCTGCTGGAGCTTCGCGAAGCGTTGGTCGCCCTGAAAGGCCCCCTGGGCAACGTGCCCACCTTCCGCAAGCAACTGCAGCACCTGCTGAATGACGAGCAAGCGCGCAAACAACTGGCCCAGGAACTGGACTTGGTGCTTGAAGCGCCGAAAGAAGACTGAGACAACGGAGCGTCCCTATGCCAAAGCAAAACAACACGACTGTCGCGGTTGAAACAACGACCGAAACGCTGAGCAACGCCACCCTGCTCGACCAGATCATGGCAGAAACCAAATTGGTTCCCAGCCAAGAGGGTTATCAAGTCGCTCGCCAAGGCGTGTCTGCCTTTATTACCGAAATCCTTAAAAGTCATGACCCAGATCAACTTATCAACAAACACCGGGTCGATCAGATGATTGCGGAGCTGGATCGAGTACTCAGCAAGCAGATGGATGCCATCCTGCATGAACCCGAGTTCCAGCAACTTGAATCCGCCTGGCGAAGCCTCAAGCTTTTAGTCGACCGAACAGACTTTCGCGAGAACATCAAGCTTGAAGTTTTGCACGTCAGCAAAGGTGATCTGCTCGACGACTTCGAGAACTCAGCCGACATCACCTGCAGTGGCATCTACAAACATGTCTACACCGCAGGTTATGGCCAGTTTGGCGGTGAACCGATTGCCGCGATGGTCGGCAACTACAACTTCGGCCCCTCCTCTCCAGATATCAAACTGCTGAGTTACATGGCCTCGGTGGGCGCCATGGCACACGCCCCTTTTCTCGCGGCGCCGTCTCCTGAGTTCTTCAATCTCAGCAGCTTCGAAGAGCTGCCAAACCTCAAGGAGGTCAAGGACATTTTCGCCGGCCCACGGCATGCCAAGTGGCGTGCCTTCCGTGAAAGCGAGGATGCCCGGCATGTTGGGCTGACCGGCCCACGCTTCATGCTCCGCTCGGCCTACCATCCGCAGGAAAATCCGGTCCAGAGCTATCACTACCGCGAGGACATCGACGGGCAGCACGACAATTACCTGTGGGGCAACTCCGCCTTTCTGCTGGCCAGTTGCATCAACGACAGCTTCGCCCGCTACCGCTGGTGCCCGAACATCATCGGCCCACAATCGGGTGGCGCAGTCGAGGATCTGCCGGTGCACCTGTATGAGTCCTTAGGCCAGCTTCAGGCCAAGATCCCTACCGAAGTGTTGATTTCCGACCGCAAGGAGTTCGAGCTGGCCGAAGAAGGCTTCATCGCCCTGACCATGCGCAAGGACAGCGACAACGCCGCGTTCTTCTCAGCCAACTCGGTACAAAAACCAAAGAACTTCCCCAAGACCCCGGAAGGCCTGCAAGCGCAGACCAACTACAAGCTCGGCACCCAGCTGCCCTACCTGTTCATCGTCAACCGGCTGGCTCACTACATCAAGGTGCTGCAACGCGAACAGATCGGCAGCTGGAAAGAGCGCAAGGACCTTGAGTCAGAGCTGAACAAATGGATCAAGCAATACGTCGCCGACCAGGAAAACCCGTCTGCCGATGTGCGCAGCCGTCGCCCGTTGCGCGCTGCAAAGGTCGAAGTTTCGGACGTTGCCGGTGAACCGGGTTGGTACCAGGTTTCTCTCGCCGTACGACCGCACTTCAAGTACATGGGAGCGAATTTCGAAATCTCCCTGGTTGGCCGGCTTGATACCCAATGAGTGGATTTTTCGATGACTTGGTGACGAACCCGTTCGCAGGCCGGGCGCTGTCCAGGCAAGAAAACGCTACCCAGAAGTTCGCCGCCATCAAGCGCCACCTCGAAACGTTGCTCAACGCTCGCCAGGGTTGCTCACAAAGCAGCCCTGAGCTGGGCCTGCATGACTTCAACCGGCACGACGCAAGCAGCGGCGACCTCCTGAAGCAAGTGAGCGCAGACATCCGCCGCACCATTGAGCGCTTCGAACCGCGCGTGCACGTGCGAACGCTCAAGGCAGTACCCGATTGTCATGCCCCCTTGGAGCTGCACTTCCGGCTGGACTGCCACGTGCAGGTCAACAACCACACCGAGCAGCTGCAACTGGAGCTGCTGGTCAACGGCCATAACCGCCACACCCGCGTGAGGTGACCCATGTCACTCAAGGATCGATTCAGCGAAGAGTTGCGTTATCTCCATGAACTGGGGAACGATTTCGCTCAGGACAACCCACAACTTGCCCGGCTGCTCGGCAAGGGTGGTAGCGACCCGGATGTCGAACGCCTGATGGAAGCCTTTGCCTTCCTGACCGCCAAGCTCCGGTTGAAGCTGGAGGACGACCTGCCGGAGCTGACGCACCCGATGCTGCAGTTGCTTTGGCCCAACTACCTGCGGCCTCTGCCGAGCGCCACGATCATCCAGTTCACCCCACGCAAGCAAGCGCTCAGCCAGTCGCAGCGTATTCACAAGGGCTCGCGGTTGTTCTCCAAACCCGTGGATGGCGTGCACTGCGAGTTTCGGACCTGTACGGCGGTGGACATCCATCCGTTCGAGATCGACGCGGTCAGTGCTACGCAGACGCTCGACAGTTCGGTGGTTCGGCTCGACCTGCGAACCTTGGTCGATCGGCCGTTGAACACCTTGGGCTGCGCCAGTCTCGATTTTCATTTGAGCGGTGATACGCAAACGGCCCGCACCCTCTATCTGTGGATTGCTCACTACCTCAAACATGTCGCGGTGACAGTCGATGGCGAGGTCCGCCGGCTGCCGGCCAGCAGCATCGTCCTCCGAGGGTTCAGCCCGGATGAAGCCTTGCTGCCCTACCCACCGAACGTGTTCGACGGCTACCGGATTTTGCAGGAGTACTTCATCTTTCCCGAGCGTTTCCACTTTTTCAGCGTTGCCGGCCTGGAGAAGGTCTGGCCCGCTGAGGCGGCTCAGGAGGTCTGCCTTGAATTTCACTTCACCCGGCAGTTGCCTGATTCGCTGCGGGTCGGCAGGGCAGACTTCAGCCTGTTCTGTACCCCCGCGGTAAACCTGTTCAGCCACAGCGCCGAGCCCATCGACCTGTCCCAACGGTTCGCCCAGGCTGAGCTTACGCCCCGAGGTGAGGAGCGCCACGCGTATGAAATATTCAGCGTCGATCGGGTCATCAGCACCCGCACGACAACAGACGGCAGCGCCGGCGAACACCTGCGAACCTTCCGAGCCTTCGAGTCGTTCGCCCATGAAATCGAGCACGTGCAGGGGCGCACAGCACTGTATTACCGCTACATCATGGAACCGTCCCTGCGGGACGATAGCGTCACCCACCGTATCGCATTCGTACGCGCAGACGCCAACGCCTACATCGGCGAGCTGGAAACAGCCTCCATCGACCTGACCTGCACCAACCGAGATCTGCCGCGAGCGTTGGCTGTCGACGACATCAATGTGATTTCCGAGATCACGCCTCCCCTGGCCACCTACACCAACCTCTGTGCGCCAAGCCGCCCCTGTCGGCCGGTGCTGGACGGCCAGTTGCAATGGGCCCTGATCTCCAACATGTCGCTGAACTACCTGTCGCTGCTCTCGGCCGAGCCGTTGAAAGCGGTCATCAATGCCTACGACTTCGCCGCCCTGCATGACATCCAGCAAACCCGTACCACCCGCAAACGCCTGGACGGCATCCAGGATGTGCACACAGCCCCCCTGGACTGGCTGATCAAGGGCCAGCCCATTCGCGGCCTGCGTACACGGCTGAAACTGGACCAAAGCGCATTCCTCTGCGAAGGCGACCTGTATCTGTTCGGTTGCGTGCTCGCGCACTTCTTCGCCCTGTACGCCAGCATCAATTCCTTCCACCAACTGGAAGTGATCAACACCACCAACAACGAGCACTACACATGGCCAATCCAGACCGGCAAGCAACCGCTGATCTAGCCGACAAACTGCTCGCCGAGGCGCACCAGTACAACTTCTTCCAGTTGCTAGAGCGCCTGTACGGTTTGCACGGGGACAACCTGGAACCACGCTGGCCCGACCCGGCCACGCGGCGGCGCGTGCGGCTTGCGAGCGACCCGCGGCTGACCTTTCCGGTGGCCGACGTGTACAAGGCCGAACGCATGCCAGACGCAGGAGACCGCTATCGCGTGTGCACCACCTTCATGGGGTTGCACGGCACTGACTCGCCCTTGCCAACCTATTACTTAGAAGAAGTGTCGTACGAGCATGCCCACGGCATCGGTGTGCGGCCGGCCTTCTTCGACTTTTTCAATCACTACCTGCTGAGCCTGTTGCACCGCATCTGGCGCAAGTACCGCTATTACATCCGCTTCCAGCCGGGTGCTACCGATGGCTTCTCGCAGTACATCTTTGCCCTGCTCGGGTTGAACGACAAACAGCTGCGCGGCCACACCGCTCTGCCCTGGAGCCGGCTGCTCAGCTTCGCTGGGGTCATTGCCAGCCGCAGCCGTGCACCGGGTACCGTTGCCGGCATCATTGCCCACTGTTTCGACTTGCAGCAGGTGCAGATCCGCGAATTCGAAACGCGCTCAGTCCTCACTGAGGCCAAGCAGCTGGTACGCCTTGGCCGCAGCAACGGCGAGCTTGGCAACTCCTTCATGATCGGCAGCCGCACGCGAACCCGCAGCAGCAAGTTCACCATCGTGATCAGCGAGTTGGACCAGGAACAGTTGCGTGACTTTTTGCCCAGCGGCCTCAATTTCAATCGCTTGCGTGCACTGATCGATTTCCTGTTGCGCGACGGGCTGGCCTATGACTTGGAGCTGCGGATAAAGCGCAACGCGCTGTCGTCCTTCTGCCTGCACCGTAGCCAAGGCGCCTATCTGGGCTGGACCAGCTTTGTCGATGACCGCCATGGCCAGATCAGCCCTGTGGTGCGGTTCCGGGGGCGCTCATGAGCACATTGACCTTGAGCATCACCAACCTTGATCAGCTGCACCACAACGTCACCGCCCGCCATCAGTTCGACTGCGCGGGCGGCACCATCGGCAGCGCCGGGTGCACCTGGCTGATCAATGATCGTGAGCAGACCGTTGCACCGGTCCATTGCGAGATTCGCTGGATCGAGGGCAGCTTCTGCGTAATCGACCGCTGTCAGCGTACCTACCTGAATGACAGCCGCGAGAACTTGGGGCCACTCGCCCCCAGGCGCCTGGTTGAGGGTGACCAACTGGGGGTTGGTGCCTATCGCCTGCACGTTCAATTTTCACAGGCCGATTCACATTCCCTGGAGGAGTTGTTCAGTTCTAAACAGAACCTCCTTGACCGCTGGTTGCTAGAGGCCCCAGGCACCGCCTGGCAAACCGATTCAGGCGCCGCGCAGGTTGCCGCCGATATCTGCTCGGCCTTCGCGCCAGGTATCGGCAACGATCCCTTGACGGCGCTGGATACAGCGACAAGCCCAGCCAACGAGCCCCCGCTGGACCATTTCATTGCAGGAGATCGCCCATGATGCGTCATTCACTCGTGGCCGGCCTGCTGGTTGCGCTGCTCGGATTTTCGGGGTGCACCTCCCTGAGCAAAATCGGCCAAGTGGTGATGGACCCCTCGGTACCCGTCGGCCCACCCAATGAACACCCCACTCAAGTCGCGTTCAGCATCAATGCCAGCCCAACACTCAATGGCAATCCGCACAGCCTTGAAGTGGTGTCCGAGTTGGAGCCTGTGATCGAGCCCAGCCCGTATGCCGTTAGCCTGAGCGCCGGTGACCCTTACGTGCTGACCGAAAAAATCGGGGCCTTGCATGAGTACCTGCAGGAACACTTCCCCGCCCTGTCGCCCGTCGACATGCCACTGGACGATGGCGACGATCCAGCGCGCTCCCCCCTGGAAGAAAGTACCCCCGGCAGCTACGAGGATCCGACCGTAGCCCTGATCTTGCCTCGCACCACCACCGTGGCTGCCGAGCCCATCGCTACGCCCATGGCCATCAAAATCCTGCAACTGCGCGACGACTCGCTCATCCGCAACAGCGTGTACGAACTGCTGGACAAGGACCCTGCCAAGGCGCTGCGAAGCACCTACATACGCGATGACGATTACTTGCTGCGCCCTGGCCAGTTCAAGTTCATCCCCTTTACGCCCATCGAGCCGGAGACACGCTTCGTTGCGGTGATCGCCGACTACCGGAACCAGGAAAACGCCACCTGGAGCCAGGTACTGCGCATTGCGCCCCGTGGCCACCAGATCATCTTGTCGGTATTGCTCAACGACACGCAGGTCCTGCTCAAGGAGGAGGACTGATGGTACCTGCAGCCGTGCATTTCTCGCTTACTCACGCTGACATGGAGCGCTCATGAGTTCACGTAACCCCGTCCTGTGGCCTGAGGGCCTGTTCGTCAAACCGCAGCATTTCCAACAGGCTTGCCGTGCCGCCGAAGCGGCGTTGCATCAACGTCTTGGTAGCCTGAACGCCGCCTTCTACGGCTTCAGCGAGCTGCAGTTGAACGATGAATACCTGAGCCTGGGCAAGGTCGCCATCACCCGTGCACGAGGCATCATGCCGGACGGCACAGTGTTCGATATCCCCGCAGACCTGCCACCACCCCCACCGCTGGAAATCGAGGACGACGGCGCCAACGACAGCGAGATCTACCTGTGCCTGCCGCTGCGTACCGAAGGTGGCCGGGAGGTGAGCTGGCCCGACAATGCCGCCAACTTCCGTTACCGTGCCCACGCAGAGGAAATCAAGGACACCCACAGCGCCGACGGAGACTTGGTGCAAGTCGACCTGGCGGTGCCGAATCTACAGCTCAAACGCAAGGCCGAAGACAGCAGCGCTTATACACGGTTGGCTTTGGCCCGCATTCTGGAACGCCGCCCCGATGGCAGCCTGCAGCTGGATGAGGGGTTCTACCCCACCAGCGTTTCGGTGCGTGCGGTGCCAGCGCTGCAACGCTTCCTTGAAGAAATCACCAACTCCCTTCGCGAACGTGCGCGCAGCCTGGCCGCCCGCATTGGCGCCTCAGGGCAGTCCGGTATCGCCGATATTCGCGACTTCAACCTGCTGCAGGCCATGAACCGCTGGTGGCCGTGCTTCCAGCATCTGGCTCGGCAAGGGCAGACCCACCCCGAGCAGCTCTACCTGTGCATGAGCCAGGCCTGCGGTGAGTTCGTGACCTTTACCGACGAGAGCCGGCTGCCACAGGAATATCCCGCCTATCACCATACTGCGCTACGCACCTCCTTCAAGCCGCTGGAAGATACGCTACGCCGGGCACTGAGCACAGTCTTGCAACCACGCGCCGTTTCGCTGCCATTGGAGACGCTGGAGTACGGCGTTTTGACAGCCGCGTTGGAGGACCGCCGACTGATCGATGGGGCCACGTTCATCCTTGCAGTGCGCGCCGATCTGCCACCCCAGGCGTTGCGCCAGATGTTCATCCAGAAAGCCAAGATCACTTCACTCGAGGCACTGGAGGAGTTGGTGCAGTTGCAACTGCCCGGCATTCCCTTGAACACCTTGCCGGTGGCGCCTCGCGACCTGCCCTTCCATGCAGGCTTCAGCTACTTCGAACTGGATCGACGTGCCCCTGCCTGGGCATGCATGAAAAAAGCCAATGGGTTCGGGATTCATATTGCAGGGGACTTCCCTGGGCTAGAGCTGCAGTTCTGGGCGATTAGGAGTGAATGAAATGAAAAATGACACTCACAACAGTCAGGGTAACGATAAAAAGTTCTTCGGGGCGATAGAGAATGCTGATAGCGGGGCGAATACATCGCCTGCCGATCCTCAATCAGAAGTACAGGCCCAGCCTGCTTCTGAAGGCTACCCCGCCGACCCGGAATTTCAACTGCGCGGTGGTTACGTAAACCTGATGCTGGACGCCGCCGCCCCCTTGTTTGGCCTGGTGATACGCCTGCGCACCTTGGATGCGTTGCCCAACATCCAGGAGGTGCACCAGCAGGTAAGCAACACGATCGTCAATATTCGCGAGGAGCTACGCCAGCACGGCTACGAGCCCGCTCAGTTGCTGGCGTACTCCTACGGCCTTTGCCTGTTCATCGATGAAGCGGTCATGGAAAGGCCCTGGGGTAAAAACAGTTGCTGGAGCCAGAAACCGCTGCTGAGCATCTTCCATGACGAAACCTGGGGTGGGGAGAAATTCTTCACCGTGCTGTCGCGCTTGATGCAGGAACCCAAGCGCTACCAGGACGTGTTGGAGTTCATGTACTTCGTGCTGTGCCTTGGCCTGAAGGGCAAATACGCCATCGCGCCGAAAGGCGAAGAGTCACTGAACGGGCTTATTCACCAGCTCCACGGGATCATCCGGGAACTGCGCGGCCCCGTGCCGGAATCGGTCTGCGACCCCTACACCAACGTGGCCCCGCGCAACTTCCGCATGAACCGGCAATGGCCGTGGTGGAGCCCGCTAGTGATTTCCGCGATCGCCATGGCGGTGGCCTACGGCATCTACAGCTACCGGCTGCACTTGATAACCACCGAAGTGCTGGAGTCGCTCAACAGCATTTTGCAGCAGTAAACAGCCGACAACCGACGCAACTGAATTCAACGGATTGACGAGGCGATTTGCTTCGTTGACAAGCCCATCACTCTCGATGGCCACGCCGCCTTTGGCACGCGTGTTTTATCCACATAGATGCAGGAGTCATTGTTATGCCAACACCCGCTTACATTTCTATCGAAGGTATAAGCCAAGGAAACATCACTAAGGATGCCTTTACTGCCGACTCGGTGGGCAACGTTTATGTTGAAGGTCACGAGAATCAAATTCTGGTACAGGAAGTCAGTCACCGCATCACCGTGCCCACCGACCCTCAAAGCGGTCAACCGGCAGGACAGCGTGTTCATGGTCCACTGGTGTTTACATGCGCTCTCAACAAAGCCGTACCGCTACTTTACAGCGCTCTGTCCACTGGTGAGATGCTGCCAAATGTCGAGCTCAGCTGGTATCGCACTTCTATAGAGGGCAAGCAAGAACGCTTCTTCACGACCAAGTTGACCGATGCCGTAATCACCGATATCGACTTGACGATGCCGCACATTCAAAACCAGCAGAACAAAGACTTCACACAGTTCTTCAAAGTTTCAATGTCTTATCGCGGCATTGAATGGGAACACATTACAGCCAGCACTGCGGGTTCGGACGACTGGCGTAAACCAATAGAAACAGACGTTTAATTTAACACTGCAGCAACCGGGCAGGCTTACTGCCCGGACTGTGACGTGTAGGCCAGCGAAATAGGATTTCAAATGCCTCGCCAATCTGACTTGCGTTACAGCTTCCAGCCTCTAATTGGCAAAGCTGAATTCGAAGTGGTGTCGTTCGAGCTTCGAGAAGGGATCAGCATACCCTTCGAGCTGGACCTGAAATTGGTCAGTTTCGAAAACGATATCGACTTCGGCCACCTGCTCGACCAACCCGTGCTCTTCACCATCTGGGAAGGCGAACGCCCAGTGCGCTACGTGCACGGCCTGGTCAGCCGTTTCAGCCAGGCGGAAAGTGGCTTCTATCGCACCTACTATGACGCACTGATCGAGCCGCAGCTGGCCCGTGCCAACCTGCGTTCGAACTGGCGCATCTTCCAGCAGAAGACCGTGCCGCAGATTCTTGAATTGATGCTCCAGCGCCAGGGCATCAACCAATACCAAGTGCGCGCCAGCATGGACCATCAGGTCCGCGAATTCTGCGTCCAGGCCGGTGAGACGGACTTGGCGTTCATCGACCGCCTGGCGGCCGAAGAGGGCTTCGTCTACCGCTTCGCGCACAGTGAAAAGCTGCACAAGCTGATCATCACCGATCGGCTGCAGTCCCTGGGCCAGATCAGCCATGGCGCCATCAAAACCGACGATGAAGATGAAGGGTTCTACGATGACGACGAGCCTATAGACCCTAACCGCGTGCTGTACCACACCAACAGCGGTGGTGACCAAACCAAACCCTGCCTGCGCCGCTTGCGCTACAGCGAGCAGGTGCGTACTGCCCGCCAAGTGCAGCGCGACTACACCTTTACCAACCCGGCCTACCGCCAGGAGCACAGAGCCGCCGGGCCCTTCCTGGAGCATCAGTCCAGAGAGTACGAATACTTCGATTACCCAGGCCGCTATAAACGCGATGCCGTGGGCAAACCGTTCACTGAAAACCGCATCACTGCGCTGCGCCATGATGTCCGTATTGCCGAGGTCCAGGGCGATGACGTGCGCCTGCAACCGGGCCTCAGTTTCACCCTCACCGGTCACCCACGTGACGATCTCAATACGCATTGGCGGGTGAACACCGTTACCCATAGAGGCCACCAGTTCACCAGCCTGCAGGAAGAAGCCGCCGGCGCCGATGCAAGCACGCGCTACGAGCAGACCGCAGCGCTGGTCCCCGGCAGAACCGAGTGGCGCCCTGCCCCATTGGCAAAACCGCGAATCGACGGACCGCACATGGCCACCGTCGTCGGCCCACCGGGCGAAGAAATCTACTGCGATGAATGGGGCCGGGTAAAAGTCAGTTTCCCCTGGGACCGCGAAAGCCAGAACAACGAGTTCAGTTCGTGCTGGCTGCGAGTATCTCAAGGCTGGGCGGGTGGCAGTTGGGGCTCGATGGCCATCCCTCGGATCGGCCAGGACGTGATCGTGCAGTACGTCAACGGTGACCCCGACCAGCCGATGATAACCGGGCGCACCTACTGCGGTGATCAGCTGCCGCCTTATGACCTGCCCGATCACAAGACGCGGATGACCATCAAGAGCCAGACACATAAGGGCGATGGTTTCAATGAGCTGCGTTTCGAGGATGAACTGGGCCGGCAGGAGGTATTCATCCATGCCGAAAAGGACCAGAACAACGTCGTCAAAAACAACGAGACCACCTTCGTTGGCAATGACCGCAGCGAACGCGTGGACCACAACGAAACCCTCTCCATTGGTGACCACCGCACTGAAGACGTTGGCAAGAACGAAACAATCAGCATCGGCGCCAACCGCAGCGTGACCATCGGCGCCAACAAGACTGAAACCATCAGTCTCGCCAAGGCGGAAACCATCGGTTTGGCCAAGGCCCTGACCATCGGGGCGGGCTACCAAGTGAGTGTCGGTGCGGGCATGAACACGACAGTTGGGCTCAGTCAGAGCGAACAGGTGGGGATACATAAGAAAGAAACTATAGGGAAGCGCTACAGCATCAGCGCTGAGAATGAATTTAGCATTGAGGTCGGAAAATCCATACTTTTGATGAAAAGCGATGGATCAGTGCTAATCAACGGACACAGCTTCACGTTTGAAGCGACAGGCCCTGCAAAGATCAGCGGACGGATAGTCGACCTAAATATAAAAGAGCCAGCTGAACACCAATCAATCTCTGCGCCATACATCGCAAGATTCACCTTAATCAAAAGCGACGACCAAAAATATGAAGGCTATAAGTACTCGTTATCAGACGGCAAACGAACCCTTCAGACTGGCATAACTAAACAAGACGGAAATACCGGGTGGATACAAACGGAAGCAGCAACACCAATCTATTTGAAAAAGGCAAAAATGCGTGAAGACCAGAAAATAAGTGATCATTGGCGGCCTCGCCTGATGACCATCTCGAACGTACCCAAAACGAAACTTTCCGAACTAAACGTTGACTATTTGGACATTTTTGGCGAGGAGGACTGACCTATGCCTGGCCCAGCTCTCCCATGGTTGATCAGGGGCGGACACACTGCTTGGAAAGCTTATACCGCATACGAATCAGCTCAAACCGCAGCTGACGCTGCAAAACTAGCGGCAGAAATTAGCGCCAGAAGAAAGGAATTCACTAAATTATTCGAAACAACCATACAACAACTAAAAGAAGAAATAACCATAAACACTCAAACCATGGAACTTATAGGAACATCCGGCAAAAGCACCGTTCACCGAAGAGGCACTGAAGGATCAACATTCAGAGAATTCATCGAGCGCAAAATTCCTTTCCGCCCAGCGATTAGCCTGATCTGTAATGCGGCGCTGACCAGCCCTATCAGAGTCCCAAGAAGGCTTAAGAAAAAAATTCCGGGCGAAGTGATAGAAACGACAATCGAAGTTACCCTCAAACAAACCACCGCATCTTTGGTCGTCGAGGTAATTGATGAAGTACTAGAATGGCAAAGCCCGCTAAAAGCGGAACCCAACTATGACAAAGTAACTAAGGCGCCCTATCTTGGCACTCCCGAAACACGGCCACAGAGGCTCAGCGAAATTTTTCCATTTTGGCCGCGCCCTAGAAACAGCTTAGCTCCCGACCTGGTAATAGTGGAATATCGACAAAAACCATTCGAGTCAAACAATGTATTTGCCGCTGTAGAAATAAAATTCCCTAGAGACTGGGTAAAGGTGAGGCAACTAGAGGAATACGCTCACTTAATGACACCAAAATCTGGCCCGAACCCACGCAAAGCCGGAAAGGAAAAGGTGGCGTTATTGAGAGTACCTGAGGACTGCACATCAACTACGGATGAGGACACCACAAAAAAAGCGTCAACACAAAACAGAGGGAGGAAAAGATGAGTACCACGCGCCCATTGTTTACTGCAGCCGAGCTTGACGAATTCTCCGAGTTGCTTAAGGAGTGGCCGAACAGCGCATTTGGGAACGAAGCATGCGAAATTGGCGTAAGCCCGTTCTTGAGTTTTTACTTTCCCTACTCACCGGAAAAACATCAAGAAACAATGAAATCCATAATTTCCATCCACAAAGCGTTTGAGGCACTGCTTGATTTCCCTTATGTAATTGCCACGCACCCTGTATCCGAAAAACCTTATCCCTATAGCTCGACTCGCATACCTGACATAACAAAGCTGGCCGAAAAATGGAAGATAGACGAGAGCTTTACCTTAAATTTTACAGACGAACCAAATCATGGTTATTCACCGTCCACTGCCGGATATTTTTGGCGAAGCGCCACCTGGGACGGGGTGAGCAATAATGCATATTCCTCCATACTTTTATACTACCGCTGGAGTTGGTGGTTAGAAAATCGCGAACAATGGAGAAACTTGACACTCAAGACGATCGATCTGTTGGAACCCCACCAGGTTTACTGTGGCCTCGCGGTCGCCAACCCATTGGAGTTCGGCGCCCGTTCAGAAGCAGCAACATGGGAGCGATCGTTAGCCGCTCGCTTCTACGGCCTTGATATCGAATTCCCATTTGGAATGCGAGACGAGTTAATGGATGGAATAAGGCCACCCACATGGGGTTTTTTCCTATCCGATTATTGGCGAGAAAAGCTAGCTCTGGATCGTGAGGCCGTGCAAAAAGCCTTGAATCATCCAAATATATCGATAAAAGAATTAAGAACAGGCCAGTGGATAGAACTAGGAGAGCGCCCAAGTCTTTATCCGGTGGAGAATGGCCTTCCCGAACTGCCTATCATAATCAACAAGGTAATTAAGCCAATACGTCATAAAAACCTAGGGCTAATTGGTTTCGGACAATGGTCGGGCGACCCTAACGAACGCTTCTCCGACATTGATGCCGAGCGCTGGCTTGGTCGGTTCGATGAAGAGAGTGACTGGCCCTTGCGTAGCGCGCGCTTTAACAGCCCTCGCAATCCACAATACACGCCGCATCTTACAGCCATGCCCGCCGGTAGCCAATGTCCCGTAGACGGCTGGTGGACTACACCTGCGAAATTAAAATCAAGAAAGTTCTTCGCGAAAGGAGAGATATTCCCAGACGTTAGGACTGAATCAGCAAAGGGGCATATCGTTTGGCTGTGGGACAACAATCAGGGATTAGAACAACCGGGCGGGAGCAGCGATGCTTAGACAATCCGACGTCCGTTATAGCTTCCAAACGCTGGCTGGCAAAGCTGAATTCGAAGTGGTGTCGTTCGAGCTTCGAGAAGGGATCAGCATACCCTTCGAGTTGGACCTGAAATTGGTCAGTTTTGAAAACGATATCGACTTCGGCCACCTGCTCGACCAACCCGTGCTCTTCACCATCTGGGAAGGCGAACGCCCAGTGCGCTACGTGCACGGCCTGGTCAGCCGTTTCAGCCAGGCGGAAAGTGGCTTCTATCGCACCTACTATGACGCACTGATCGAGCCGCAGCTGGCCCGTGCCAACCTGCGTTCGAACTGGCGCATCTTCCAGCAGAAGACCGTGCCGCAGATTCTTGAATTGATGCTCCAGCGCCAGGGCATCAACCAATACCAAGTGCGCGCCAGCATGGACCATCAGGTCCGCGAATTCTGCGTCCAGGCCGGTGAGACGGACTTGGCGTTCATCGCCCGCCTGGCGGCCGAAGAAGGCTTCGTCTACCGCTTCGCGCACAGTGAAAAGCTGCACAAGCTGATCATCACCGATCGGCTGCAGTCCCTGGGCCAGATCAGCCATGGCGCCATCAAAACCGACGATGAAGATGAAGGGTTCTACGATGACGACGAGCCTATAGACCCTAACCGCGTGCTGTACCACACCAACAGCGGTGGTGACCAAACCAAACCCTGCCTGCGCCGCTTGCGCTACAGCGAGCAGGTGCGTACTGTCCGCCAAGTGCAGCGCGACTACACCTTTACCAACCCGGCCTACCGCCAGGAGCACAGAGCCGCCGGGCCCTTCCTGGAGCATCAGTCCAGAGAGTACGAATACTTCGATTACCCAGGCCGCTATAAACGCGATGCCGTGGGCAAACCGTTCACTGAAAACCGCATCACTGCGCTGCGCCATGATGTCCGTATTGCCGAGGTCCAGGGCGATGACGTGCGCCTGCAACCGGGCCTCAGTTTCACCCTCACCGGTCACCCACGTGACGACCTCAATACGCATTGGCGGGTGAACACCGTTATCCATAAAGGCCACCAGTTCACCAGCCTGCAGGAAGAAGCCGCCGGCGCCGATGCAAGCACGCGCTACGAGCAGACCGCAGTGCTGGTCCCCGGCAGAACCGAGTGGCGCCCTGCCCCATTGGCAAAACCGCGAATCGACGGGCCGCACATGGCGACCGTCGTCGGCCCACCGGGCGAAGAAATCTACTGCGATGAATGGGGCCGGGTAAAAGTCAGTTTCCCCTGGGACCGCGAAAGCCAGAACAACGAGTTCAGTTCGTGCTGGCTGCGAGTATCTCAAGGCTGGGCGGGTGGCAGTTGGGGCTCGATGGCCATCCCTCGGATCGGCCAGGACGTGATCGTGCAGTACGTCAACGGTGACCCCGACCAGCCGATGATAACCGGGCGCACCTACTGCGGTGATCAACTGCCGCCTTACGACCTGCCCGATCACAAGACGCGGATGACCATCAAGAGCCAGACACATAAGGGCGATGGTTTCAATGAGCTGCGTTTCGAGGATGAACTGGGCCGGCAGGAGGTATTCATCCATGCCGAAAAGGACCAGAACAACGTCGTCAAAAACAACGAGACCACCTTCGTTGGCAATGACCGCAGCGAACGCGTGGACCACAACGAAACCACCTCCATTGGTGACCACCGCACTGAAGACGTTGGCAAGAACGAAACAATCAGCATCGGCGCCAACCGCAGCGTGACCATCGGCGCCAACAAGACTGAAACCATCAGTCTCGCCAAGGCGGAAACCATCGGTTTGGCCAAGGCCCTGACCATCGGGACGGGCTACCAGGTGAGTGTCGGTGCGGGCATGAATACGACAGTTGGGCTCAGCCAGAGCGAACAGGTGGGGATACATAAGTCGGTGATAGTCGGCAACACGTTCAACATCACCGCCGGTGACGAACTGAGCATCACCGTGGGTAAGTCCACGCTAGTGATGAAGTCCGACGGCACCGTGCTGATCAACGGCAGCAACTTTGACTTCAGTGCCACAGGGCCTGTGCAAATCAACGGCAAGGATGTCGATATCAACTGAAGGGGTAACCCAAGATGAAGTTTCGCAACCTGACGCCCTTTGACGTCATGTGCTTCAGTGCGCTCGCGCCTGACGGCCAGGAACATCCGGTCATCGCAATGAAGGTTGGCTATCGCCTTGAACCGGTTGAAGATCAGGCAGGCCGGTATCGCGCTATCGTCATCGATAAAGACCCGCTACCGCTATGTAAAGCCGACACCTACTACGGCGAACCCGGTATGGGCTCTGTGCTCGAGGAAAGCGACCTAGCGCCCTTCAAACCCCGCTGCGATGTCATCGTAGTCGGCCACTCACATGCGCCTGCAGGTCGTCCGGCACACACTTGGGAGGCTGGGATACGCGTCACATCCACCCGTCCCAACATCGAGCTCTCTGATCCAGCGCCGCCGAAGCGTGCACCGGGTGTTCGCCTCACCGCCGCCGAATTGCAAGAGCATCAGGCCAACATCTTGGACGTGCGGCGACGTAATAGAGAACAGCGCACGCCGAAGCTGTTATTGGACAAAACACTTCGCTTCACCGGCCCGCGTGAGTTTCGTCATGGGCTACTGGGATGGCACTTGTCCGAACCAGAACTCGCCACCCGCGTTCCACTGCGCTGGGAATGGGCTTTTGGGGGGGCGAGCCAAATCGCCAACCCACAATTTGGGCGCGCACCCGATGCTCCCGAGTTTCTCCTCAACGAAGTCTGCTTTAGCAACCCATTAGGCCGGGGATGGCTAGAGCACCACCATGGAAAGCTGCATTACGAGCTGACGGGCGACTTCCTTGAGCGCTTGCCGGCCGCCCAAATAGAACATCTGGACGATCCCATTGAACGCCTCGTTCGCACACGGCACCCGGCGGGCCCGCTGGATGCATCAGCTATGGCCGATGTGGCCAATGGGTATGGCTACACGCCCGCAGGCTTTGGCATCGTCGGCCGCGCCTGGTCACCACGTCTGGCTCTCGCCGGCACCTATGATCAAACCTGGCAAGACAACCACTGGCCAGGTCTGCCGCAAGACTTCGACTTCGCTTACTGGAACGGTGCCCCCTCCGATCAACAGATCCCTCACCCAGCGCCCAACGCGCGCATCACGCTGTTCAATCTGACCGATCCATCATTGAGCGCTGACGGACGCTGTGACATCCAGTTACCTGGGCACAGACCTTTCGTACTCATGCGTATGACCAACGGTGTGATGCTCCCGCTGCCCATGCTCACCGACACGCTACGCATCGATACCGATGCCATGACGCTGTCAATGACCCACCGCATCAGCCTGCCCGGATCGCTCGATATACGTGTGCTCGAAGCACGGTTTGAGAGCAACCCTGACGCTCCGATCATCCGGCGGGCAAAACGCGACAATAGGGAGCAGGTGTGACATGGCCGACAACGTAATGGCCCGCCAACAAGGCAAATGGACAGTCGTCAGCATCGCGCCCGATGTTTGCAAAACGCCCATGGGCAGTAGCATTCCACCCGTGCCCTACCCCGTTACCGCAGAGCTCGATACCAGCACCGGGGTTGCCCAGAGCGTACGCGCCAATGGCCATCCGGTTGTGATCTACAAACGTAGCTTTACACCCAATACCATCGGCGACGCAGCCGGCAAGGCGAAAGGTATAAAGAGCGGCACTGTAGAGGGCAAGTGTCACCCACTGGAGCACAGCAGTTCCGTGCGTGCCGAGGGGAGTCATCTGGTTCGTCATGGCGACTTGTTCTGGATGAATGGGAGCTGATGCCATGACGGATCAGCCCGTGCAACTGGACACGCTTCATGTCCAGGTCCAGGAGGTAGCACTACGCAAGCTGCCAGGCGGCCCAGACAGGATGTTCATACAGACTGACGGCACCGGTAAGGTGTTGGTCGACTTTGCAGATGGGGTCAGCGAATGGGGCGAGGCCCTTCAGCTTGACCAAGAACGATATGAAGCACTGCGCAAGGAGGCATTTCAGAGAGAACTTGCTGACCTGCAGGACATACCCACCTACACTGAACTCTACCCTCCCGCAGGCCGCGGTGGCGCTATCACCTCGCCCAATGGCAACACGCTGGGGCGCGTGAACGGTGAAACGCCTGCAATGGGTAAGGCTGCGAACGACGCCAATGCTGAGGTGGACAGCGAGACGCCCGCGGAAGGGGTAACGGGCGAACAGGCGCTGGACGGTATTCAGTTAGGGCTGGATATTGTTGGCTTGATTCCGGTGGTGGGCGAGATCGCCGATGTCGCTAACGCCGGCATCAGCCTATCGCGCGGGGACTATGCGGGTGCCGCATTGTCGCTGCTTTCGGCTATTCCGTTCGTAGGTTACTTGGGTACAGCAGGAAAGGTCGGACGTCACAGCGCGAAGCCAATTCAGGAGGCGTCGACTGAAGTTGCAAAGAAAACCTATGAACGATCGGTTAAAGAAACCACTGAGAGTCAGGCAAAAAACACGGTTGCTGGAATAGATGGTTCTGGAGCTAAAGTACTAGAGAAGGCAAAATCACTCAGGGAGAGGTATCTAGGACGCACGCCAGGAAAGAAATCCAAGACGGGCCGGGAGGTCCAAGAGCGTATGCGCCATGAAGGAAAGCTACAAGATAACCCATATACAGGCAAACCCGAGTTTATGGCATCAGATGGAAAATGGTATGACCTGAGCAAAGCGGATATGGCTCACAAAGAAGATGCTGTCGTATGGTGGAACCGCGTAGGGCGCAAACACGGAGCCAAAAGCCCAAAAGTGAGAGAGTGGATGCTAAAATCTGACAACTACTATCTTGAACACAGATCCATAAATAGAAGTCGAGGCGCAATCACAGGACAGAAACACCAATACGACACCCCCTGAAATACCGGAGTGGATTTTCATATGAAGGTTAACAAAGACCACCTAGATCGCATTAAAGAGCTGGCAACATCGGGAAGAAAAGCATGGCTCGCTGGCAATCTCGAACTCGCAGAGCATGATTTTCTTGCCTCATGGGACGCAATACCAGAACCGAAACTAGAATACGACTTCTCTCAAACAGCCTCATACGGGATCACCATTTTCTACAGATCAACCGGGCAGATTGAAAAAGCTAAATTATGGCTTAATATTGCGCGCAGTTCTTACGGTGCCGGCGAAGCCTCTGAGGAATACATAAGCTTCCTAGAAGCAACAATACTATTTGAAAACAACGAACTGGAGCGCGCATACGAGCTGTTTTATCCACAATACAAAAAATATGGAAAAAGAGCTTTTGAAGGCGAAGATAAAAGATACTTGCATTTTGTAACAGAACGAACAAAGGAGTCTTAAAGTGGAGCTTCCAATGAAGACCTATAACGCCATAAACTCTCTTTCGCAAGAAGGCAATACACTCATGGATGCGGATGAGTTTGACCTCGCAGTTGAGAAGTGGCAAAAAGCAATTGATCTCATTCCAGAACCTAAAACAGACTGGGAAGCCTACATGTGGCTATCCGCCTCTATAGGGGATGCTTTATACCAAAAAAAACTCTATGAGATCGCAAGCGCAAACTTTATCAACGCTCTGAATGCACCTGGAGGGATCGAAAACCCATTCGTACATTTTCGATTGGGGCAGTGCCAAACCAAGCTTGGTAATGAACGACTAGGATTGGATCACTTACTAAAGGCCTACATGCTTGATGGCGAAGATATATTTCTTATGGAAGCCGATGGAATATTTTCACTGGAACTACTGAAAAATCGAGGACTCGTCAATTAAATTTACCACCAAACAAACATCAATCAATTCGACCACCAAGACGTAGCACCAACATAGAGTCCTGACCTTAGGACTTATGCCATAGCCACAAGTAGTGACAAGGCGAAGACACGAAAAAACGGGACGATTGTAGCTTGATTGCCAGCGCGGCAGACCGCAGCTTTCGTCGTTTAAGCTATGAAATCGAGAGAGGGAGGCGCACTTTTCAACACGTGTGTTGCCACCGCTCCAAGCACGGCAGAGGGTACTGACCTGGTCGTACGCCAATATTTCAGCGGGCGTAGGACGATTGTAGGTAGGGCGATTTTAGCTTTGAAGCAAAGAATATTTTCTGACATTCAACAGCCCCTGAGTACGCAACCAGCAAGATTTGGTGTTTCATGACCTCCTATCTACCAGCAACTTCAAATGATTGCTTCCAACTCCAATACTGACGCGGACAGCAAGCCCCCGCAGCAGGGGTAAAGGGCGAACAGGCGCTCGACAGTATTCAGTTATGGCTGGATATTTTTGGCTTGACTCCAATGGCCGAGATCGCCGATTTCGCTAACGCCGGCATCAGCCTACCTCTGGGGCTATGCGGGTGCCGCATTGTCACTGCTTTCGGCTATTCCTATTGTGGGATATGCAGGCACAGCAGCCAAGGTTGGACGATATGGCACCAAAACGGCAAGCGATTCATCAACCATAGTACCAAGACGAGCCAGTGAACATGAGGCGAAACTAACAAACGATAGATCACCAACAAAATAGGTGAAAATCTTTCCGGCAAACCTGCCAATGAAGTGAGTAAGCACCGTAAAAAGCGAGCAGGCAAAGGCGGAAAGGAAATATGGTGATCTGAAGAGGAAAAGTGGTAAGTGCAAATACACTCGCGACCATATTCCCTCTAAAGCAGCTTTGAAAGCACGCGCAGAAACTTGGAGAATGGATCAGTAGACACCGATTGAGGATGCAAAAAGCTGACGGCCGACTTCCATTAATTAAGGCCTCTGTGGCCAATCGGAATGGCTACTCGCCCGCAACTTTAGCGTGGTCGGCGAAACTTAGTCACCACGCCTGGCAATCGCCGGCAACTATGATCAGGCCTGGCAAGACAATTTTTTAGGAGGCTGATCGAAGACCCTTTGCACAAAAAATTATGGAGCTTTAGGAATGAATACTCTAGACCACGACAGCAAATATCCAACACCTGAAAATTTCTTACATGCAATACATAAAGACTCAAACTCACCAGAGCTCAATTTTATTTTTTCCGAACTCAAAATCTCCAGGCAAGACCTAGATCACTATCAACTAGATGTCAACGGTCAGCGAATTTGGTCAAATGACATATTGGGCCTTCAGTTGGAATTCAAAGATATTGGACTACTAGAGAAAGTTCCATATCACGACATTGATGAGGGGCCATGGGTGCTCACGGATGTTATTTTCTGGGGATGGCAGCGAGAAACTAATACTTTTTATATGGGTCCACTTCCATACGGATTGGACTTCAGCATGGACCGCGGCCAGGTAAGAATTAAGCTCTCCACAGATCTTGGAGAGCCTGAGATATTCGGATTTTCCAATAATATCGATGCTTGGAGGTTAGGAGAGGTCGAAATCACAGTCGACTATGACGGAGCCAGGGGTATTCGCTGCATCAGTCTTGGGCTTCCAGTTGAATAACAAATGTCATTGCGGGTATTTCCAAATTTTTTGAGGAATGGCGATGACATGAAACTTCATGAAATAATAGCATTCTTCGGAAAGAGCACTTCTGACCCAGAAGTTGATTGTATGCTGCACTCTCTGGGCATAACACGCAGACCCCAACTGCACCGCCCCGCTTACCCTCCTTATGAGGTGATCCTGCGTGCGAGTTTTTTGGGCATGCTATTTTCCTTTAGCGAGCGAAACTACTGGGAAGGCTTGCCGATAACTTTACACGGCAGAAGCAACACGCTGATATTCACAAATATCGCCATCACGTCAGGCAAACCTCACATCATGCGCCCGTATACCGGCAATGATTTACCTTTTGACTTACATTGGAGCGATGATCGAACCAGAGCCCGCGAAAAGCTAGCAAAAGCTGGTTGGAGTTAACAACTACGCGCCTACAAACGAGACGCCTGGTGGCTGCCTAACTATCACATTCGTCTGACTTATCAGCCCGGAGATATAATCAGCCCAGAACTACCGGGAATTTTTGATATCAGTTTAGGAATTACAATGCCTCCGTCGACTGAACCCTATCCGCCCTACGAATACCCTTCAGTTGACCAAATTTATGAGCTCTTCGGACAATCTCCCGCCACCTCAGACTTCCAGTATATTTTCCGCGACTTCGATCCTGCCACATTAATGAATGAGTCAGAATTAGAGATCGTTGAAAGAAAAAATCACTATGGGTTTTCGCTGTATTTCGACAAGTCAAAACGTGCTTCGGACGGGCGACCCACATTCGCCGGAATCAATATGTGCCGTGACCGTCTAGGGACATCGACGGCTTGGAGGGGTCCATTGCCTTTCGGTCTAAACTTCGATGACAACCCTTGCATTTTAGAAGAACGACTTGGTCAAAAAGCCGATCACTGGAGTGATAACATAGTCTTCGGAGATGCCCGTTGGTTCTTTCGAAATTTTTTGATATGGATAAATTTTGACAACATGGATAACTGCATTGAATCAATTCGGATATTGCGCGCGGGCTATAGGGATGATTTACTTTAATAAAATTACATCGCAGCGCGCTCAAGCAATTATATCATTTTACTGCGAGTGCCAATATGGCTTTACGGTTGAGCCATTTTCATGAAACCCCGCCGCGAAAATTATTGGCGCCTCGCCAGATTTACCTAAACCCAAGCTCCCGAGGCGGCAAGATAAGCCGTTATGGCTTACTGTTTCTCACAAATTTTTGGCAAAAGTATAGAGCACTTTCACTTAATTACTTGCCACAAAAATCGTGATCAAGAGCCTGCAAGCGGGGGGCATGCAGCACTATTGGTGAAAGCTGGGGGCATAAGGCGGGAATGGAGAAAATCGAACGTGCGGCCAAAAGGGTGTCAATCTAATCATTAGTCCAACAGATAAAAAAGGAAATAATTTATGCGAGATTTAGATTTTGCTGAGTTCATCGAGTGCTTTGGAGAAGCCATTCAACAAACCCACGTTCCAGAAGCAAGCATTGCGAAATGGAAGGATACACTCCCTCCTGTATTAATCCAATACTGGCAAGATGAGGGGTGGGCAGGATATGGAAACGGAATTTTTTGGACTGTTAACCCTGACGATTACGAACATCTTAAAGACACCTGGCTGAAAGATACACCGATAGAATTTCTTGATAGATTCCACGTCATAGCCAGAAGCGCTTTCGGAAACCTATACTTATGCGGCGAAAAAACCGGGCATAGTGCATCAGTTATCTGTAACAACAATGAGATACTTGCATTAAAAAGCCGCCTAAAACCTAAAGAGCTGGCAAATCAAAACATGACAATACAATCACTATTTGGAACCAGCGAACTCGACGACTATGATAACACCGATTCAAACGGCAAACTTTTATTTGAGCGCGCACTTAAGAAATACGGCCCACTTGCCGTCGACGAAATGTACGGCTTCGAACACGCCCTTGTGGCAGGAGGGAAGCCCAGCTTGGAAAATCTTCGTAAAGTAAAGCTCGATCCTCACTTGCTAATTCTACGCGATCTCGACACTCCGAAACTACCCCTCTCCAATACAGACCTAGAAAAACTGATGAAATAATCCAACTTTATTCGATAGGAATATCCCTATGAAACGACCATTAGACGAGATAAGGATTCAGACAGCAAAGACATCGCATCAACACAGGAAGTACAACCTGAACTAAAACTAAACTGGACAATTATCATTACAGCCTTGTTTTACCATTGAGACCACGGGCAATCTAACTACATTTAATGTAAGCGGCCGGGAAAAAACCTACCGACCCCTTGTATTCCAGGCATACAGCATTCAAACAATGCTTAGCCTTTAAGCATCTTAGGAAGTCAGGATTAAGAATGTTACTCACCATGGAACAAATTGAGTCTGAACTCAGAACGAAGTTTGAGCCTTTCGGCAGCGACATGAATGACCTTATCCTTAAACGCCGCACATCGCCCCGCAAAAATATAAACATACTGGAAAATTCGATCAGTGCAAAGATCCCAAGCGATTTTTTGATGTTCATCCAACAGTACGACATGAAGAATTTTACGCTTGGGCCGATATCATTCGGAACACACAAAGATTACATTGAGCAACTCATAGAGATCAATGCAGACAATGAATTTAGTCGCTGGCGGACAGGAAAGCTAAGACCAAGCAACACTATTGCCATTGCAACCTCCGATCCTTATACAATATTGCTAAATACGGAAAATGGGAGAATTTTTGCTATCACTAGCGAATCAAAAATGTCTGACTGGAAAACAATCGCCTTTAATTTTGAAGCATTTGCAAGAGGAGTCGGAACTATTTTCCTAAAACAAGGAAACGCTTCAGAAATAATACCTGCGGTACACGCAGAGAACGGTGAGTTCTGGGAAGAGCTTTTATCATGAAGAGGTGCCGTCCGCAGTAATACCTGAACATCTGCGACGAACCTATCTTGCAATCCGCTGTATACGCGTCTCGTCGCTTGGGCGACGGTAGCCATAACACCGTCATCGGGCGGCACTTATTGCACCAGCTCGACCAGAAGCGTGGGCATCCTCTGCCGCCCCCAACAACGGCCAAAGCCCAGCCAGGAATTAGGAGTCATGAGCCACTGGGGCAGCGATTGAGACGAGTACCGGTTCGAGTACAACCTAGAAGCCGGTGAAACCCTCGTCACGAACAATCTCGGCCGCCGTGATCACTACTATAGGGGCCCATTGTACGAGGTCTATAAACACATCGATCCACTCGGCAATTGCTGGCAAGAAGAGACTGTCGCCGGCCAACTGCTGAAAAGCATCGACCCTCTAGGAGGCGAATGGCGCTACAGCTACGACGATATCGGTCGCTTGATTGAAACCCGCGATCCCCTCGGCCGCAGCGAGCACATCAAATACTTGCGACCCTGGGCATTGCCGGTCCAGGTTACCGATACAGCCGGGCGAACTCAGCAATACGGCTACGACAAACACGGCAATCTGCTTTGGCAGCAAGACCCGCTGGGCCGCAAAACACAGTATCAGCGCAACCCAGAAGGCCGCGTTACCCAGATCACTGATGCCCTCGAAAAGAACAAGTACCTGACTTGGAACACTTGCGGTCAGTTGCTCAGCTACCGCGACTGTAGCAATGCCCAGACGCCGTATCACTACGACGTCCATTGCAGCTTGCATGACAGCATCAATGCCTGGTCGGACGCCATGGCTACAGCGTAACTTTCCGTTACGACACCGATGCTTGACTACTGGAACTCACAAACGAGAATGAAGAATCATACCACCTCGGCTGGGCTGAATTGGATCACTTGGCTGGACTAAAAGACCTGAATAGCAGTGGTCACCTCTATGTCTACATCGTGTTGAATGAGGTACCACGCATTACCCATGTTAACAATTTAAAAGAATAGAATTTCAGTGTAATACCACGATACAAAATGGCAGAAATTTTACATACAGCAACCAGCATACTAACAAACCAAGAGGTGGGCATTATGACAGCGGGGTTAGTTACCTCAACCAGCCAGACAGGGTGAGGGCCTTTTATTCAATTCATCTTCTTGAACCATGATCAGACTTGAGGTGCTTACGGAATCAGCGCCGAAATTTGAGGTTTCAAACCATGCCCCATAAGCAAAAAATCATGACCGACATTACAAATGGATACCGGAGACCTCATGATATTGAAATACTCGCCAGCGAAATTTACACATGGCTTTGCAGCGACAAACTAGCAGACAGGGGAATCATAACGGATTTTGTTTCAAGCGTTAATAACTCAAAATTCCCTAACGTCATTACACTAACCTTCGAATACCTACAGCGCCTATCCACGCATAAAGGAGAACTATTATACGAGGAGAGCGAGAAAATAGGTCATTTATTTGAATCCATAAACATCATGACGATACTAGGCCTCCACCATGAGGACGACATAATCACGGAGTCTGACGACCTAATAATTAAGGCCTTGAAAAGCAAACGAATTACCAACCTACCCGACCAAATAAACACCGACAAACCATGGTGGAGTAGAGTATCAGCCAAGCATCTCAAAGCTGACATTCCCAGCAAAAAACCTTGACCAACCTTATTATATCCCGGCCCTGCATTGGGATACTTAACCCATCAGGGTCTACCGATACCTGCGACTTAATAGATGAACGCATACACAGGCATATGATGCGCTTGTACCCCTCCAACTTGATGCGATCCATGCAACAAGTGCATCAGCCAAGATCAAAAAGTTTTAAATCACGTGTATTAGCATTCTTGGCGAAAAGCTGAGATGCGGAAAAATCAAGCTAAACTCTGCATGTTAGGCAGGAAAATCCTGTGAGTCAAATGATAATTTCAAAAAAGAATTCATACAATTTCCTACAATACAAGGACACTGCTTCAGAGGCCCCATCAATATTCAATGAGGGAGTGAGTCTAGCCGTGTTCAAGCCTACACTCAACTACAAAGTCAAAAACAGAGCAACATCCAGAGAAAAGCGACTCCCACACAAATCGAAATTCTCCAGGAAAACTAGACGACGATCACGCAGGGCATCATATAGATGATAGATTTGAAAGCTCGCCCAAGCTTGATAACATCGTCAGCCAATCAAGACTGCAAACATAAGCACTTATAAAAGCCTCGAAAATCAATGGGCAGAAGCCCTCAAAGAGGGTAAATGCGCATCTATAAAATCAGGCCAATCTATTCCGGATCATCCGCCAGGCCCAGCAGCTTTAGAGTCGACCATGTGATCGACGGTCTAAAAAAGTAGAACGAATTAAAAATTAGGAAATCTTAAATATGAACAAATCTTTTGAAGATTATCTTTCTGAACACCAGGCAGACATGATGAGAATAGCACTTGAATACGTAGACGGTAGAGCTGACGAAGTTTTCGTTCACGCTGCGTCAGAAGAAGGAATATCGTCTTTCGATGTGTTCTATAAAATCAATGGCCAAATAGTGAGAAAAGAGGAGATTAATTCTAACATCAAACCCGGCGAAACCAAATATGACGACTCAGAAGATCGACAAGACGCCATGCTGGATATTGGACTAGATAATATCGACGCCATTGAGGAAAAATGTCTAGAATTTGGAGTTAAAGCCCCTACAGAAATGCGACTACATTATGAAGTAAGAAGTGGAAAATTTCGCGCACAATTACGATACGATAACGTTTTCACCAACACTCCGGATCTGCTACCAGGAAACCTATTCGATGCGTGGTTTTCAAGCGAGCTGACAGGAGGGTCAAGCCTAGAATGAAACCTCAGCTAAAGTGCATCAGCTTCATCAATAAATTACTGCGCCCCCTGTATTTCATGTACCCACCAATACCAAAAGGGGCGGACTAAAAATCGCAAAAGCATGACCTTCGAGAATATTTCCGCCCCGCGCCATACAGCAGAACTGATGTAATCGCACTATTATACTGGCGTCTCCGTATGAGCTTTCTCAGCGGATGAGTTTTTACTTCCGATCGAAAGGAAAACCCCTACAGGAACTGGGGGCGTAACCACGTGTACACGACAAAATTGAGTAGCACCCAACATTCTACCTGCCGGCACCCTCTCAAGTCGGGCCGCAGCTGATCTTTGCCAAGGGAAACCGACCTCAGTATGTAAGCAACGGTTTGGATGCTGAGGGTTTTCAACCCACGATGTCATGTTCTGCACTGCAAGCAGCGGTCTGCCTGCATTGATCAAAGTTGAAGCATCATGTTCGCAGTCAGCATCCCTTTCCAGCGCTTGTGCCTGACTTGCAACGTTGCGGCGAGAGTTGTTCTCATCAATGGCAATGCATCCCAGAGGCGCACGATGAACTTGCCGCAGTTGCAATTTTTCCTCGCTGCGACCGAAGATCGCCACTTCATCCGTGCGGCCGATCGCCTGCACATCGAACAATCACCGCTCTTCAGAACGATTCGTGACCTGGGACATGATTTGGGAGTGACTCTGTTTGAGCGCGGTGCTGGCATTGGGGCGTATCTGACTCTGGCAGGCCAAGCACTGGCAGAATCCGCCCCACGGATTTTCAGTCTGGTTGATCCAGGCACGCATGCAACTTTGGCTGCCGCTGCCGACTCACTCGTGACACTGCGCGTTGCCCTCTCCGACGGCATCCTGCCCAAACGCCTCGCGGCGCTGCTGGCCTGCAGCCGCGAGGAAGAACACGACATCAACCTGCAACTGTTCGAGGCGCCACTGGCCGAGCAGCCAAAGGCCGGTCGCGGTGGGGATTGGTGCCCTCGGCGATTAACCACAGCAGCTCATCGCGCAGCGAGTGCGCCGGGCGCATCCCTACCTCGGGATAGCTGCCGAACGACAAGCGCTTTTGTTTGCTGGCCCATGAGGTATCGCTATCGCCAAGGGTGTTGTCCTTGACGTGGCCTTGCCCTGGCGAACCGTTGCATCTGAGAGTGCCATGTACGAGCTCCTGAACATGAAATCAGGGCTAGATGCTCGTAACACTCAACGCTCCTCTCCAGCAACAAACCGCCACTGTGGACGTCCGGATTTCGTGGACTAATTTCGGTACTAAAAAAGTCCGGATCACCAGGCACCAGAGTGGCTTAGACTGAAACGAAAAAAAGACGCCGAAGCGTCTTTTTTCGATGACTTACAGACTTCGATCGAACTCTGTAGATCTATAACTGGAGCGGGAAACGAGACTCGAACTCGCGACCCCGACCTTGGCAAGGTCGTGCTCTACCAACTGAGCTATTCCCGCGTCGTGATGGGTGCCATTCTAGCGATATCTAAAACGGCGTCAACCCCTTGATTCAAAAAAGTTTTATTTTTGTTCCGAACCTTTACGCAGGTGCGGCCAGGCGGCCAGCAGGTAGTGGGCCATCGACCACAGCGTCAGCGCCGCAGCAACCAACAGCAACCCGTAGCCCAGAATCACCCAGAAGGTCACCAGCGGCGGATTACCCAGCAGGATGATCAGCGCCAGCATTTGCGCTGCGGTTTTCCACTTGCCGAGGTTTGACACCGCCACATGCGCCCGCGCCCCGAGCTCAGCCATCCACTCACGCAGGGCCGACACCACGATCTCACGGCCGATGATCACGGCGGCCGGCAGGGTCAGCCAGAAGTTGGCGTGGACTTGCACCAGCAGCACCAGGGCTACGGCGACCATCAGCTTGTCGGCCACAGGGTCGAGGAACGCGCCGAACGGCGTGCTCTGCTGCAGGCGACGCGCCAGGTAGCCGTCCAGCCAGTCGGTGGCGGCGGCGATGGCGAACACCGTGCTGGCGGCCATATAGCTCCAGTGATAGGGCATATAGAACAGCAAGATGAAGATCGGAATGAGCAGGACGCGTAGAACGGTGAGCAGGTTTGGAATATTCATCGGTACGACTGGCTGCGGGTTGAGCCCGGCATTCTACTCGCTATGCAGGCTGGCATAAATCGACTCGGCAAGCTTTTTACTGATGCCGGGCGCTTTGGCAATTTCATCGATACTGGCGCGGTTGAGCTCTTGCAGGCCGCCGAAATGTTTCAGCAGGTCGCGGCGGCGCTTGGGCCCTACCCCGGCAACATCTTCCAGGCTGGACACTCGGCGGGCCTTGCCACGGCGAGCGCGGTGGCCGGTGATGGCAAAACGGTGCGCTTCGTCGCGGATCTGCTGGATGAGGTGCAGCGCCGGGTTGTCACCCTTGAGGGTGAACTCGTGGGCCACGTCATTGAGGTAAAGGGTCTCGAAACCGGCCTTGCGGGTCACGCCCTTTGCCACACCGAGCAGGGTCAGGTCGGTGAAGGCCAGCTCCTGCATCACTTCGCGGGCCATGTTCAGCTGGCCCTTGCCGCCATCCACCAGCAGCACGTCGGGCAACTTGCCCTCGCCGTCCTTGATGCGCCCATAGCGGCGCGTCAGGGCCTGGTGCATAGCGGCATAGTCATCACCGGCGGTCACACCTTCGATGTTGAACCGACGGTAATCAGACTTGAGCGGACCTTCAGGCCCGAATACCACGCAACTGGCGACCGTTGCCTCGCCGCTGGAGTGGCTGATGTCGTAGCACTCCAGGCGCTGCGGCACTTCGTCCAGGCCCAGCACCTCGGCCAGGGCCTCGAACCGTGCTGCCATGTGTTGGCGGTTGGCCAGGCGGGCGTTGAGCGCCTGTTCGGCGTTGGTCACCGCCAGTTGCTGCCAACGCGCGCGGGTGCCGCGCACGCGGTGGCTGATGGTCAGCTCACGGCCGCGCAGGGTTTGCAATGCCTCGCTGATTGCAGCGAAGTCCTCGTGCACCACGTTGACGATCAGTTCGCCCGGCAATTCGCGCTCGGCATTGCCCACATAGAACTGGGACAGGAAGGCGGCCATCACTTCGGACACCTCTTCCTCGATGCCTACCTGCGGGAAGAAGTTCTTGCTGCCCAGCACCCGGCCACCGCGCACGCTGATCAGGTGCACGCAGGCCCCACCGGGGTTGATGAATGCGGCAACAACGTCGACATCGCCGGAGCCGCCTTCCATGTATTGCTGGTCCTGGACCCGGCGCAGCAAGGCGATCTGGTCGCGCAGTTCGGCGGCCTTCTCGAAGTTCAGGGCCATCGCGGCCTTTTCCATCTCGGCATTGAGCTCATTGCCCAACTGCTGGCTGCGGCCCTCGAGGAACATCACCGAATGGCGCACGTCCTCGGCATATTCCTCTGCATCGACCAGCCCCACACAAGGCCCCTTGCAGCGCTTGATCTGGTATTGCAGACAAGGGCGGGTGCGGTTGGCGTAATAGCTGTCCTCGCATTGGCGTACCGAGAAGGCTTTTTGCAGCAGGCCGAGGCTTTCGCGAATGGCCCCGGCGCTGGGGTATGGCCCAAAGTAGCGCCCCTTGGCTTTTTTCGCGCCGCGGTGAATGCCCAGCCGTGGGAATTGGCCGTCGGATAAAAACACGTACGGGTAGGATTTATCGTCGCGCAGCAGGATGTTGTAAGGCGGCCGCCACTGCTTGATCAGGTTCTGCTCTAACAGCAGCGCCTCGGTCTCATTAGCGGTGATGGTGGTCTCGACCTGGGCGATGCGCCCCACCAGCGCGGCCGTTTTAGGCGCCAGGCCAGTCTTGCGGAAATAGCTGGCCAAACGCTTCTTGAGGTTCTTGGCCTTGCCCACATAGAGCAGCCGAGCCTCGCTGTCGAACATCCGGTAGACGCCCGGGCGAGCGCTGCAGGTTGCCAGGAACGCGCTGGCATCAAAAGCTTGGGACATGAGGTTCAGAGGCTTGCGTCGACCATACCGTGGCGAACGGCCAGCAACGTCAGTTCGACGTCGCTGGTGACCGAGAGTTTTTCAAAGATCCGATACCGGTAAGTATTGACGGTCTTGGGCGACAGGCACAACTTGTCGGAGATGAGCTGAACCTTCTGGCACCCAACGATCATCAGGGCAATCTGGATTTCCCGCTCCGACAGCGCATCGAACGGCGAACCTTGCGGCTGGAACGACTTGAGTGCCAGTTGCTGAGCGATCTGCGGGCTGATGTAACGCTGCCCGGCAAACGCCAGGCGGATGGCCTGGACCATCTCGTCCAGCCCCGCGCCCTTGGTCAGGTAGCCGGCCGCGCCAGCTTGCATCAGGCGGGTGGGGAACGGGTCTTCCTCGCACACGGTCACGGCCACCACCTTGGTATCAGGGTGGCTGCGCAACAGTTTACGGGTAGCCTCAAGGCCACCAATGCCAGGCATCTTGACGTCCATCAGCACGACATCCGGCTTGAGCTCCCGGACCAGCTTGAGCGCCGACTCGCCCGAATCCGCCTCCCCCACTACCTGCAAGCCGTCGATGTCGGCCAGCATGCGTGTAATACCGGTTCGCACCAGATCGTGGTCGTCGACCACTAGGACCCTAATCAAGCAGACACCTCGTCAACAGGGCGATTGGATCCCGCCACCTTAACAAAATTTTTCAAGACGGGCCTAGCGTAAAACTTCCTTAGGGAAGGCCCTACGCTCACGCCACTGCGGCCGCATCGCATCACTGCGCCCTCCATCGCCCAACAGCCGCTCCAGCAAATGCCCGAACGCGGCTTTGTCGTCAGCAGCCAGGCGCCTGAACGCAGCCACTAAACCGGTTTCATCCGCCGTCAGACTGTCCAGTTGCGCGGGGGTGCGAACACCGCTGAGCACATAGAGCGCGTCCACGCCTCTGGCCGCCAGCGCAGCTAGGTAATCGAGCCTTGGCGTGCGCTCGCCACTTTCATATTTGCCCTGGGCATTGGGTTCGACGCCGCCGATATCACCAAACACCCGCTGGGTCATCCCCAGCCGTTCACGCTCTTCCTTAAGACGCGGACCGAGCCCATTCATACTGATGTTTCTCCTGCTTCCCTAGCCATCATCAAATACTGCTCACAACCCTGTGGGCCTTTGCAGACTACTCGGTCACTATGCCCATCGCACGCCGGAGTCGCAAGCCAGTATCATGCCTCCACCAAGCGCCGTAAGTCTTGATCTGCATGGCTTTTACAACACACATATGACGCGGATCAGCCAATCACCTTCTGCATACGCACAAAACACTCATCCTCGCCCATTTCGACAAACCCTTGGCGCTGGTACAGCCGCCGCGCCGGGTTGCTCTTGAACACCATCAAGCGCAGCAATGGCAGCCTCTGCTGCGCCGCCTTATCGGCCAGCGCTTGCAGTACCCAACTGCCAACCCCTCGCCCGCGATGCTCAGGCAACAGGTGCAGTTCGCGAATGAACAATGCCTGGCGGTCCTTGCTGAGGCTACAGAAGCCCAGCACGGATCCCCCTTCCACGATCAGCCACTGCTCCCGCCAATCCCAGGCCTGATCGAACGCCTCTTCGATCCACAACAGATCGAATTCCCGATAGTAGGCCAGCATGGCCCGGCGCGTGAGATCACGGGCGAAGGTGCGGTGGGCATCGGTCGCAGGTATCAGCTCAATGGGCATCACACACCGCCTTGCTCAACCAACCGTGGCCGGGCACCTCGCGCTTGCAGCGGATCATCGGGGGCCTCCTGCATTGGCCTGCAGCCTTTCGACAGGTTTGGAAATTCACTGACCGGGTCTCAGCGCATCAACCCGGGATTTTCAGGCCCCGCTGAACGGCTGGGCGCTCGAGAAAACCGCTCAGCACGCGCTGCACGTTCTTGAACTGATCGAAGCCGACCAGCTCACTGGCGTTATAGCGTTCCACCAGGTTACGTACCCAGGGGAAGATGGCGATATCGGCGATGCTGTACTCATCGACCATCCACTGCCGCCCTTGCAGGTGCCGGTCCAGCACGCCTAGCAGGCGCTTGGATTCGTTGACGTAGCGGTCCCGTGGGCGCTTGTCTTCATACTCCTTGCCAGCGAAGAAGTGAAAGAAGCCGACCTGGCCGAACATCGGGCCGATGCCGCCCATCTGGAACATCAGCCACTGCAGCGTCTGGTAGCGGGTCGCCGGATCATGGCTGAGCAATTGCCCGCTCTTTTCTGCCAGGTACTGCAGGATCGCGCCCGACTCGAACAACGGCAAAGGCTGGCCGCCAGGGCCATCGGGGTCGAGGATCGCCGGGATCTTGTTGTTCGCGCTGAGGGAGATGAACTCAGGGCTGAGCTGGTCGTCGGTTTCGAAGCTCACCTTGTGCGGCTCGTAAGCCAGGCCGATCTCCTCCAGCATGATCGACACCTTGACGCCGTTGGGCGTAGGCAGCGAGTACAGCTGCAGGCGCTCGGGGTGTTGCGCGGGCCATTTGCGTGTGACGGGAAATGCGCTGAGATCGGTCATGGTCAACCTGTGCCAAGGGAATGGACCTGTCACTTTAGTAACATCACGGGCGGCTGACCATCACCTGCCGTTTTCAGCTCACTTGGCCATGGGCCTTGAGCTTGAGCTTTTGGGTATCCACACGGACGAACACCGAATCGGCGCTGACTGTCAGCACATCCCCCGCCCAGACCTCGCAGATGACCCGCGTCTTGCGCCCGACTTCGCCTTCCACGCGCGCCTTCAGCAGCAGCTCGACACCCAGGGGTGTGGGTTTGAGGTAGTTCAGGCCCAGGCTGCCGGTGACACAATCGATACGTGGCAGGCTGCCCGGCGTACGCCCTTCGGCCCGGTAGTGGTAGGCCATGGCAGTCCAGTTGGAATGGCAATCGACCAGCATCGCCAGCAGGCCGCCGTAGACCAGCCCCGGCCAGCCGGTGAACGTGCCGTCGGGCGTATGGCGGCACACCAGGTGGATACCGTCGGCTTCCCAATGGCTTTGCACATGCAGGCCGCTGGGGTGGGCAACGCCGCAGCCGTAGCAAATACCGTCGGGTGCGGCCAGTGCCTGCAGGCAGAGCGCTTGTTCGTTCATACGCGTCCTTTACGTGTGGCAATGGGTCGGGATGCAAGCTGCATGGTAGCGCCGCGCCTGGCATGCGCCAATGCAAAGGGGCGCAAAGCGCCCCAACGTTCAGGCAGGCTGCGCCACCGCCCTGGCACCGCGCTGAGTCAGCGAAACCAGCAAGATGAACAAGGTCACCCCGGCCGTCATCAGGGTCTCGTAACGGTACGCATCACTGAACAGCATATAGCCCAGCACCATCACGATAGTGCCGATCACCAGCCAGGTCAGCCAGGGGAACAGCCACATCTTCAGCTCCAGCGCACGCCCCTCTCGATCGGCACGGGCCCGCATGCGCAATTGCGAGACGGCAATCACCAGGTACACCAGCAAGGCAATCGCACCGGTGGTCGACAGCAGGAAGCCGAACACCTTGCCGGGGAACACGTAGTTGACGAAGCAGCCGGCAAAGCCTGCCAGGGTCGAGAAGACCACCGCCACGGTCGGCACGCCAGCACCGGAAATACGTTTGGTCATGCTCAGCGCCTGGCCACGGGCACCCAGGGAATACAGCATGCGCGAAGCGGTATACAGGCCGGAGTTCATGCAACTGGTGACCGCCACCAGCACCACCAGGTCGACCAGCAATTTCGCACCGGGCACATTGAGCACCTCAAGCACCCGCTGGAACGAACCTACCGCCTTGAGTTGCGGATCGTTCCAGGCCACCAGCGACACCACCAGGAAGATCGAGGCCAGGTAGAAGATGGCGATGCGGTACACCACCAGGTTGGTGGCGCGGCGGATCTTGTCTTTCGGGTTGGCGGTCTCGTCAGCGGCAATGGTGACGATCTCGGCGCCGAAGAACGAGAAGATGGTGATCAACACGCCACCGAGCACGGTACCGAAGCCATTGGGCATGAACCCACCGCTGTCCCAGAGCCGGCTCACCCCTGAGACCTCGGCCAGTGGCCAGAAGCCGAACACAGCCAGGCTGCAGACCACGATGAAGGCAATGATCGCGATCACCTTGACCAGGGCAAACCAGTACTCGAACGCACCGAAGTTCTTCACGCTGACCAGGTTGGTGCCCGACAGCACGAACATGATCAGGAAGGCGAATAACCACGACGGTACCGCCGGGAAGTAGGCGTGCAGGATGTCAGCGCCAGCGATGGCTTCGACCGGGATGATCAGCACCCAGAACCACCAGTAAAGCCAGCCGATGGTGAACCCTGCCCAGGGGCCGATGGCCTCGGAAGCGTAAGTCGAGAAGGAACCGCTGTTGGGGTTGGCAATGGCCATTTCGCCGAGCATGCGCATCACCAGCAACACCAACAGGCCCGTCATGGCGTAGGAGATGAGAATGGCCGGGCCAGCGGTGGCAATGGCATTTGAGGAACCGATGAACAAGCCGGCGCCAATGATGCCGGCGATGGAAATCATCGACACCTGACGGGAGGTCAGGCCGTGCTGCAGGGAACGCTGTTTCTTGTTTTCTAGCGAAGCCATGGAGAACCCTCGAATGGGTCGGCCGTCGCAGGGACGGCTGAAAAAGTTGGAGCAGAATTCATCTAAGTCGTGATGCTGTTTTTCTTGTTTTGCAGTTGCCGGCGGTGCACTTTCCTCCTCTTCGCAGTACCGGTTGTCATCGTTGATCCAGGTCAGTATTAATCTATAGGGCGAGGTCAACAAACGACCTTTTCGAAGCACATGATTCCAGTATGGAATGAACTCCTTCCTTTTTTGCTCGGTACGCGCCTGCCATGTCCAAACGCCTGATGCCCTCGACTACCGCCCTGCAGTGTTTCGAAGCGGCCGCCCGCCACCTGAGCTTCACCCGGGCGGCGCAAGAGCTGCACCTGACCCAGAGCGCCGTCAGCAAGCAGGTCGCGCAACTTGAAGAACTGCTTGCACACTCGCTGTTCCAGCGCGTTCGTCGGCGCCTGCACCTGACCCCGGCCGGCGCCCTGTACCTGACCGAAGTGAACAAGATCCTCAACCAGATCGACATTTCCAGCCGCTACATCCTCAGCTATGGCGACGAAACCGAAGTGCTGCGCATCGCCACCCAGCCCACCTTCGGTGCTCGCTGGCTGGTGCCCAGGCTCAGGGGCTTCGGTGACCGCTACCCGCGCATCCACCTGGACATCCGTAACGAGCTGGAGCCCTTCGACCTGGTGCAGGCCAAGGCGGATATCGCCTTCTTTTTCGGCCAGGGCACCTGGCCGGGGGCGACCTGCATCGAACTGTTCAGCGAAGAAGTGGTGCCGGTGTGCGCACCGCAGCTACAGGCCCGGCACCGCTTCGACAGTGCCCAGGCCCTCACCGAGCACCGCTTGCTGCAATGCGCATCTCGCCCGGAAGCCTGGCACGAATGGTTTCTGGGGCTGGGCCTGCACAGCCAGAACAGCTACCACGGGCCACGGTTCGACACGTTCTACCTGTGCATCCGTGCGGCCGTCGCAGGTTGCGGCATCGCCCTGATCCCGCGCTACCTGGTGGCCGAGGAGTTGAGCGAAGGCAAGCTGGTAGTGGCCTGGGATCACCCGGTGGCGAGCAATGGGCGGCACTTCATCGCCCATGCCGAGCACGCGGCAGAGGTACCGAAGATCAGGGCCTTCGTGCAGTGGATTGGTGAACGGGTGGCAGAGGAAGACTGACCGAGTTCGCGAATCCATGGAATGATCGCAATCGAATAATTCGTTTGTGGAATAGCACTTCGACGCGCTTCGATAGTAAGAAACTCGAACAAGGTCTGCGTGCCCATGAATCTGGAAAGTATCAGCCAATCCATTGCCATCGTTCATCCGATTACACTTTCCCATGGCCGTAATGCCGAAGTCTGGGATACCGACGGCAAACGTTACATCGACTTCGTCGGCGGCATTGGCGTGCTCAACCTGGGCCACTGCAACCCGGCCGTGGTCGCGGCCATCCAGGCCCAGGCCACGCGCCTGACCCACTATGCCTTCAACGCGGCCCCTCACGGCCCTTACCTGGAGCTCATGGAGCGCCTGCACGCGTTCGTGCCGGTCAGCTACCCGCTGGCCGGCATGTTGACCAACAGCGGCGCCGAAGCAGCAGAAAACGCCCTCAAGGTCGCCCGCGGTGCCACCGGCAAGCGCGCCATCATCGCCTTCGATGGCGGCTTTCATGGCCGCACACTGGCCACCCTGAACCTCAACGGCAAGGTCGCGCCATACAAACAAAGGGTCGGTGAACTGCCGGGGCCGGTCTACCACCTGCCCTACCCCAGCGCCGACACCGGAGTCACCTGCGAGCAGGCGCTCCAGGCCATGGACCGCCTGTTCAGCGTCGAGCTTGCGGTCGAGGACGTGGCGGCGTTCATCCTGGAGCCGGTGCAAGGCGAAGGCGGCTTCCTCGCCCTGGACCCGGCCTTTGCCCAAGCGCTGCGCCGGTTCTGCGACGAGCGCGGGATCCTGATCATCATCGACGAGATCCAGTCGGGTTTCGGCCGCACCGGGCAGCGCTTCGCCTTCCCGCGGCTGGGCATCGAGCCGGATTTGCTGCTGTTGGCCAAGAGTATTGCCGGTGGCCTGCCGCTGGGGGCGGTGGTCGGGCGCCAGGCGTTGATGGCGGCGCTGCCCAAGGGCGGCCTCGGCGGGACCTATTCAGGCAATCCGATTGCCTGTGCGGCGGCGCTGGCAAGCCTGGCGCAGATGACGGATGAGAACATTGCCACATGGGGCGAGCGCCAGGAGCAGGCCATCGTCAGCCACGTAGAACGCTGGCAGCAACGCTTTCCGTTCATCGGGCGCCTGACAGGCGTCGGTGCGATGCGCGGGATCGAGTTCGTCAATGCCGACGGCAGCCCTGCCCCCGCTCAGCTGGCCAAGGTCATGGACGCGGCGAGGGCCAAAAGCCTGTTGCTGATGCCCAGCGGCAAGGCGCGCCACATCATTCGCCTGCTGGCCCCACTGACCATCGAAGCCGAGGTGCTCGAAGAAGGGTTGAACATCTTCGAGCAGTGCCTGGCGGAGTTGAACTGAGGCTTACAGGCCCAGCTCCTGCGGGGTCAGCATGTCGGACTCGAAAGCGATCCAGCCGCCTTCGAGTTCGGCGTGGCCGTTGACGATCGGGCCGTAGTAGGTCAGGCCGTTCTCAAGCGTCACGCAGATATGCGTGGCCGGTTTTTCCGGGGCCGCGAGCGTGCCGACGAAATGCACCTTCTTCAGGGTTTCGGTCACGGCTTCCAGGCCAACACGCATGCTGGGGTTTTCCGAGGCCTCGACATCGCCCCCACGGTCTTCGGCGCTGATGGTGACGGTGGCGGTGTACGGGAACTGGGTGCTCAAGCGGGGTTACCTCGGTATTGGATGCAGGCTTGCGGGCGCGTAGATTACGGCAGCTGTACGCTGTTGTCTCTAATGGCCTCCCCCGGCTTGATCTGTTAGGGTGCGCGCCGATGCACGCCACACCACACGAGGACACCGAGTGAGCGCCGAAGAACCCCTGATCGCCGACCTGTTCGAGGTCGACAAACGCCTGACCCTCAAGCCCGTCGTGGACTTCAACAGCTACCTGCGCAACGCGTTTGGCGAAGGCCCGTGCCGCTGCCACCGCTGCAGCGAAGGTGGCGACGAAAGCACCTATACCCACGCCCACAGTTTCATGTTCGAGGGCGGCCAGTGGCACCGACGTTTCGCCAGCACCGCCGGCAGCGACGTCGCGCAGGTACTGAAAAAAGCCTGGCTGTCGTACACCAAGGCTGACCTGCCCTTGGTCGGGGCCCTGGACCTTGCCACTCTCAAGACCTTTACCGAAGCGGCGTTGCATGAGCGCCTGCTGGCCCTGCTGCCCGCCAGCGGCCTTGCCCGCGAAGTGGACGGCCAGTGGCTGCTGCAAGCCCAGACCGACTGACGGCCCGGCGGTAAAGCAGGATTCTCCCGCTCTGCTACCTTGGGAGAATCCGCTCATCCGCAGGTAGTGTGTCATGGCCCGTACAACGCCCATCGAGCTGTACCGCAACATTGGTATCGTCGCCCACGTGGATGCCGGCAAGACCACGACCACCGAGCGCATCCTGTTCTACACCGGGGTCAACCACAAGATGGGCGAGGTGCATGATGGTGCCGCGACCATGGACTGGATGGCCCAGGAGCAGGAGCGCGGCATCACCATCACTTCGGCGGCGACCACGGCCTTCTGGCAGGGCTCGACCAAGCAGTTCGCCGACAAGTACCGTTTCAACATCATCGACACCCCCGGCCACGTCGACTTCACCATCGAGGTGGAACGTTCGCTGCGCGTGCTCGATGGCGCCGTGGTGGTGTTCAGCGGTGCCGACGGGGTGGAGCCACAGTCCGAGACCGTGTGGCGCCAGGCCAACAAGTATCACGTCCCGCGCCTGGCCTATATCAACAAGATGGACCGCCAGGGCGCGGACTTCCTGCGCGTGGTCAAACAGATCGACAAGCGCCTGGGGCACCACCCGGTACCGATCCAGCTGGCCATCGGCAGCGAAGAGAACTTCATCGGCCAGATCGACCTGGTGAAGATGAAGGCGATCTACTGGAACGACGCCGACCATGGCACCACCTACCGCGAAGAAGAAATCCCGGCCGAACTCAAAGCACTGGCTGACGAATGGCGCGCGCACATGGTCGAGGCGGCGGCCGAGGCCAATGACGAGTTGACCACGAAGTTTCTCGATGGCGAGGAACTGAGCATCGAGGAGATCAAGGCCGCCCTGCGCCAGCGCACCATTGCCAACGAAATCGTGCCGACCATCCTTGGCTCTTCGTTCAAGAACAAAGGCGTGCCGCTGATGCTCGATGCGGTGATCGACTACCTGCCAGCGCCCTCCGAGATCCCGGCAATCAAGGGCACCGACCCGGACGACGAAGATAAGCACCTGGAACGCCACGCCGACGACAAAGAACCGTTCTCGGCCCTGGCGTTCAAGATCGCCACCGACCCTTTCGTCGGTACGCTCACGTTCGCCCGGGTGTACTCCGGCGTGCTCAGTTCCGGCAATGCAGTGCTCAATTCGGTCAAAGGCAAGAAAGAACGCATTGGCCGGATGGTGCAGATGCATGCCAACCAACGTGCTGAAATCAAGGACGTATGCGCCGGTGACATCGCGGCCTTGATCGGCATGAAGGACGTGACCACAGGCGACACGCTGTGCGACATGGACAAACCTATCATCCTCGAGCGCATGGACTTCCCGGACCCGGTGATCTCCGTGGCCGTAGAACCCAAAACCAAAGCCGACCAGGAAAAAATGGGCATCGCCCTGGGCAAGCTGGCCCAGGAAGACCCCTCGTTCCGCGTGCGCACCGATGAGGAGACCGGCCAGACCATCATCTCCGGCATGGGCGAACTGCACCTGGATATCATCGTCGACCGCATGCGGCGTGAGTTCAACGTCGAGGCCAATATCGGCAAGCCCCAGGTCGCCTACCGCGAGAAGATCCGCAACACCTGCGAGATCGAGGGCCGCTTCGTTCGCCAGTCCGGCGGGCGCGGGCAGTATGGGCACTGCTGGATCCGCTTTGCGCCAGGTGATGAAGGCAAGGAAGGCCTGGAGTTCATCAACGAAGTCGTTGGCGGCGTGATACCGCGCGAGTACATCCCGGCGATTCAGAAAGGCATCGAGGAGCAGATGAAGAACGGCGTGCTTGCCGGCTACCCACTGATCAACCTCAAGGCTGCGGTATACGACGGCTCGTATCACGACGTCGATTCCAACGAGATGGCCTACAAGATCGCCGCCTCCATGGCCACCAAGCAACTGTCGCAAAAAGGTGGGGCGGTGTTGCTGGAGCCGGTGATGAAGGTCGAGGTGGTTACGCCCGAAGAATACCAGGGGGACATCATGGGCGACCTTAGCCGGCGCCGGGGCATGATCCAGGATGGCGACGAGACGCCCGCCGGCAAGGTGATCCGTGCCGAGGTGCCACTGGGAGAAATGTTCGGCTACGCCACCTCGATGCGCTCGATGACTCAGGGGCGGGCCAGCTACACGATGGAGTTCACCCGTTATGCCGAGGCGCCGGCGAGCATTGCAGACGGGATTGTGAAGAAGAATCGCGGGGAGTGAACCGCGCGAGGGCTGCGCCCTCGATCGCCGGCAAGCCGGCTCCCACCCCGACCGCGCAGCGCTTCAGGGCTGCGCTTTACCTGTGGAAGCAACCGTCTTGCCCAATTGCTAAAAGTTGCCGCAATCCAGGTGGGAGCCGGCTTGCCGGCGATAGGGCCGGCACTACCCCATCAAGACTCAGTGGTGTTCGCCAGCCCGCTTCAACAGCTTCTTGCAACGCTCGGACAGATGCACCACCCGCAGCTGCTTGCCCGCCTTGGCATATCGCTCGCGCAAGGTCTTCAATGCGGCAATTGCCGAGTAATCGACAAAGCTCACATGCTGGCAATCCAGGGTAACCTTGGCCGGGTCACCCGCCGGGTCGAACTGGTTGAGAAACGGCGTGACCGAAGCGAAGAACAGCGTGCCATGCACCTGGTAGTGCTTGATCCCCTCGGCATCTTCATGGCTGTCGGCATACAGCTCCCGAGCATGCTGCCAGGCAAAATTCACCGCTGCGATGACGATACCGAACAATACGGCCGTGGCCAGGTCGGTGAACACCGTGACCACCGTCACGGCAATGATCGCCAGCACATCGCTGACCGGCACTTTGTGCAACACCCGCAAGGACGCCCAGGCGAAGGTCTGCTGGGCGACCACGAACATCACCCCGACCAGCGCCGCCAACGGAATACGCTCGATCAGCGGCGACAGGAACAGCACGAACAACAAGATCATCACCCCCGCCACCACGCCGGACAGCCGGCCGCGGCCATTGGAGCTCAGGTTGATCACCGTCTGGCCGATCATCGCGCAGCCGCCCATGCCACCGCACAAGCCTGAAACCATGTTGGCCGCCCCCAGAGCCACGCACTCACGGTCCGGGTAGCCGCGGCTCTCGGTAATCTCGTCGGTGAGGTTCAGGGTCAGCAGGGTCTCCAGCAGGCCGACCATGGCCATCAGCACCGCGTATGGGGCAATGATCTTCAGCGTTTCCAGGTTCCAGGGCACGTCCGGCAGGGCCAGCGCCGGCAGCCCACCCGCGATGTGTGCCATGTCTCCGAGGGTGCGGGTCGGCAGGTCAAGCAGGTACACCAACACGCCAACGCCGAGGATCGCCACCAGCGCTGGTGGCACGGCGCGGGTCAGCTTGGGCAGCACGTACACCACCAGCATGGTCAGCGCCACCAGGCCGATCATCAGCCACAGCGGCATGCCGCTGAGCCACTGCTCACCCGCCTTGAAGTGCTCCAGCTGGGCCAGGGCGATGACGATCGCCAGGCCGTTGACGAAGCCAAGCATCACCGGATACGGCACCAGGCGCACCAGTTTACCCAGGCGCAGCAGGCCGAACAGGACCATCACCACTCCGCCCAACAGCACGGTGGCCAGCAGGTACTGCGCACCGTGCTGCACCACCAGGGCGACGATGACCACCGCCATCGAGCCGGCAGCACCGGAGATCATGCCCGGGCGGCCACCGAACAGCGCAGTCAGGGTGCAGATGATGAAGGCGCCGTACAGGCCCATCAGCGGGTTGAGGTGCGCCACCAGGGCGAAGGCGATGCACTCGGGCACCAGGGCGAATGAAGTGGTCAGGCCGGCGAGCAGGTCGGCGCGAAGTCGGGCGGGTTTCATGACTATCCTGTGATGCAGGGCCAGGCGGCCGATACTGAAAAACAAACGAAGGGCGGGATGTTACGGAATTTGTCTGGCTGAGACCACCGCAAGCAGGCCAGCCCTAGCCGCGCGCCAGCCACTCGGCCATTGCCACATCTTCCAGCGCGTACTCGCCACGATTGGCCTTCCACACCAGCTCCTTTTCCCGCAAGGCATCCAGGGCTTTCTGCACATTGGGTGTGGTGGCATTGGCTTGAGCAGCGGCCTGTTCCAGCTTTCGATTGACGTCGATGAAGGTCTGCTCGGTGAAAGGCGAGAACGGCTGCCGGGCCAGCGTACGTTCGGCCATCACCGCCAGCACCGCCTGTTGTAACGCAGACAGCTCGTTCCAGGCACTTTCGTAGTCGCTCCACACCCCGGCCTGATGGTTCAGCGCGCCGGTGCGCAGCAGTTCGCCAAGGTTACCTGCCTCGCCCAGCCCGATACTCACCTCGGTCAGCAACTTACCGAGCATCTCCGGGCGCCGGCCCACACGTTCGAAGGCATACTCCAGGTCCTCGGCCTTGAACTGGTTGCTGGCCGCCAGACGGCCATTCCAGACAGCGGTCACGAAGTCGACGAAGTCCCGCCCCAGCAGCGGAAACGCTGTGATGCTGGCACCATAGAATGGCTGCTTGCTCTTGAGCACCAGATTGGCCAGCTTGTCCCGGCTGGAGCCGGTAAACACCAGGCGCAACCCATCCGGGCCGTCACCCCGGTTGAGGTGGTCGCGCGCCGCCTTGAGGGCGAACATTGCGTTCAGCCCACCCTCGCTGTTGAGGGCATGCTGCGCCTCGTCCACTACCAGCACCACCATTTGCCCACACACCTGATGCAAGACCGCAAGCGCCTGGGCCAGTGTGGTACCGGCGGGCAGCTGCGGCCGGGTGAAATCCCAGCTGAGCGTGCGCAGCAGGTTGATCTTGTCGATACCCGCCTTCTTCGCGGTTTTGGCCAGGGTGCTTTCGAAACGCGCCAGAGCGCTGCCGATGGCACCACTGATCAACTCGGCAGGGTCGGCATCACGGTCAGACCACAGGTCGACATACACCGGCAGCCAGCCACGTTCCAGGCAGGCTGGAATGAAGTCGTTGTTCAGGAATGTACTCTTGCCCGTGCGCCGTGGCGCTGCGAGGAACATCCCCGAGCTGTAGTCGACGAACGACTCGCCAGCCAGGTCCCTTACCAGGGCTTTAGCCAGCTGTTCGCGGCGGAAGATCGGGCGGGCAAGGCTCATGGCAATATCCTGAATTATCCAGACGACTATAATTTATGTTTTATAGAATAAATTCAGGATAAAAGACAGCTTGTGATGCACGACAGGCACGAGTCGCGCAATTTTGCCATCATGTTGATTCCACCTGCGGAGATCATGGACATGGCGCTACGCCCCCTTTTAACTTCCCTGCTGCTGGCCGCCAGCCTGGCCGCCCACGCCGCCACCGAAGTGCTGCCGCTGCAGCACCGCAGCAGCGCCGAGCTGCTGCCCGCCGCCCAGTCGTTCATCGGCAAGGACGGTAGCGTCAGCGCCTTCGAGAACAAGTTGATCGTCAATGCCAGCCCCGAACGCATCGACGACCTGCGCACCCTGCTGCAACAGCTGGACACCGCGCCCAAGCGCCTGATGATCAGCGTCGACAACAACGACAGCAATTACCAGGACAACCGTGGCAATGCACGCATCATCCATTACGGCACCAGCAACCGGGATGGTGGCCTGCAGCAGGTCCAGGCCAGCGAAGGCCAACCCGCGCTGATCCAGGTCGGCCAGAGCATCCCGGTCACCAGCACCAGCACCGACGGCTACGGGCGCATCCAGAGCAATACCGAATACCGCAATGTCACCCAGGGTTTCTACGTGACTCCAAGCCTGATCGGGGAAACGGTCCGTCTGCAAATAAGCACCAATAATGACCGCATCAGCCATGAACGTGCTGATGTAGTGAAAGTGCAAAGTACCGACACGACGGTGACCGGCAAGCTCGGCGAGTGGATTACCCTGGCAGGGTTCAACCAGCAGAGCCAGGCCGAGCTCAATGCGTCAAGCCGCACATACAGCACCCAACGGGGTGAAAACATGACTTTACGTGTCAAAGTCGACCTTCTCGACTGACCCCAGGCGAATCAAGGCCTCGACCAAAGGCCTTGAAACTGACCGACAAGTCGCATTAGACCAAAGATGTAGTAAGCACAAAAAACCACTACAAAACATTTGACAGGCTCTTTTTCCCAAGGGCATGATGGCCTCGCTCCCGCTAATCAGGGGCCCTGGCAAGGGCCTTCGAGGCGCCTCCTCCCACCCTTGGAGGCACTCGTGTCTATACGGCCCACAAGGCGGTTCGACGGGATTGCGACTGCAACGAAGAAGTTGTCCCGAGGGACGGAAGCGCATCACCGCAGTTCTGGCAATCGCGTAGCACCGCAGCAAGGCATCCACGAGCCGACCTGCCGGAGCATGCCCTCGCCCGGCCTGCAACCCCTTCCCCCCTCCGAACCTTCCCGTTCGCCGCCGCACTCCCCACGGACAGGACAGCCGCCACGCCCCTGATTCGCTTCGTGAGCATCAGCACAATTACCCCAAGATCGATGCGACGAGGTTTATTTCCATGGCACTGACACGCGAACAGCAAATTGCAGCCCTCGAGAAAGACTGGGCCGAAAACCCGCGCTGGAAAGGCGTGACCCGTACCTACACCGCCGCCGATGTCGTTCGCCTGCGTGGCTCCCTGCAGCCGGAGCACACCCTGGCCCGCCTGGGTGCAGAAAAACTGTGGAAGCTGGTCACCGAAGGTGCCCACCCGTCCTTCCGCCCTGAAAAAGATTTCGTCAACTGCATGGGCGCCCTGACCGGCGGCCAGGCAGTGCAGCAGGTCAAGGCCGGCATCCAGGCCATCTACCTGTCTGGCTGGCAGGTGGCCGCCGACAACAACTCGGCCGAGTCCATGTACCCTGACCAGTCGCTGTACCCGGTCGACTCCGTACCGACCGTGGTCAAGCGCATCAACAACTCGTTCCGCCGCGCCGACCAGATCCAGTGGAAAGCCGGCAAGAACCCCGGCGACGAAGGTTACATCGACTACTTCGCGCCAATCGTGGCAGACGCTGAGGCCGGTTTCGGCGGCGTGTTGAACGCCTACGAGCTGATGAAGAACATGATCGAAGCGGGCGCTGCCGGTGTGCACTTCGAAGACCAGCTGGCCTCGGTGAAAAAGTGTGGCCACATGGGCGGCAAAGTGCTGGTACCTACCCAGGAAGCCGTGCAAAAGCTGGTGGCAGCTCGCCTGGCCGCTGACGTATCGGGCGTACCGACCATCATCCTGGCCCGGACCGACGCCAACGCCGCCGACCTGCTGACCAGCGACTGCGACCCCTACGACCAGCCGTTCGTGATCGGTGAGCGTACCCGTGAAGGCTTCTACAAGGTACGCGCCGGCCTCGACCAGGCCATCGCCCGCGGCCTTGCCTACGCGCCGTATGCCGACCTGATCTGGTGCGAAACCGCCAAGCCGGACCTGGACGAAGCCCGCCGCTTCGCCGAAGCGATCAAGAAGGAATACCCGGACCAGCTGCTGTCGTACAACTGCTCGCCTTCCTTCAACTGGAAGAAGAACCTGGACGACGCCACCATCGCCAAATTCCAGCGCGAGCTGTCGGCCATGGGCTACAAGCACCAGTTCATCACCCTGGCCGGCATCCACAACATGTGGCACGGCATGTTCAACCTGGCGCACGACTACGCCCGCAACGACATGACCGCTTACGTGAAGCTGCAGGAGCAGGAGTTCGCCGACGCCAGCAAAGGCTACACCTTCGTGGCGCACCAGCAGGAAGTGGGCACCGGCTACTTCGACGACATGACCACCGTGATTCAGGGTGGCGCATCGTCGGTGACGGCACTGACCGGTTCGACCGAAGAAGAGCAGTTCCACTGATAGTGGCTTGCTGTTGAACAAAAGCCCGGGGCTTGTGAAAGCTCCGGGCTTTTTTTCATGCAAGCTTCTGGTTGTTTTCACAGAAAGAGCGCACGCAGGCCTGAGTTGTTCATGCCGGAGAAAATTCGGCTGCCATGCTGGCCCCGTCACGTCGCACTGACTTTTCTTTCACTCAATTTTCACGGCAACGAGCGGATACTGCAGCCATCCCTACGTGATAGACGCTCCTTTGCCCGCCCCTCCCGGCGGGCTTTCTTTTGCTCGCGATTTGCCATGGCCTGCCTAGGCCATGGCACTATCCATTTCAGAACGCTGCCCATCGGCGTGAACCTTCAGGGCTTTGCGGGCTCAGTTGTGCAGACAGCGCTTGCACCATCGAGAAAGGGATTTGTAATGGGACATGCTCCACCCGCCGCTCTGCCAAAGGTTCGCATCGAACGTGAGCTGAGCCCGCGGGCCGTGCTCACCGGCGCGCTGCTGGGCATCTTGCTCACGCCGTCGAATGTGTATGCGGGCCTCAAGATCGGCTGGTCATTCAACATGTCGATCATCGCGTTGCTGGTCGGCTTCGCCTTGTGGCAGGGCATGGCGGGCCGCACGAAGGGCCGGCCCGCGTGGACACTGCACGAAAGCAATATCAACCAGACCATGGCGTCGGCGGCTGCTTCCATCATTTCTGGCGGGCTGGTGGCACCGATCCCTGCCTATACGCTGCTCACCGGCAACCAACTGGACCCAGTGCCGATGATCGCCTGGGTGTTTTCCGTAAGCTTTTTGGGCATCTGGATCGCCTGGTATCTACGCCCCGCCTTGCTCAACGACCGTGACCTGAAGTTCCCCGAAGGCATGGCGACCCTGGAAACGCTGCAGCAGATCTACAATCATGGGCGCGAAGCCATGGCTCGCATCAAAGTGCTGTGCAGTGCAGCGCTGCTGTCAGGGCTGGTGAAGTGGATTGATGGCTTCGCCTGGGCCATACCACGCTGGGCCCCCACACCTGCGCTCGAACGCCTGACCTTCACCGTCGACCCTTCACTGTTGCTTATCGGCTTTGGCGGCATCATCGGCATTCGCGTGGGCCTGACGTTGCTGTTCGGCGCCGCGCTGGCCTGGGGTGGGCTAGCGCCGTGGCTGATCGACCACGCATTGGTAGTGATCGCTCCGAACGCCAGCGGCCCCCAGTTCGCCGCGCTGGTGGAGTGGCTGTTGTGGCCGGGCGTAAGCCTGATGGTCTGTGCGACCCTGACTTCATTGGCAGTTCGTCTGTTGCAAGTGCCACGGCGGTTGCTTGCGAATGAGCCAGAACGTCGGGCGCCGCGTGTCAGGGCACGGTTTTCGCCAGGGCCTGCATCGGGTCTGCTGCTGTCCATCGCTCTGGTCGTCACCCTGCAGGCGCTGCTGTTCGGGATCGATTGGTGGATGGCGTTGTTGAGCATTCCTTTGGCGATTTGCCTTGCTGTCGTCGCCGCACGCGTCGTCGGTGCCACCGGCATTGCGCCGATTGGCGCGATTGGCAAGCTGTCGCAACTCAGCTTCGGCCTGATCGCCCCGGGCCAGGTGGCCATCAACCTGATGAGCGCCAACACGGCAGGTGGCGCGGCCGGGCAGGCCACTGACCTGATGAACGATTTCAAGGTTGGCCTGGCGATCGGCGCCACCCCGCACAAGCAGCTGGTTGCCCAATGCATCGGTATTTTCATCGGCAGCGTGGTCGGCGTACTGGTTTACCTGATGCTGATCCCGGACCCGCAAACCATGCTGCTTACCGAGCAGTGGCCTGCGCCGGCTGTCGCGACCTGGAAAGCGGTGGCCCAGACGCTGACACATGGCTTGGGAGCGCTGTCGCCGGAAATCCGCTGGGCGATCTTGGTCGGCAGCGCCGTTGGCGTACTGCTGGGCATGCTGGACAGCCTGCTACCGCAACGGGCGGCACGCTGGCTGCCGAGCACCGCCGCACTGGGGTTGGCATTCATACTGCCAGCGTCGATCGCAATGATGATGGGCTTTGGCGCAGTGCTTACCTGGCTGATCAACTGCCGATGGCCCAGAGTCACAGAGCGCTTCGCGATCACAGCGGCCGCAGGGTTGATTGCCGGTGAAAGCATCACGGGCGTTGGGGCATCGTTCTGGGAGATGCTTAGGGCGTTGTAGCTGCAGGAAACAGCATTGCACACACGGCAGCGCCAATGTTTTTGCCTGCCGTGAGTGAATGTCAGCTCTGGGTCTAGGTGGTTTCTAATTGGGTTCGGAAAATCAGACTTTTTCCCTTTCATGTAGTCCATTTCCCAAACATACTGCAGCCGCCTGATTTCCGTTGCGGTCGCCCTGCTCGCGCTCTAGTCTCGGCCTGTTGCTGCACAACAGCGACACGGCTTTGACAGGCCGTAACGGTATGTAGGTAGGCAGCGTCTTCAATGGCGGCTGTGTGTGGGGCACGCTTGCGTGCGCCGGAACTTCCTATGTCCGCCGGTCTGTCAACCTGCACACAGCTGCCACCCAACCTGTTTGACAGCGGGATAGGTGTGCTCCCCTTGGAGATATAGGAATGTTAAAGATAGTCCCCGATCCACCCCATGCCCTCCACAACCTCGAAGACACTCTCATCCAGGCCGCAGACTTCGCTAACTGCGCGCTAGCCGTTGCGCATCAGGCGATGCTTGTTCAGCCGCGGTCGCCTGCGTCGGCTCTGATGAGGGCGTCGACACATGAACTCGAGTCGCTGCGTGTGCTGCTTGAGGCGGCATTGATTCAGGTCCAGATGCCGGCCGAGCCGCGAACCCTGCACTGAGTCGACAACACTGTGTTGTCTGGGCGGGCACTGACGCTGGCAAGCCGGCTACCGAGGCATGCGCGGCATTGCGTGAGGCTGATGTCGCGACTACGGGCGCACCTTACCCACGAAAGGGCCCGCTCAGACCCTGGATGCTTCGGAGAGATCAATGCCTAGCGACGAGCCGGACGTAAAAACCACCGTGGGCAAGACCACGTTCTTTCAAGGTGAACACCAGACCCACCCCCTGTTTCGCGTCGAGGCCGGCATCCCTTGCCAGTCTGCCCGGGAGCAGGCTTCGGAACTGATGGGTTATGTGCGGGAATTGACGATCATCGGCGTGATGGATGAGAAACCGATGATGGTCTGGGCAGCGCATTACCTGAGTGCCTTGGCCAAGGCGCTGATGGATGATGCCGAGTTGGGCATGATGCGCCGAGAAAGAGGCCCGGCATCACTGAGGTGAACTTGAAAGCACTGCAAAAGCTGCTGCCACCGATTTCTAAGAAGGCTCGCTCAACGTCGCCGAAACCGTTACCCAGCGCTCCCGCAAATGACGCGGATAGCCAGCAAACCTCTCGCATCCTTTAATCAGACACAACGCTTGAGCACGGTTTTGGATCGGTCGTCGGACTTGACACCTGGCAACATCCCTCGCTTTGATCCACCGGCAAGCCTCGATCTCGTTGCGAAGTCGAGGTTTGTCACTAGCTACTAGCCCTGCGTGCTTCGAACAGGTAATGGATCACCTTCTCTTCGCGGTACACCGAGACATAGCGAAGCTCATCAAAGACTAAACCTGTTTCTTCCGCCATTTCCGCATAGCCGCCTGCCGAGGGGTCTCTTCGCGTTCTACCCTGCCGCCCGGCAGGTTCCACTTCGCGTTGCGATTGCGCACAAACAGCACTTCGCCATCTTTTTGCTAGATCACGGTAGCGCGAACTTTGATGACCTTGCGTTCGGCTGTAGCAATGCCCGTTGCCTTCATGGAGAGTCCTGATGGGTTGGGGCCGGACTTGGGCTCTGCGGCCCCTTTATGCCAAGCCTATGCCTGCTTTGTGTCCGTTAAATGACCGCCAGTGATCTCGACCATTCAAGCTATTCTCTTAGTTGGAAAAACTTCAGACAGCTCAATGCGATGTTCCGCTCATCCCTCAAGCTGAAAGATATTGGAAGCGCTTACGACATAAACCATACCCTAGGGTGTTCCCAGAGCTAGCTTTCTATCCCCCAGAAACGCAAAAGGCAGGCCCACTTTCGCACTTAGCCAACTGACTTAACTGATAAAAACAAGTAAAAGGCAACCCAACAAAAGTCAGCAGCCTGAAGTCTGCAAATGCCATTTCAATAAATCAAAAATAGGAATATCAAGAAATATTGAATGAATTATCTAGTGCGGAAATATGGACTGAAATATGGGCCTAATGCATCTGATCTATTTTTTCCTTACACCGAACAGCTAAGTAGTCCATTAACATGGCGGAGTTTTTCTGCCCCAAATGGCATGCCATGCATTTCAAAAAGTGGGGGCTGGGGAGGAATCGTCAGGCTTGAGTGGGCACCCACCACAAGCGCTTTTTCTCATCCGCTTCCACCTCCCCTGCTCCGATAGCTTTACCCGCACTGTGATCGTCGAGATAATGGCATTTTAAAATCAAAATACCTGCCAACAGTAGGCATCACATGGAGCTCGAATGAACCAAGCACAACCCCCCGTGTTTTCTCCCCGCACCAACCAGATCACCTCGCTGGCAGCTAGGATCATGACCGGGCTGGGCGTTGTCCTGGGCGGCATGTGGGCAATCATCACCTACCTGGTACCCGACCCAAGCGTATTCGGTTTCGGCTTCATTAATTGGCGCAACATCGTGCTGCTGGTCAGCGTATTCACTGTTCTCGGCGCGCTTTCGCTGTGCTGGCAGATCCGCAATTTACCGAAGATGCTCCACGGGGCGACCCTCACCCTGCTGATCGCCGGTCTGTCGTTCATCTTCTTCATTCTTGGCACCGAATACGCCAAGCCGACGTTCGAGTTCGCCAAGGTTCAATCCATGGTCGTCGAGAATGACGGCAACAACCTTTTGGGCAAGCGCATGGAAGTAGTGGACAGCGTGCGTGTTGAGTTGGTGGGTTGCGAGAACATCGGCCGCTATCCCAACTGCACCTTCACTCTCACCAACCTGGAAATGGACCGCGACTTCCGGTTCGAGAGCGCCAGCCGGTTCTTCGATGAGTCCGGTGCGCCGGTGTCGATCAAGGAGCTGCGGGTGGGCCAACAACCAGTGAGCTACTGGAACAGCTTCCAAATCCTTCGGAATGTGCCGACCACCGTGATCTTGGTGTTCCAGGAAACCGACCGAAAGGTCGAGCACAGCCCGTCGATCAAGCTGATTGTCTCGACGCGGGACAACGGCACCCAGGCCCTCAAGTTCAACGATGTGACCTTGAAGTGAGTACTCTGCCGCCCTTTTGAAATGGCTTCAACTGCCCGCCATGCACTCTGCCATCCGCGTCCCAGCGGCGAGCTCGCGCCCGCCGTTGCTTAAGAAAAACTTAACGCGGTGTCCGAGGTTAGTTGACCACTACACGTTGAGGATTTGGATATCCGAGCGATCACAGGACAGGTAACTCAGGGCAAAGGGGAACGTGAACCCGAACAGAGCGTGGCAGATGTTGTAATTCCAGGCTATGACGTCGATCAGAAAAAGCTGGATGCACAAATACGATAGACTGATCACGGTGAAGATCAGCCCTGGTACCCAAATACTGTTTCGTTTCAATCGCATGCGTCGGTCTCCTTAGCCCGGATGTGGTCTCACGCAGACCTTACCGAGATTCTAGAGCGGGGCAAGTCAAAATGGCCTGTTGTTTTCCTGTAAACATAGTCATTTAGGAGGGTAACAAGCGCATGCGCAGATCTCCCGAAGACTCGCCACTTAGAGCGGGTAATGAGATCACTGAAGCGTTGGCGATGGATGCCCCATCATGCGTGGCCGGTATTCAGAGAGAGCCTTCCAGAACGACTCCCCCTCAAGCCTCAAGCGCTCAACCTCTTCCTCAGGCCGGTTCGCTGCCATCGCCTCGTAGCAGAGCTTCATCGCGTCCAAGGCGCTGGCCATCAGCGGGTCTTGGGCATCAAAAATTGGTAACAAAGCCTTCGCCATCTTCGTGTCCTTCAATCCCCAGGGTCTGCTCGCCGTAATACGAGCGACCGTGGCCAGCGCTTAACCTGCCGGTGGTTGGTTGTCGAGAGCCGTGGCGAATAGGCTATGTAAGCCTTGCGGATATACATCTTCCTCAATGGATGCGAGTTGCGCTTCTGAGCACCACCTAGCATCACGAACGACTTAACGCTCTTGAGCAGACCATAGCGCACTCGAACACTGCTCTCCCCTGACGCGAAACACGTAGTATTGCTCTGAGGCGATCACCTGCTCACCATCCGGCATCTGCCACGGAAACTCGCGGAGTGCCACACATTGGCCGACTGACTGCACCTGGATCCCCGTTTCTTCTTACAGCTCGCGAAACGCAGCCGACTCGAATTGGTCTGTGCGACCCTGACTTCATTGGCAGTTCGTCTGTTGCAAGTGCCACGGCGGTTGCCTGCGAATGAGCCTGAACGTCGGGCGCCGTGTGATGGCCGAAAGTCACAGAACGCTTCGCGATCACAGCGGCCGCAGGGTTGATTGCCGGTGAAAGCATCACGGGCGTTGGGGCATCGTTCTGGGAGATGCTTAGGGCGTTGTAGCTGCAGGAAACAGCATTGCACACACGGCAGCGCCAGTGTTTTTGCCTGCCGTGAGTGAATGTCAGCTCTGGGTCTAGGTGTTTTCCGGTTGTGTTCGGAAAATCAGACTTTTTCCCTTTCATGTAGTCCATTTCCCAAACATACTGCAGCCGCCTGATTTCCGTTGCGGTCGCCCTGCTCGCGCTCTAGTCTCGGCCTGTTGCTGCACAACAGCGACACGGCTTTGACAGGCCGTAACGGTTTAAGCACATGGCTTTCCTTCTATGGTGGCTGTGCGTGGGGCACGCTTGCGTGCGCCGGAACTTTGCTTATTCCGCCGGTCTGTCAACCCACGTACAGCTGCCACCCTTCTGTTTGACAGCGGCGAGGTGACGGCATCCATAGAGGTAATAAGCGATGTTGAAGATGGTTCCCGATCCACCCCACGCCCTGCACTCTCTCGAAGACACTCTCATCCAGGCCGCAGACTTCGCTAACTGCGCGCTAGCCGTTGCCCATCAGGCGATGCTTGTTCAGCCGCGGTCGCCTGCGTCGGCCCTGATGATGGCGTCGACACATGAACTCGAGTCGCTGCGTGTGCTGCTTGAGGCGGCGTTGATTCAGGTCCAGATGCCGGCCGAGCCGCGAACTCTGCACTGAGTCGACAACACTGTGTTGTCTGGGCGGGCACTGACGCCGGCAAGCCGGCTACCGAGGCATGCGCGGCATTGCGTGAGGCTGGTGTCGCGACAACGGGCGCAGCTTACCCGCGAAAGGGCCCGCTCAGACCCTGGATGCTTCGGAGAGATCAATGCCTAGCGACGAGCCGGACGTAAAAACCACCGTGGGCAAGACCACGTTCTTTCAAGGTGAACACCAGACCCACCCCCTGTTTCGCGTCGAGGCCGGCATCCCTTGCCAGGCTGCCCGGGAGCAGGCTTCGGAACTGATGGGTTATGTGCGGGAATTGACGATCATCGGCGTGCTGGATGAGAAACCGATGATGGTCTGGGCAGCGCATTACCTGAGTGCCTTGGCCAAGGCGCTGATGGATGATGCCGAGTTGGGCATGATGCGCCGAGAAAGAGGCCCGGCATCAGCGTGCAGATGAAGCATTGCCGGCTTTGAATCAAAGGCCGCCACCTGCTTGCATCCCTGACACCAGAAACGCAAAAGCCCCGAATAATCGGGGCTTTTGCTGAAGAAAGTGGCGGAAGCGTAGAGATTCGAACTCTAGGATAGTTGCCCATCGACGGTTTTCAAGACCGTTGCCTTAAACCACTCGGCCACGCTTCCAGCTCGTTTGCGGCCGCCATAATACCGTAATGAAACACGCTGTCAAACTCTCTATGTCGCCGGTTGCAGGAGCTCTGATAGACTCCTAGCATCTGAACGTTCCAAAACCACAGGTTTACCAAGGAGTGTCGCCATGCGCGAACAGGATTATGCCGTACACAGCGGCCAACAGGTTGAGCAGCGCGAGGTCAGTAAGGTCCTGCGCAACACCTACAGCCTGCTGGCACTCACCCTCGCCTTCAGCGGTGTCATGGCCTTCGTCGCCCAGCAGATGCGTGTGGGCTACCCGAACATCTTCGTTGTGCTGATCGGCTTCTACGGCCTGTTCTTCCTCACCAACAAACTGCGTGATTCGGCGTGGGGCCTGGTGTCCACCTTCGCCCTCACCGGCTTCATGGGCTTCATCCTCGGCCCAATCCTCAACCGTTACCTGGGTATGGCCGGTGGCGCTGAGGTGGTCAGCTCGGCGTTCGCCATGACTGCCCTGGTGTTCGGTGGCCTGTCGGCCTATGTGCTGATCTCGCGCAAGGACATGAGCTTCCTCAGCGGTTTCATCACCGCCGGCTTCTTCGTCCTGCTGGGTGCCGTAGTGGCTAGCTTCTTCTTCCAGATCAGCGGCCTGCAACTGGCGATCAGCGCTGGCTTCGTGCTGTTCTCGTCGGTCTGCATCCTGTTCCAGACCAGCGCGATCATCCATGGCGGTGAGCGTAACTACATCATGGCGACCATCAGCCTGTATGTATCGATCTACAACCTGTTTGTCAGCCTGTTGCAACTGTTCGGCATCATGGGGCGCGACGACTGATAGCGGTTGCTAGCCCGTTCAAAAAGCCCGCTTCGGCGGGCTTTTTTGTGTGTTCGTGCAAGCCTGTAACTTCTAGCCAGCTCTCGGCGCGCCAGCTGACTCAAAGGTCAGATTATTAGCGGCATACTCGCCGATCTTGCCGCCATCGTGCATGCCACTACCGCAATCCCCCTTCACCCCGTAGAATGCGCTCCTTTTTTCTTCCGGGGCAGCTTCACCGATGAGCTCACACGAACACAGCCCGGGCGCGGATGCGCCTGCCAATGAATTGGTGCTTGGCCTCGAGGACAAGCCACGGCTGCTGATCGGCCTGCTGGCGGCGCTGCAGCACCTGCTGGCGATCATCGTGCCGATCGTGACCCCAGGCCTGCTTATCTGCCAGGCGCTAGGTGTTTCGGCGCGTGATACCAACCTGATCGTGTCGATGTCGCTGGTGATCTCGGGTATCGCCACCTTCGTACAGTGCAAGCGGTTCGGGCCGTTTGGCGCAGGGTTGCTGATCGTACAGGGCACCAGCTTCAACTTCGTCGGCCCACTGATTGCAGGTGGGGCGCTGATGGTCAAGCAGGGCACCCCTGTCGAAAGCGTGATGGCCGCGATCTTCGGCGTGGTGATCGCCGGCTCGTTCGTCGAAATGGGCGTGTCGCGCATCCTGCCCTTCGTCAAACGCCTGATCACGCCGCTGGTGACGGGCATCGTGGTGTTGATGATCGGCCTGACCCTCATAAAGGTAGGCTTGATAAGCATGGGCGGCGGCTTTGGCGCCATGGCCAATGGCACCTTCGCCAATGGTGAAAACCTGCTGCTGTCGGGCGTGGTGCTGGCAATCATCGTCATCCTCAACCGCATCCCGGTGGTGTGGATGCGCAGCTGCGCGATCGTCATCGCCCTGGCAGTGGGTTACGCCCTGGCGGGTTACCTCGGCCGGCTGGACTTCACCGGCATGCATGAAGCTGCACTGTTCCAGGTGCCGACGCCGCTGCACTTCGGCCTCGGTTTCTCGTGGGCGCTGTTCATCCCGATGCTGGTGATCTACCTGGTGACCTCACTGGAAGCCATCGGCGACGTTACGGCAACCAGCAAGGTCTCACGCCAACCGGTCGAAGGCCCGGTGTGGATGCAGCGCATCAAGGGCGGCGTGCTGGTCAACGGCGCCAACTCGCTGCTGGCGGGCCTGTTCAATACCTTCCCCAGCTCGATCTTCGCGCAGAACAACGGCGTGATTCAGCTGACCGGCATCGCCAGCCGCCACATTGGTATCTGGATTGCCGTGATGCTGGTGGTATTGGGCCTTTTCCCGAGTGTTGCCGGTGTGATTCAAGCTGTACCTGAACCTGTGCTGGGCGGCGCGGCCATGGTCATGTTCGGTGCAGTGGCCGCTTCGGGCATCAACATTCTGGCTAGCACGCGCCTGGACCGCCGTGCACTGCTGATCATCGCGGTGTCGTTGGCGTTGGGCCTGGGCGTGGCCCAGGTACCGGAGTTCCTGGCGCACATGCCGACGGCTATTCGCAACGTACTGGAGTCAGGCGTTGCCACCGGTGGTATCTGCGCCCTGGTGCTGAACTGGTTCCTGCCAGAGCGCAACGAACACGCCTGACAGCCCTGCCCCGGCCAGCCAGCCCGCGCCTACTCGCGCGGGCTTTTTGCTTTAGAATGGCCGCATTCCTTTGCACGAGTTGCCCATGAAATTCGCTATCGCGGTTTTTTCCCCGGCCCACGCACCCTCCTCGCGGCGCGCTTTGCGCTACGCCGAGGCGGTGCTGGCCGGCGGGCATGAAATTGCCCGGTTGTTCTTCTATCAGGACGGTGTGCACAGCGCCTCGGCCAACGTGGTCGCGCCCCAGGACGAACAGGACATCGCCGCCCAGTGGCGCGCCTTTATCGAGCAGCACCAGCTGGACGCCGTGGTGTGCATCGCCGCTGCCTTGCGCCGCGGCGTGCTCGATGAGGCCGAAGCCAGCCGCTACCAGCGCCAAGCGGTGAACCTGCCCAAGCCGTGGGAGCTCTCCGGCCTGGGTCAACTGCATGAAGCGGCACAGCTCGCCGACCGCCTTGTCTGCTTTGGAGGCGATTGAAATGGCCAAATCCCTGTTGATCATCAGCCGCCAGGCGCCCTGGAGCGGCCCGTCTGCCCGCGAAGCGCTGGACATCGCACTGGCCGGCGGCGCTTTCGATCTGCCACTGGGCATGCTGTTCCTCGATGACGGCGTGTTCCAGCTCGCCCCTGCCCAGCAACCAGCGGCGGTGCAACAAAAGAACCTCGCCGCCAACCTGCAGGCACTGCCGATGTTTGGTGTAGAGGAGCTGTTCGCCTGCCAGCACAGCCTGGCCCTGCGCGGGCTTGCTGCCGACAGCCTGGCCCTGCCCGTTGAGGTGCTGGACGACGCGGCCCTGAAGGCCCTGATTGCCCGTTTCGACCAAGTGGTGACGCTCTGATGCCGACTTTGCATGTGATATCCCACTCGCCTTTTGGCGACGATCGTTTGAGCAGTTGCCTGCGCCTGCTTGCTGACGAAGATGCCCTGCTGCTGTGCGGCGATGCAGTGTATGCCCTGCGTGACGGCAGCGAACCACAGCGCCTGCTTCAGGCGGCAGCTTTGGAGCAGCGCCTTTTTGCACTCGACGAGGACCTGCAAGCGCGCGGTATCCGCAGCGAGTTGGCCAACACCGTGGACTATCAGGGGTTCGTCGCGCTGTCACTGCACTATGACAAGGTCAACAGCTGGCTATGAACACCCTGACCGTAGACGACCAGGCAATCGCCCTGGACAAGGACGGCTTTCTGGTCGACCTGCAAGACTGGTCCCACGCCGTCGCCGAAGCGCTGGCCGCGCGCGAAAGCATTGCCCTGACCAACGACCACTGGGAAGTCCTCGAACTGCTGCGCCAGTTCTATGAGGAGTTCCAGCTGTCTCCGGCAACGCGCCCACTGATCAAGTACACCGCGTTGAAGCTGGGCCCTGAAAAGGGCAACAGCCCGCACCTCAACCGCCTGTTCAACGGCACCCCCGCCAAACTTGCCGCCAAGCTGGCGGGCCTGCCCAAGCCGACCAATTGCATATGACAGACGCTCGCCCGCTCACCCTGCAAACCCCGACCGAACACCCGTTCGCCGAATTCGTACGCATCCTTGGCAAAGGCAAACGCGGTGCTCGCAGCCTCACCCGTGAAGAAGCCCGAGCCGCCATGGCCCTGCTGCTTGAAGGCAAGGTTGAAGACACCCAGCTCGGCGCCTTCCTCATGCTGCTGCGGCACAAGGAAGAGAGCGCCGAGGAGCTGGCGGGCTTCACCGAGGCCCTGCGCGCGCAACTGAATGCACCTCGCATTGCGGTCGATCTGGACTGGCCCAGCTATGCCGGCAAGAAGCGCCACCTACCTTGGTTCCTGCTGGCAGCCAAATGCCTGGCCGCCAATGGCGTGCGCATCCTGATGCATGGTGGTGGCGCCCACACCGCCGGGCGCATGTACACCGAGCAGCTGTTGGCCCTGCTGGAAATTCCGCTTTGTCGCCATTGGTCCGCCGTGGAGCAGGCGCTGGACCAGCAAAGGCTGGCGTTTTTCCCGCTGCACGATTGGGCCCCGCAACTGCAGCGCATGATCGACCTGCGCAACATACTTGGCCTGCGCTCCCCCATCCATTCGCTGGCCCGCGTGCTCAACCCGCTGAGCGCCCGCTGTGGCCTGCAGAGCATCTTCCACCCCGGCTACCAGGCCGTACACCGTGAGGCCAGCCGGCTGCTGGGTGACCACGCGGTAGTCATCAAGGGCGATGGTGGCGAAATTGAAGTTAACCCGGATGTGATCAGCCACCTGTACGGCACTAGCGCAGGTGAAAACTGGGACGAAGAGTGGCCAGCGCTGAGTGAGCGGCGCCATGTAAAACCTGCAAGCCTGCAGCCCGAGCAACTGCTGGCGGTTTGGCGCGGGGAGGCTCAGGACAGCTATGGGGAAATGGCCGTGGTGGCGACCATGGCCTTGGCGTTGCGCGGCTTGGGGCAGGACCGCGAGCAGGCCTTTGCGACCGCACGCAGCTATTGGAGCGCCCGGAACCAATCGAATAAATAGATCATTTCCTTGCAGTCTTTGCGCTATTTCTTCGAACGCTTTGCCCTAGACTGGGCTCCAACGACAAACAACTTTGTTCCGAGGAGCTCATCATGGGCCTATTGATCGACGGCCGCTGGCACGACCAGTGGTACGAAAACGGCAAGGATGGCACTTTCAAGCGCGAGAACGCCCAACGCCGCAATCCGCTGCCCGCCCCTGAAGCCGGTCGCTACCACCTCTATGTGTCGCTGGCCTGTCCATGGGCTCACCGCACCCTGATCGTTCGGGCGCTCAAAGGCTTGGAGCCGTTGATCGATGTGTCTGTGGTCAGTTGGCTGATGCAGGAAAACGGCTGGACTTTCGACCAGCAACAGGGCTCCACCGGCGATCACCTTGACGCCCTCGAATTCATGCACCAGCGCTATACCCAGGACGACCCGCACTACACAGGCCGCGTGACCGTGCCCGTGCTGTGGGATAAAAAGGAAAAGCGCATCGTCAACAACGAGTCGGCGGAGATCATCCGCATCTTCAACAGTGCGTTCAATGAGCTGACAGGCAACACCCTCGACCTGTATCCGCAGCCATTGCGCCCGACCATCGAGGCGCTCAACGCACGTATCTACCCAGCCGTGAACAATGGTGTTTACCGTGCCGGCTTCGCCACCACGCAAGAAGCCTACGAGGCTGCGTTCGACGAAGTGTTCAACGAGTTGGACTACCTGGAAGCACTGCTGGATCGCCAACGTTACCTGGCCGGCGAGTATCTGACGGAGGCCGATGTGCGCCTGTTTACCACGCTGGTGCGCTTCGATGCGGTGTATCACGGCCACTTCAAGTGCAACCTGCGCCGGTTGAGCGATTACCCGAACCTGTCGAACTGGCTGCGTGAGCTGTACCAGTGGCCGGGTGTAGCGCCGACGGTGAACATGGAGCACATTCAGAAGCACTATTACATGAGCCACAAGACCATCAATCCAAACGGGATCGTGCCCAAAGGCCCGCTGCAGGATTTCAACTTGCCGCATGATCGGGAACGGTTGCCTGGCAAAGGGATCTGGGGCTGAGGAAGTTGGGGCTGCTTTGCAGCCCATCGCCGGCAAGCCGGCTCCCACAAGGTATGGCGCCAGCTTGTAGAAGTTGAGCAAGACAGTTGCTGCCACCGGGTGAGCTGCAGGACTTCAATCTGCCGCATGATCGGCAACGGTTGCCTGGCAAAGGGATTTGGGGCTGAGGGAGTTGCTGCCACAAGGTATGGCGCCGGCCTTCAAAAAGTTGACCAACCCTGACTGCCCAGGCCACTGGATGGCAGCCCACTTCTTCAGTGCAACCCACCATCTTGTGGGAGCCGGCTTGCCGGCGATGGGCCGCGAAGCGGCCCCCGCTTTCACTGGTCCTGCTGCGCACCTTCGAACCAGGCCAGCTTGTCACGCAACTGGACCACTTCCCCGACAATCACCAGGGTCGGCGCATGCACTTCATGCTTGGCCACCAGCGCTGGCAGGTCAGCCAACGTACCAGTGAACACCCGCTGATTACGGGTGGTCCCCTGCTGCACCAACGCCGCCGGCGTGCTCGACGCACGGCCATGGCGAATCAGCTCAGCGCAAATGGTCGGCAACCCTACCAGGCCCATGTAGAACACCAAGGTCTGGTTCGGCGCCACCAGGTCATTCCAAGGCAGGTTGCTGGTACCGTCCTTGAGGTGGCCGGTGACGAAGCGCACTGACTGAGCATGGTCACGGTGGGTCAACGGAATGCCGCCGTAGGCAGAGCAACCACTGGCTGCGGTAATACCGGGCACCACCTGGAACGGGATGCCATGCTCGGCAAGCTCTTCGATCTCTTCGCCCCCACGGCCGAAAATGAACGGGTCACCGCCCTTCAGGCGCAACACACGCTTACCCTCGCGGGCCAGGTCGACCAGCAGACGGTTGATCTGATCCTGCGGCACGGCATGCTCGGCACGACGCTTACCAACGTAGATACGCTCGGCGTCGCGGCGGCACATTTCAATGATCGCCGGTGCCACCAGGCGGTCATACAGCACCACATCGGCCTGCTGCATCAGGCGCAAGGCGCGGAAGGTGAGCAAGTCCGGATCACCCGGCCCCGCCCCTACCAGATACACCTCGCCACCCTGCTGCACCGGGGCTCCGTCGACCATGGCCTGCAACAGCCGCTCGGCCTCGGCACCCTGCCCGGCCAGCTGACGCTCGGCGATCGGGCCCTGGAACACGGTTTCCCAGAAGCCGCGACGCTGGTTGACATCCGGGTAAAGCGACTTGACCTTGTGCCGGAAGCGCGCTGCCAAGGCGGCCAGCTCGCCATAAGTGGACGGAATCCAGGTTTCCAGCTTGGCGCGAATCAGGCGCGCCAGCACAGGGGCGTCACCGCCGCTGGATACCGCAACCACCAGCGGCGAACGGTCGACAATGGCCGGGAAGATCACCGTGCACAGCGCCGGTGCATCCACCACATTGACCGGCACGCAAAGCGCCTGCGCCTGCGCCGACACCTGAGCATTGAGCTCAGGATCGTCGGTGGCCGCAATCACCAGGCGACAGCCAACCAGGTCAGCCCCCTGATAGCCACGCACCAGGACCTCGCCGCCACCTTCACGGGCCAGCGCAGCCAGTTGGCCGTCGACCTCAGGCGCCACCACCCGCAGCGCGGCGCCGGCATCTGCCAGCAGGCGCGCCTTGCGCAAGGCGATCTCGCCGCCGCCGACGACCAGCACACGGCCGCCCTGCAGCTTGTGGAAAAGCGGCAGGTAATCCATTTAGCGGATGACCTCGACACCGCCCATGTAGGGCTTGAGCACTTCCGGCACGCGGATGGAGCCATCGGCCTGCTGGTAGTTTTCCAGCACAGCGACCAGGGTACGGCCTACGGCCAGGCCCGAACCGTTGAGGGTGTGCACCAGCTCTGGCTTGCCGGTTTCCGGGTTGCGCCAGCGGGCCTGCATGCGGCGCGCCTGGAAGTCACCGCAGTTGGAGCAGGAGCTGATCTCGCGGTACTTGTCCTGGCTCGGCACCCATACTTCGAGGTCGTAGGTTTTCACCGCGCCGAAGCCCATGTCGCCGGTGCACAGGGCCAGTACGCGGTAGGGCAGTTCCAGCAGCTGCAGTACGCGCTCGGCGTTGGCAGTGAGGCCTTCCAGCGCCTCCATGGACTTGGACGGCTCGACCACCTGGACCATCTCGACCTTGTCGAACTGGTGCTGGCGGATCATGCCACGGGTATCACGGCCCGACGCGCCGGCTTCACTGCGGAAGCACGGGGTATGGGCGACCAGCTTGAGCGGCAGCAGCTTGGCATCGATGATCTCGCCGGCTACCAGGTTGGTCAGCGACACTTCAGCGGTCGGGATCAGGTAGAAGTCGGCTTCGCCTTCACGGGTGATCTTGAACAGGTCTTCCTCGAACTTCGGCAGCTGGCCGGTGCCCTGCAACGCTGGCGCCTGCACCAGGTACGGGGTGTAGTGTTCTTCGTAGCCGTGTTCAGCGGTGTGCAGGTTGATCATGAACTGCGCCAGGGCGCGGTGCAGGCGGGCAACCGGGCCGCGCAGCACGGCAAAACGGGCGCCCGACAGCTTGGCAGCCGCTTCGAAGTCCAGGCCACCGCTGATTTCACCCAGGGCGACGTGGTCCTTGATTGGAAAATCGAACGCCCTCGGCGTGCCCCAACGGCGCACTTCGACGTTGTCGTCTTCGCTGGCACCGACCGGCACACTGGCGTCCGGCAGGTTGGGGATGGTCAGGACAATGCCATCCAGTTCGGCCTGGATGCCATCGAGCTCGACCTTGCCAGCGGCCAGTTCATTGGCCATGCGCTCGACGTCAGCCATCAGCGGTGCGATGTCCTCGCCCTTGGCCTTGGCCTGACCGATGGATTTGGAGCGGGCGTTACGCTCGGCCTGCAGCTGCTCGGTGCGGGTCTGCACCGCCTTGCGGCGCTCTTCCAGCGATTCGATGCGCGCGACATCCAGGCTGAAGCCACGGGAGGCGAGGCGGTCCGCCACTTCCTGAAGTTGGCCGCGTAACAGTTTGGAATCGAGCATATCGTTCTCTCGTTATGTGTGTAGGTTGGTTCAGAGTCGGGTCAGGGGCAGGCCAGTAGCCCGCCCATCACGCTAATACCGGTATAGCCCACGGCCAGGGGCACTTGCCCACTTTCCACCGGGCGCACAGTATCGAGCGAAAAAGAGGAAAACGTCGCCGTGACGCCGACGATAAGGCCAGCGCGCTGTCCGACAGGCGCCAGCGACTTGTGCAGGGATGGACCATGGCACAGAGCGATCACGGCTTTCTCCGTTGACGCGGGCTGCTGCGATCGAGGTCGGCCAAGTGGCGCAGTTTCTCGCCGATCTTCAACTCAAGCCCCCGGGGCACGGGCTGATAATACTGACGTGGCTCGAGCTGGTCCGGGAAGTAATCTTCACCTGCGGCATAGGCATCGGGTTCGTCGTGGGCGTAGCGGTACTCCTCGCCGTAGCCGAGCTGCTTCATCAGCTTGGTCGGGGCGTTGCGCAGGTGCAGCGGCACCTCCAGCGAGCCATGCTCGGCGGCTTCGCGCAGGGCAGTCTTGAAGCCCATGTACACGGCGTTGCTCTTCGGCGCACAGGCAATGTAGGTAATGGCCTGAGCCACCGCCAGCTCGCCCTCGGGGCTGCCCAGGCGCTCCTGCACGTCCCAGGCCGCCAGGCACAGGCTCAGGGCCCGTGGGTCGGCGTTGCCGATGTCCTCGCTGGCCATGCGCACCACACGGCGGGCGATGTACAGCGGGTCGCAGCCGCCATCGAGCATGCGCGCGAACCAGTAAAGGGCGGCGTCCGGGTTGGAGCCGCGCACCGATTTGTGCAGGGCGGAAATCTGGTCATAGAAGGCCTCGCCGCCTTTGTCGAAGCGCCGGCGGCTGTCACCGAGCAGGCTCTGCAGCAGGTCTACGCCAATCTCGCTGCCATCTTCGGCCAGGTCCGAGGCGTTTTCGAGGAAGTTGAGCATGCGCCGGCCATCGCCATCGGCGGCGGCCATCAGCATCTTGAAAGCGTCGTCGCCCACGCTCAGGTTGCGCTTGCCCAAACCGCGCTCTTCGTTGAGTGCGCGGTCGACCAGCTTGCGCAAGGCGGGCTCGTCCAGGCTCTTGAGCACGTACACCCGCGCACGCGAGAGCAAAGCGTTGTTCAGTTCGAAGGAAGGGTTCTCGGTGGTGGCGCCGATGAAGATCAGCGTGCCATCTTCTACAAAAGGCAGGAACGCATCCTGCTGGGACTTGTTGAAGCGGTGCACCTCGTCCACGAACAGGATGGTCCGGCGGCCATACTGGCCGGCCTGCTGCTTGGCCACCTCGACGGCCTGGCGGATTTCCTTGACCCCTGCCAGTACCGCCGAAACCGTCTCGAAGTGCGCATCGCAAAACTGTGCCAGCAGCCGGGCGAGCGTGGTCTTGCCCACGCCCGGCGGCCCCCAGAAAATCATCGAGTGCAGCGCACCCTGCTCAAGCGCCTCACGCAGCGGTTTGCCGCGCGCCAGCAGGTGCTCCTGGCCGACATACTCGTCCAGGTTGGACGGGCGTAGCCGGGCAGCCAAGGGCTGGGCAACGGGTTCGCTTCGAAACAGGTCCATGGTGCGCTCTGCTTACTCCTTGATGACGTCCGCGCCTTTCGGGATGTCGAACTTGAACCTGCTGTCCGGCACCGGCTGGTTGGCTTTGACGCCATTGAACAGGATGTTGGTGCGCTGGCCGACGCTGTCGATCAGCTGCATGTCGTTGATCAGGCCACGGCGGAACGATACGCGCAGCGAATCGAACAGGGTGTCCTTGGTGGTTGGCTTGAGGGTGAAGTCCATCACTTCGCCCTGCTCCTTGGAGGTGATGTCGAAGCTCTGGCTGATCTTCGACACGTCACCGGACAGCAGCAGCGCCGGGGTCTGGTTCAGGCGCACATCGAGCTTCTTGATGGTGGCCTGCTCCAGGTCAGGGTCCCACAGGGTGACGTTCTTGCCGTCGGACACCACCACCTGCTCCTGGGGTGCATCGGTGTGCCAGTAGAACAGGCCCGGGCGCTTGACCGTCATCTTGCCGGTTGTCTCCTGCAGGCTGGTGCCACCGGCATCCAGGGTCAGCTGGGAGAAATTGGCCTCGATGGTCTGCGACTTTTCCAGCAACTGGGTCAGGCGCTGTACGTCCTGCTCACCAGCGTGAGCCGACAGTGTGGCCGTTACCGAACCCAGGGTCAGGGCAGAAACCAACAGCATGCGAATCGCGCGCATGTTAATCCTCATTGAGCATTTATGAAGCCGGGCGCCACCGTCGGCGCCTGGCAAGGTGTTCATCAGTCGCGCGGGCCGCCCGGGGCAATCACTTCCCGCGAACCGTTGCTGTTCATGGGGGTGACCACACCGGCCATCTCCATCGCCTCGATCATGCGGGCGGCGCGGTTGTAGCCGATCTTCAGCTTGCGCTGCACGGCCGAAATCGACGCCCGGCGGCTTTCGAGGACGAACTGCACCGCCTCATCATACAGGGCGTCACTTTCCGAATCCTCGTCGCCGCCACCGCCACCGCCGCCTTCGAAGCCGCTGCCGGCCTCCTCGACGCCGTTGAGGATGTCGTCGTTGTAGTCCGGAGCACCACGCAGCTTCCAGGCTTCCACCACGCGATGCACTTCATCGTCGGAGACGAATGCGCCATGTACCCGGATCGGCAGGCTGGTACCTGGGGGCATGTAGAGCATGTCACCGTGGCCCAGCAGTTGCTCGGCGCCACCTTGGTCGATGATGGTGCGCGAGTCGATCTTGCTCGACACCTGGAACGCCATGCGGGTCGGGATGTTGGCCTTGATCAGGCCGGTGATCACGTCCACCGATGGGCGCTGGGTGGCGAGGATCAGGTGAATACCGGCTGCCCGTGCCTTCTGGGCGATACGGGCGATCAGCTCTTCGACCTTCTTGCCAACGATCATCATCATGTCGGCGAATTCGTCGACCACCACCACGATGGTCGGCAGGGTCTTGAGGGCCGGTGGCTCGTCTTCCATGCTCTCGCGGCGGTACAGCGGATCATGGATGACCTCGCCGGCCTCCTGGGCATCCTTGATCTTGCGATTGAAACCGGCCAGGTTACGCACGCCCATGGCCGCCATGAGCTTGTAGCGCCGCTCCATCTCGGCCACGCTCCAGCGCAGCGCGTTGGCGGCGTCCTTCATGTCGGTGACCACCGGGCACAGCAAGTGCGGGATGCCTTCGTAAATCGACAGCTCGAGCATCTTCGGGTCGATCATGATCAGGCGCGCGTCTTCAGGGCCGGACTTGAACAGGATCGACAGGATCATCGCGTTCACACCCACCGACTTACCGGAACCGGTGGTACCGGCTACCAGCAGGTGTGGCATCTTGGCCAGGTCGGTGATCACCGGCTTGCCGCCGATATCGTGGCCCAGGGCCAGGGTGACGGGCGACTTCTGCTCATCGTACTGCGGTGTCGACAGCACCTCGGAGAAGCGCACCATCTGCCGGTTTTCGTTGGGGATCTCGATACCCACGGTGGTCTTGCCGGGGATGACCTCGACCACCCGCACACTGGTAACCGCCAGCGACCGCGCAAGGTCCTTGGCCAGGTTGGCGATGCGGCTGACCTTGACCCCGGCCGCGGGCTGGATTTCGTAGCGGGTAATGACCGGGCCCGGGTGAATGGAGTCCACCGAGACTTCGACGCCGAATTCCTTGAGTTTGATTTCCAGCAACTGACCGACGCCGGCCAGGGATTCTGGCGAGTACTCGATCTTCTTCTGCTCGGCTGGGTCGAGGATGGAGATGGACGGCAAGGTGCCTTCCACGGCGCTGTCGACGAACAATGGCGCCTGCTTTTCCTTCATCACCCGCTTGCTCGGCTCCACTGCCTTGGCCGGCGCTGCAGGCGGCATGATCACAGGGGCAATCGAAGGCTCACGGGGGACCACAGGCTCGCGTGGCACAACCGGTTCGCGCTGGGCGACGACAGGGCGCGCTGGAGCCTCATCGCGCTCACCGATGCGCTCGCGCAGTTGCGCCTTGGCCGGCTCGCGTTTCTCGGCAGCCGCTGGCGGCGCATCGAACCTCGGCTCGTCCACCTCACGCAGTTGCGCTTCCAGGCGTTTGCGCTCGTTGCGCGCCTCCCACCAGCGGTTGGCCGCGCCTTGCACGAGCTCGAACAGGTCCAGGGTGATCTTGCCGGTCATGTCCATCACCTTGAACCACGAGAGGTCGGTGAACACGGTCAGGCCGAACAGGAACAGGGCGATGAACATCAGCGTGCTGCCCTGCACGTTGAGCAGGTTGCGCGCCAGATCGCCGAGGCTTTCGCCCAAGGCACCACCGGCGGAGAACGGCAGGCTCGCCGGGGGATGGAAATGGATATGCGCCAGTGCAGCACCCGACAGCACCAGGAACACCAGGCCGATCAGGCGCCAGGAGAACAGCCAGCCGCTCCATTGCCAGGGTTGATGGCGCTCGCGGAAGATCTGCCAGGTTTTGATCGCCAGCAGCAAAGGGAAGATGTAGGCGAAATAGCCGAGCACCATGAACATGATATCGGCGAAATACGCACCGGCACGCCCGGCAGCGTTCTGCACCTGGTCGACGTTGCTGGTGTGGCTGAAGCCTGGGTCGGAGGTATCGTAGGTCAGCAGCGCCATCCACAGGTACAGGCACAGGGCGCCGACAGCGATCAACGCACCTTCTTTGAGGCGGTAATGCAGCTGCTGGCGCCACAGGGGCACAGGCAATGGAGCTGGAGTTGCGGTGGATTTCTTCAAAACGCGTCTATTCCTGCGCGTGCTGCGCGTCCAGTAGTGATTGGCCGATGACAGGCCAATGAACCCCTACTTTTAACATTACTGCCCGCCGGCCGCCATGGCGGCACGCCCTATGGCGTTTGGGTGGGGGCGACTTTCGTATAGCTGCAATTTGAGCATGCATTTTCTTTTGTGACAAAGGCTTATGCTGTGTTTTTGCACAGGTGTGACAGCAAATGTGCCAGATGGTGCCTGCAGCCTCACGAATGTGTAGGAAATTGCCGCCCCTATCGCCTGATTGGACGCTCCTGCGGGCAGGACTTGCCCCGCGCGGGCCAAGCATTGACCGCAGGCGCCCTCCTTGCCATGCTGCCGGCTCCCCTCCCCCACCGCACGATAGACCATGCTCACCTGGCTGACTCGCGACTCGCTGACCTTCCCACCCCTGGAAAAAGCCCTGCAGGACCCTAACGGCCTGCTCGCCGCTGGTGGCGATCTGAGCCCCGAGCGCCTGGTGCAGGCCTATCGCCATGGCTGCTTCCCGTGGTACCAGGACGGCCAACCCATCCTCTGGTGGTCGCCCGACCCACGCACCGTTCTGTTCCCGGACGAGCTGCATGTCTCGCGCTCGCTGGCCAAGCTGTTGCGCCAGGCGCGTTATCAGGTCAGCTTCGACACCGACTTCCCCGCCGTGATCGACGCCTGCGCGGCGCCGCGCGACTACGCGGACGGCACCTGGATCACCGACACCATGCGCAACGCCTACTGCGAGCTGCACCGGCGCGGTATCGCCCATTCGGTGGAGGTACGCCACAACGGCGAACTGGTGGGCGGCCTGTACGGCCTGGCCATGGGGCGGTTGTTTTTCGGCGAGTCGATGTTCAGCCGCGCCGACAATGCGTCCAAGGTCGGCTTCGTGACCCTGGTCAACCACCTGCGCGATGCAGGCTTCGTGCTGATCGACTGCCAGATGCCGACCGATCACCTGCACAGCCTGGGCGCCCGCGCGATCAGCCGCGCGAGCTTCGCCGATTACCTGGCCCTTCACCTCGACCAGCCCAACAGTGCCAACTGGCGCACCTAGGCGAGTTCCGAGAGCTGGCTTACACTTAAAGCAAAGTCTCACCGAAGGGGTCGATCATGACAGAGTTGGCGCGGTTGAAGTTCTATGCCACTCAGCCCCACTCCTGCAGCTATCTGCCGAACGAGCAGGCGACCACCCTGTTCCTCGACCCCAGCCAGCCGATGGATGTGCATGTGTATGCCGACCTCTCGGAGATGGGCTTTCGCCGCAGTGGCGACCACCTGTACCGCCCCCATTGCCAGAACTGCAATGCCTGCGTGCCGGCGCGCATCCCGGCCGCGCGCTTCATTCCCAACCGCCAGCAGCGGCGCATCCTCAAGCGCAATGCAGACCTCACCGTGACGGCTGCACGGCCGGCGTTCAAAGAAGAGTATTTCGACCTGTACCGTCGCTACATCGAAACCCGTCATGCCGATGGCGACATGTACCCGCCAAGCCGCGATCAGTTTTCCACCTTTCTGGTGCGCGACTTGCCGTTCTGCTGGTTCTACGAATTCCGCCTGGCCGGTCGCCTGCTGGCAGTCGCCGTCTGCGACCTGCTACCCAACGGGCTGTCTGCGGTGTACACGTTCTATGAGCCCGACGAAGAACGGCGCAGCCTGGGGCGTTTTGCCATCCTCTGGCAAATCACCGAAGCCCTGCGCCAGGACCTCGAAGCGGTTTATCTTGGCTACTGGATCAAGAACTGCAAGAAGATGAACTACAAGACCCAGTATCGCCCCATCGAGCTGCTGATCAACCAGCGTTGGGTCACTCTCAACTGAAAGCATTGGCTTGACACACTATTTTCCGGCATAATCCACGCCACTTTTTTGCCCGGTGCGGTTATGCGTCGGGCCAACACTGGACACCGAGGGCTCAACTGCATGTCGAAAGAAGACAGCTTCGAAATGGAAGGTACTGTCGTCGACACCCTGCCCAACACCATGTTCCGCGTGGAGTTGGAAAACGGGCACGTCGTAACCGCGCACATCTCCGGAAAGATGCGCAAGAACTACATCCGTATTCTCACTGGCGACAAGGTCCGCGTCGAGCTGACGCCTTATGACCTGAGCAAGGGCCGCATCACCTACCGTGCGCGCTAAGCTCCAGCCATGAAAAAGCCCGGCCATGTGCCGGGCTTTTTTGTGCTTGCAAAAATGGCTTGGGGCCGCGAAGCAGCCCCTTGCATCACGCGACTTCTGCCGTGGTTTCGAAGTCGAACACCAACTCCCCATCGCGCAGGTCGATGTGCACCACACCGCCGTGCTCGGCCAGCTCGCCAAACAGAATCTCCTCGGCCAACGGCCGCTTGATCTTGTCCTGGATAAGCCGCGCCATCGGCCGCGCCCCCATCTGCACATCGTAGCCGGAGGCCGCCAGCCAGCCGCGGGCGGCATCGCTGACTTCAAGCAAGACGCGCTTGTCTTCCAGCTGCGCCTGAAGTTCGATGAGGAACTTGTCGACGATGCTTTTGATGGTCTCGTGACTCAGGCGACCAAACTGGATGATGGTGTCCAGACGGTTGCGGAACTCCGGTGTGAAGCTCTTGCGAATGACTTCCATCGCATCGGACGCATGGTCCTGATGGGTGAAACCAATGGAAGCGCGTGCCGCCGTTTCAGCGCCGGCATTGGTGGTCATGATCAGAATCACATTGCGGAAGTCCGCTTTGCGCCCGTTGTTGTCGGTCAGGGTACCGTGGTCCATCACCTGCAGCAGCAGGTTGAAGACTTCCGGGTGCGCTTTCTCGATCTCATCGAGCAGCAACACGCAATGCGGCTGCTTGGTGATCGCCTCGGTCAGCAGGCCACCCTGGTCGAACCCGACATACCCAGGAGGCGCACCGATCAGGCGCGACACAGTATGCCGTTCCATATACTCGGACATGTCGAAGCGCACCAGCTCGACACCCAGCGCCTTGGCCAGCTGCCGCGCCGCTTCGGTCTTGCCCACACCGGTAGGGCCGGCGAACAGGAACGAACCGACCGGCTTGTCAGGTGCCTTGAGGCCTGCACGGGACAGCTTGATTGCCGTGGCCAGCGAATCGATCGCCTGGTCCTGGCCGAACACGGTCAGTTTCAGGTCACGCTCCAGGTTACGCAGCAGTTCCTTGTCGGAGCTGGTGACGTGCTTCGGCGGAATCCGCGCGATCTTGGCCACGATGTCCTCGACTTGAGGTACATCGATACGCTTGACCCGATTCGCCTCAGGCTGCAGGCGCTGATAGGCCCCAGCTTCGTCGATCACGTCGATGGCCTTGTCCGGCATGTGGCGGTCATTGATGTAGCGTGATGCCAGCTCGGCGGCGGCGCGCAAGGCTTCGTCGCTGTACTCGATATTGTGATGGCTTTCAAAGCGCCCTTTGAGGCCGCGCAGAATGCCCACGGTGTCCTCGACAGACGGCTCGCTGACATCCACCTTCTGGAAGCGCCGTGCCAGGGCACGATCCTTCTCGAAGATGCCACGAAACTCTTGGAACGTCGTCGAACCGATGCAGCGAATCTCGCCGGAAGACAGCAGCGGCTTGAGCAGGTTGGAGGCGTCCATCACGCCGCCCGAGGCAGCACCGGCACCAATGATGGTGTGGATTTCGTCAATGAACAGGATGGCCTGGGGGCGTTTGCGCAGCTCACCAAGCAACGCCTTGAAGCGTTTCTCGAAGTCGCCACGGTACTTGGTGCCCGCCAGCAGTGCGCCAAGGTCGAGCGAATACACCACGCTCTGCGACAGCAGGTCGGGAACCTGACCATCGACGATGCGCTTGGCCAGGCCTTCGGCAATCGCGGTCTTGCCCACACCGGCCTCACCGACCAGCAGCGGGTTGTTCTTGCGCCGACGGGCAAGGATCTGCGCCACACGCTCGACTTCCTGCTCGCGCCCGACCAGCGGGTCGATCCGCCCCGCACGGGCCAACTCGTTCAGGTTGCTGGCATACGCATCCAGGGGGTTGCTCGAGGACGACGTCTCGCCGCCCTCCTCATCCTGCATTTCCTGGTCGCTGTCACTGTGCGAGCCGTGGCCCGGCACTTTGGAAATGCCGTGGGCAATGTAGTTGACCACGTCGATACGGGCCACGCTCTGCTGCTTGAGCAGGAACACGGCCTGGCTTTCCTGTTCGCTGAAGATCGCCACCAGCACATTGGCACCGGTCACCTCGCGCTTGCCAGAGCTTTGCACGTGGAACACGGCACGCTGCAGCACACGCTGGAAGCCTAGGGTCGGCTGGGTTTCGCGATCCTCGTCGTTGACGGGAATCAGGGGAGTGGTGGAATCGATGAACTCTTGCAGGTCGTGCTTGAGTTTGTCGAGATTGGCGCCACAGGCGCGCAGAACGGTCGCAGCAGCCTCATTGTCAAGGAGTGCCAGCAGCAGATGCTCGACGGTCATGAACTCATGACGCTTCGAACGGGCCTCCTTGAAGGCAAGATTGAGGGTGACTTCGAGCTCGCGGTTTAACATAGCTTCACCTCATACCCAAGTGGTCGGCGATTAACCGTCCTTCTCGATTTCACAGAGTAGCGGATGCTGGCTTTCCCTGGCGTATTGGTTGACCTGCATGGCCTTCGTTTCGGCGATGTCCCGGGTAAACAATCCGCACACTGCCCGCCCTTCGGTATGGACGGTCAGCATGATCTTGGTCGCCAGCTCGCGGTTCAGATTGAAGAACGTTTCGAGCACTTCGACGACGAAATCCATCGGCGTGTAGTCATCGTTGAACAAAACCACCTTGTACATCGGTGGCGCCTGCAGGATCGGCTTGGCTTCCTGTACCGCAAGCCCTGAGCCGTCGTCCTCATTCGATTGCGGGCGATCCTGATTGAATGTTAGTCGAATCTCGCTACGTGCATGCATGGAAAGAATTTCATCATGATCGACAGGTTAAGGTTGTGAGTTGACCGCACAAGCCGCAGCCCGCGTGTAGACGGGGCGACCTTGACTATCGGCAAAACGGTGTTACAACCAATAAGAACCCACCGTGGTCGATAAAGATCCGCGCAGTCAACCAGATTTTTCGCAAGGTTCGTATGCGGATGAAGTGGATGATACTCCAGTGATGGAGTCCTTTGCAGAGGGACATAGGGATGGCAAGCGGTAAAGTCAAGTGGTTCAACAATGCCAAGGGCTACGGATTCATCAATGAAGACGGCAAAACCGACGATCTGTTCGCCCACTATTCGGCGATCAAGATGGACGGTTACAAAACCCTCAAGGCCGGACAAGCCGTGACTTTCGAGATCGTGCAGGGCCCCAAGGGCCTGCATGCGACCGAGATCGCCAACGCTATCACCAGCACCTCGACGGGAGCCTCGCAATCATCGACCGCAGAAGCCTGACCCCTGCTTTGCGCCGGCACACGAAAAACCGGCCGCCCCGTCATAAGGGGCGGCCGGTTTTCAATTGTTTCACATATGCTTGATCATTTCGTCCCCGAAGCCTGAGCTGCCCACCAGCTTCGCGCCCTCCATCAGCCGCTCGAAGTCGTAGGTGACCGTCTTGGCCGCTATCGCGCCATTGGTGCCCTTGATGATCAGGTCGGCTGCCTCGGTCCAGCCCATGTGGCGCAGCATCATCTCTGCCGAGAGGATCACCGAGCCCGGGTTGACCTTGTCCTGGCCGGCATACTTGGGCGCCGTGCCGTGGGTGGCCTCGAACATGGCCACGGTGTCGGACAGGTTGGCGCCGGGCGCGATACCGATACCCCCCACTTCCGCCGCCAATGCATCGGACAGGTAGTCGCCGTTGAGATTGAGCGTGGCGATCACGTCATACTCGGCCGGGCGCAGCAGTATCTGCTGGAGCATGGCGTCGGCAATGGCGTCCTTGACGATGACCTCGCGGCCGGTCTTGGGGTTCTTGAACTTCATCCACGGGCCACCATCGAGCAACTCGGCGCCAAACTCATCCTTGGCCACCTCGTAACCCCAGTCCTTGAAGGCACCTTCGGTGAACTTCATGATGTTGCCCTTGTGCACCAGGGTCAGCGACTCTCGGTCGTTGTCCACCACGTACTGCAGGGCCTTGCGCACCAGGCGCTTGGTACCCTCGCGGGAAACCGGCTTGACCCCGATGCCGCAGTCCTGGTCGAAACGGATCTTGGTGACGCCCATTTCCTCCTTGAGAAACTTGATCACCTTGTCCGCCTCGGGCGAGCCGGCTTTCCATTCGATACCGGCGTAGATGTCCTCGGAGTTCTCACGGAAGATCACCATATCGACATCGCCTGGCTTCTTGACCGGGCTGGGCACGCCCTCGAACCACAGCACCGGGCGCAGGCACACATAAAGATCGAGCTGCTGGCGCAGGGCCACGTTCAGCGAACGGATGCCCCCTCCGACCGGGGTGGTCAGCGGCCCCTTGATCGATACGACATAGTCGCGCACCGCATCCAGGGTTTCCTGGGGCAGCCATGTATCCTGGTCATAGACCTGGGTGGCCTTCTCCCCGGCGTACACCTCCATCCAGGCGATCTTGCGCTTGCCGCCGTAGGCCTTGTTCACAGCAGCGTCAACCACCTTGATCATCACCGGTGAGACGTCGATGCCAATGCCGTCGCCTTCGATATAGGGAATGATGGGGTTGTCGGGCACATTGAGCGAATGGTCTGCATTGACGGTGATCTTGGCGCCGTCGGTCGGAACCTTGATTTTCTGGTATCCCATGCTTGCACTACTCCGCTTTCGGGTGTGATTGGACATCATGCGATCCCACTGAGCCTAAACCACATCTGCCGACCTGCAAGCGCTGCGACATCACGCCACATTGCCGCTACGTCTTTGGTCTTATAAATGGCGCCGATGTCACTTCGCCTTGCTGAATAGCCCGATTGGTTTGATATACTGCGCCGCGACCGAAGGGTCATCGGGGCGAATCCCAGGAAAATGCGGCTCGCCCTCGGCCAGTAACTGGCCACAAAGCCTGGGCTGTTACCGCAGCTCAGCACTTGACGCTCGACTGATGCATCCACCATCACCGCTCGCAGCCTCTCGACTTTCCGCTCATGGCGTCGCCAGGGCGAAGCGCCTACCCTGCGCACCTCGAGACTCGAGTACGCTCAGCACATAGAGAGTTAACCCGCATGCCCACCCGTTCCAAGATCATCTATACCTTCACCGACGAAGCCCCCGCCCTCGCCACCTACTCGCTGCTGCCGATCGTCGAAGCGTTCACCGCTTCGGCTGACATCGCCGTCGAAACTCGCGACATTTCCCTGGCTGGCCGCATCCTCGCGGCATTCCCGGAGCAACTGGGCACCGAGAAGCAGGTAGGCGATCACCTGGCGGAACTGGGCCAACTGGCTACCACACCTGAAGCCAACATCATCAAGCTGCCGAACATCAGCGCCTCGGTGCCGCAGCTCAAGGCCGCTATCAAGGAACTGCAAGGCAAGGGCTTCAATATCCCGGACTACGCCGACGAACCGGCCACCGCGGAAGAAAAAGAATCCCGCGCGCGCTACGACCGCATCAAGGGCAGCGCCGTGAACCCGGTACTGCGCGAAGGCAACTCCGACCGCCGCGCACCGCTGTCGGTCAAGAACTACGCGCGCAAGCACCCGCACAAGATGGGTGCCTGGGCCGCCGACTCCAAGTCGCACGTTGCCCACATGACCCAGGGCGACTTCTACGGCAGCGAAAAGGCCGCACTGATCGAGGCTGACGACAGCCTGCGCATCGAGCTGGTTGCCAAAGACGGCAGCATCACCGTGCTGAAAGAAAAGACCGCCGTCAAAGCCGCCGAAGTCATCGACTGCGCGACCATGAGCCGCAAGGCCCTGAAAGCCTTCATCGCCGAGCAGATCGCCGATGCCAAGGCCTCTGGCGTGCTGCTGTCGGTGCACCTGAAAGCCACCATGATGAAGGTTTCCGACCCGATCATGTTCGGTGTCATCGTCGAAGCCTTCTACGGCGAAGTGCTGGCCAAGCATGCTGCCGCGCTGACCGAAGTGGGCTTCAATGCCAACAACGGCATCGGCGACCTGTATGCCCGCATCAAGGACCTGCCAGCCGACAAGCAGGCCGAGATCGAAGCCGACATCCAGGCCCTGTACGCCGACCGCCCGGCCCTGGCCATGGTCAACTCCGATAAAGGCATCACCAACCTGCACGTGCCGAGCGACGTCATCGTCGACGCATCGATGCCGGCCATGATCCGTGACTCGGGCAAGATGTGGAACACCGCCGGTGAGCTGCAGGACGCCAAGGCGATCATCCCGGACCGCTGCTACGCCGGCATCTACCAGGCCACCATCGAAGACTGCAAGGCCAACGGCGCGTTCGACCCAACCACCATGGGCAGCGTACCGAACGTCGGCCTGATGGCACAGAAGGCCGAAGAATACGGCTCCCACGACAAGACGTTCCAGGTCAAGGCCGACGGTGTCGTGCGCGTGGTCGATGGCAAGGGCAAGGTCGTTCTGGAGCAGAACGTCGAAGCCGGTGACATCTTCCGCATGTGCCAGACCAAAGACGCGCCGATCCAGGATTGGGTCAAGCTGGCCGTCAACCGCGCCCGCCTGAGCAACACCCCGGCCGTATTCTGGCTGGACCCGGCCCGCGCCCACGACGGTGTGATGATCGAGAAGGTGCAGAAGTACCTGAAGGATCACGACACCGCTGGCCTGGACATCCGTGTCCTGGCGCCGGTCGACGCCATCAAGTTCTCGCTTGCCCGCATTCGTGAAGGCAAGGACACCATCTCGGTGACCGGCAATGTGCTGCGCGACTACCTGACCGACCTGTTCCCGATCATGGAGCTGGGCACCAGCGCCAAGATGCTGTCGATCGTGCCGCTGATGAACGGCGGTGGCCTGTTCGAAACCGGCGCTGGCGGTTCGGCACCCAAGCACGTGCAACAGTTGGTGGAAGAAAACTTCCTGCGCTGGGACTCGCTGGGTGAATTCCTGGCCCTGGCCGCTTCCCTGGAGCACCTGGGCAACACGTACGACAACCCGCGTGCCAAGGTCCTGGCCAACACCCTGGACCAGGCCACCGGCAAGTTCCTCGACACCAACAAGTCGCCTTCGCGTAAAGTCGGTGGTATCGACAACCGCGGCAGCCACTTCTACCTGACCCTGTACTGGGCAGAAGCCCTGGCCGCCCAGACTGACGACGCCGCGCTGCAGGCGCGCTTCGCGCCGCTGGCGAAAACCCTGGCCGAGAACGAAGCGACCATCGTCGCCGAGCTCAACGCCGTTCAGGGCAAGCCGGCCGACATCGGTGGCTACTACGCTCCGGATGCAGAGCTGACCGCCAAGGTGATGCGCCCAAGCCAGACCCTGAACAGCGCGATCGCCGCCCTGTAAGGTTCGCTTGACGTAACAGCACAAACCCCGGCCACGCACCGGGGTTTGTGCTTTTTGAGCTGCAAGCTTCAAGCTGCAAGCTGCAAGAAAAAGCGATGCGCGCACTGCTCTTGCTCTTGCTCTTGCTTGTAGCTTGCAGCTTGCAGCTTGCAGCTTGCAGCTTGCAGCTTCTAACCATCGGAGAACATCGACCGTGTCCTGGCAACCGCACATCACCGTCGCCACTGTCGTCGAGCACGCAGGCAAATTCCTCTTCGTCGAGGAGTTCAAGGCCGGCCAGCACGTGTTCAACCAGCCCGCCGGCCACCTGGAGCCTGACGAAACCCTGCCCCAGGCCGCACTGCGCGAAACGCTGGAAGAAACCGCGTGGGAAGTCGAGCTCACCGGCGTGGTCGGCATCTATCTGTACACCGCACCCAGCAACGGCGTGACCTACCAGCGCATCTGCTTCGCCGCACGCCCCGTGCGCCACCACGCCGACCGCGCCCTGGACAGCGACATCGTCCGTGCCGTCTGGCTCACCCGCGAGGAGCTGTTGGCCGCCCCCGACCGCTGGCGCAGCGAACTGGTGCCACGCTGCCTGGATGACTACCTCGCAGGCCCGCTGCACAGCCTCGACTTGCTGCGCGACTGACGCGCAGCCTCGGGTTTGATAGAATCGGCGCTTTTCCCCCTTGATACACATCGGTAGCCATGACCAGCCCAGCACTCAAAGATCCCGCCAAGACCCGCGTCATCGTCGGCATGTCCGGCGGCGTGGACTCTTCCGTCTCCGCCCTTCTGCTCATGGAGCAGGGCTACCAGGTGGAAGGTCTGTTCATGAAGAACTGGGAAGAGGACGACGGCACCGAATACTGCACCGCCCGGGAAGATCTGGCCGACGCCCAGGCCGTGTGCGACCGCATCGGCATCAAGCTGCATACCGCCAACTTCGCTGCTGAATACTGGGACAACGTTTTCGAGCATTTCCTCGAAGAATACAAAGCCGGCCGTACACCCAACCCGGACATCCTCTGCAACCGCGAAATCAAGTTCAAGGCGTTTCTCGACTACGCGCTTTCGCTGGGGGCAGACCTGATCGCCACCGGTCATTACGTGCGCCGCCGCGACACCGGCGCGATCACCGAACTGCTCAAGGGCCTGGACCCGAACAAGGACCAGAGCTATTTCCTGCATGCCGTGGGCGGCAAGGAAATCGCTCGCACCCTGTTCCCGGTCGGCGAACTGGAAAAGCCCGAGGTCCGCGCCATCGCCGAAAAACACGGCCTGGCCACCGCCAAGAAGAAGGACTCCACCGGTATCTGCTTCATCGGTGAGCGCCGTTTCAGTGACTTCCTCAAGCAGTACCTGCCGGCCCAGCCAGGTGAGATCCAGACCACCGAAGGCGAAGTCATCGGCCGCCACCACGGCCTGATGTACCACACCATTGGTCAGCGCCAGGGCTTGGGTATCGGCGGCCTGAAAGACGCAGGCGACGAGCCGTGGTACGTGCTGCACAAAGACCTGGCCCGCAATGTACTGGTGGTCGGCCAGGGCAATGAACACCCTTGGTTGTTCTCCCGCGCGCTGCTCGCTTCGGAAATCTTCTGGGTCAACCCGATCGACCTCAGCAGCCCGCGCACGCTCACTGCCAAGGTGCGCTACCGCCAGAGCGACCAGCGCTGCACCCTGGAACTGACCGAAAGCGGCTACCGCGCCGTGTTCGACGAGCCGCAGCGCGCCGTTACCCCTGGCCAGTCGGTAGTGTTCTACGACGGTGAGGTGTGCCTGGGTGGCGGCGTGATCGAGACGGCCGAGCCGTGGAGCCCGCGCGCATGAGCAAACTGCAGGAGCAATTGATTGCCCTGGGTGGGGTGTTTCAGGCCGCCGTGCTGGTCGACCGCATCGCCCGCACCGGCCAGGCCAGCGAGGCCGATATCGGCTGCATGCTGGGCAGCCTGCTGGTGCGCGACCCCAAGGACACCCTGGAGGTGTTCGGTGGCGACGACCTCAACCTGCGTGACGGTTATCGCGCCCTGGTCGGCGCCCTGGAGCGCGACCCCAGCAGCCTGCAGCGCGAACCGCTGCGTTATGCGTTGTCGATGCTCGGCCTGGAACGCCAGCTGAACAAGCGGGGCGACCTGCTCGACACCATTGGCAACCGCCTGCCGCAGATCCAGTCACAGGCCGACCATTTCGGCCTGGTCCACGAAAACGTCATCGCCTCCAGCGGCGCGTTGTATCAGGACACCCTGAGCACCCTGCGCCAGCGCATTCAGGTGCATGGCGACATGCGCTTCCTGCAGCAGGCCAGCAACGCTTCGAAAATTCGCGCCCTGCTGCTGGCCGGTATACGCGCCGCACGCCTTTGGCGCCAGCTGGGCGGGCACCGCTGGCAGCTGGTGTTCAGCCGGCGCAAGTTGCTCAACGAACTGTACGATATGATGCGCAGCCCCAGCTGAGGGCTGAGCTGCCTGTTTGCACAGCGACTGCCACCCGATCCAGATTGGGCTGACCTTTGGTCAGCCACCCGACCTCGGCGCATTTTTCATGTATGATATGCGCCCTCCAAAAGCCTGACTGTCCGAGAACACCCCATGCAGCTCTCTTCGCTCACTGCGGTTTCCCCTGTAGACGGCCGTTATGCCGGCAAAACCCAGGCCTTGCGCCCCATTTTCAGCGAATTCGGCCTGATCCGTTTCCGCGCCCTGGTCGAAGTGCGCTGGCTGCAGCGCCTGGCCGCCCACCCGCAGATCGGCGAAGTGCCGGCGTTCTCCGCCGAAGCCAACGCCCTGCTGGACAGCCTGGCCACCGACTTCAAGCTCGAGCACGCTGAACGCGTCAAGGAAATCGAGCGCACCACCAACCATGACGTCAAGGCGATCGAGTACCTCCTCAAGGAGCAGGCTGCGCAACTGCCTGAGTTGGCCAAAGTCAGCGAATTCATCCACTTCGCCTGCACCAGTGAGGACATCAACAACCTGTCCCACGCCCTGATGCTGCGTGCTGGCCGCGATGACGTGCTGCTGCCACTGATGCGCCAGATCGCTGATGCCATCCGCGCCCTGGCCCATGCGCACGCCGACGTGCCGATGCTGTCGCGCACCCACGGCCAGCCGGCTTCGCCGACCACGCTGGGTAAAGAGCTGGCCAACGTCGTCTACCGCCTGGAGCGCCAGATCGCTCAAGTGGCCGCTGTGCCGCTGCTGGGCAAGATCAACGGTGCCGTGGGCAACTACAACGCCCACCTGTCGGCCTACTCGCAGATCGACTGGGAAGAAAACGCCCGCGCCTTCATCGAAGACGAACTGGGCCTGGTGTTCAACCCGTACACCACTCAGATCGAGCCGCACGACTACATCGCCGAGCTGTTCGACGCCATCGCCCGCTTCAACACCATCCTCATCGACTTCGACCGCGACGTCTGGGGCTACATCTCGCTGGGCTACTTCAAGCAGAAGACCGTCGCTGGCGAAATCGGCTCGTCGACCATGCCGCACAAGGTCAACCCGATCGACTTCGAAAACTCCGAAGGCAACCTGGGTATCGCCAACGCACTGTTCCAGCACTTGGCCAGCAAACTGCCGATCTCGCGCTGGCAGCGTGACCTGACCGACTCCACCGTGCTGCGCAACCTGGGTGTGGGCTTCGCTCACAGCGTCATCGCCTATGAAGCCAGCCTCAAAGGCATCGGCAAGCTGGAAGTCAACGCCGCACGTATCGCCGCCGACCTGGACGCCTGCTGGGAAGTCCTCGCCGAGCCGATCCAGACCGTGATGCGCCGCTTCAACATCGAGAACCCCTACGAGAAGCTCAAGGAGCTGACCCGTGGCAAGGGCATCACCCCAGAAGCACTGCTGACCTTCATCGACGGCCTGGACATGCCAGCCGAAGCCAAGGCCGAGCTCAAGCAGCTGACCCCTGCCAGCTACATCGGTAACGCCGTAGCGCAGGCCAAACGCATCTAAGCTAAGCGTCGAGTTCAACGCCCGGCCTGGCCGGGCGTTTTTATTCCCGGACGAAAATTACGTTTTTTCAATAGGTTGAACATGAATCCTGATACTCCACTGCAGCTGCTCGGCGGCATCTCGGCCCGTGAATTCATGCGCGACTACTGGCAGAAGAAGCCGCTGCTGGTGCGCCAGGCATTCCCGGACTTCGAAAGCCCGATCGACCCCGACGAGCTGGCCGGCCTGGCCCTGGAAGAGGAAGTCGAGTCGCGCATCGTGCTCGAGCACGGCGCCCACCCGTGGGAGCTGCGCCGCGGCCCGTTCAACGAAGACACCTTCGCCGACCTGCCTGAGAAAGACTGGACCCTGCTGGTTCAGGCCGTCGACCAGTTCGTACCTGAAGTGGCCGAACTACTGGAGCACTTCCGCTTCCTGCCAAGCTGGCGCATCGACGATGTGATGATCAGCTTCGCCACTCCCGGTGGCAGCGTAGGCCCGCACTTCGACAACTACGACGTGTTCCTGCTGCAAGGCCACGGCCAGCGCAACTGGAAGATCGGCCAGATGTGCAACAGCGACAGCCCGCTGCTGGACCATGCCGACCTGCGCATCCTCGCCGAATTCGAACAGAGCGGCGAATGGACCCTGGAGCCTGGCGACATGCTCTACCTGCCACCGCGCCTGGCTCACTACGGCGTAGCCGTGGACGACTGCCTGACCTACTCGGTCGGTTTCCGCGCGCCAAGCGCCGCCGAAGTGCTGACCCACTTCACCGACTTCCTCGGCCAGTTCCTGCCGGACGAGGAACGCTACAGCGACGCCGACGCCGAGCCTGCCAGCGACCCGCACCAGATCCAGCACGACGCCCTCGACCGTCTCAAGGGCCTGCTCGACAAGCACATGAACGACAAGGACCTGCTGCTGACCTGGTTCGGCCAGTTCATGACCGAGCCGCGCTACCCCGAACAGGTCGTCGGTGAAGAGCTGGACGAGCAGGAGCTGATCGAAGCACTCGAAGACGGTGCCATCCTGATTCGCAACCCAAGTGCGCGCATGGCCTGGTCGGAGCTTGGCGATGACCTGATGCTGTTCGCCAGCGGCCGCAGCTGCCCGCTGCCCGCCAAACTGCGCGAGCTGCTGAAGCTGGTGTGTGCCGCCGACGCGTTACACATCGACAACCTTGCACAGTGGCTGGAGGATGAAGACGGCCTTATGCTGGTACAGCAGTTGATCAAACAAGGAAGCCTGGGATTCGCCAATGAATAAGATTCGCGTGCGCCTCGCCGATTGGCAGAAAGACAATGCCGATATCCGGCGTATCCGTGAAGCGGTGTTCGTCGCCGAACAGCACATTCCGCCTGAGCTGGAGTTCGACTCGGAAGACCAGGACGCGCTGCATTTTCTGGCGCTGGAAGGCGATTACCCGATTGGCACTGCCCGCCTGCTGGCCGACGGTACCATCGGGCGCATCTCGGTGCTAAAGGACTGGCGCGGGCTGAAGGTTGGCGATGCACTGGTCAATGCGGTCATCCTCGAGGCGCAGAACCGTGACCTCAAGCAACAGATGCTCAGCGCCCAAGTGCATGCCACGCCATTCTACGAGCGACTGGGCTTTCGCGTGGTCAGCGAGGAATTCCTTGAAGCCGGCATCCCGCATGTTGACATGGTGCGCGACTCCCGCGAGATCGCCTGATGCCTAGCGGCTGACCTCACCGGCCCTCTCGCCGGCAAGCCGGCTCCCCCATATACCTCATAGCTTTCAGGAGCGGTGATACACCTGTGGGGGCCGGCTTGCCGGCGCGAGGACGGTGGTTGCAGCAACATCCTCACTGATAAAAACCTGTACATCCATCCAGATAAAACTTGCCTCCGCGCCCGCGCTTGCGCATCCTAGTGCCTATCACTCTCGATAAAGCGTCCCGGCCATGCGCCTGTTCCTCTGCGAAAAACCCTCCCAGGCAAAAGACATCGCCAAGATCCTAGGTGCCAACCGCAAGGGCGACGGCTGCTGGCAAGGCACAGACGTCTGCGTCACCTGGTGCATCGGCCACCTGTTGGAAACCGCGCCGCCCGACAGCTACGACGAACGCTACAAGCGTTGGAACCTCGCCGACCTGCCAATCATTCCAGACAAATGGAAGATGCTGGTCAAGCCCAAGACCGCCAGTCAGTTCAAGGCCGTCAAGCGCTTGCTCGGCGAGGCACGCGAACTGGTGATCGCGACCGATGCCGACCGCGAAGGCGAAATGATCGCCCGCGAACTGGTCGAGCATTGTCGCTACCGTGGGCCCATACAGCGCCTGTGGCTGTCCGCTCTGGACGATGCCTCGATTCGCAAGGCCTTGGCGCGCCTGCTGCCGGGGCAGGATACCTTCAACCTCTATCACTCGGCGCTGGGCCGCTCACGCGCCGACTGGCTCATCGGCATGAACATGAGCCGGCTGTTCACCCTATTGGGCCGCCAGTCGGGCTACCAGGGTGTGCTACCGGTGGGCCGGGTACAAACACCTACCCTGCGCCTGGTGGTGGACCGCGACCGCAGCATCGCCGATTTCGTACCGTTACCGTTCTGGGCCATCGACGTGCAACTCCAGCATGCCGGCATGGGCTTCAACGCCCAGTGGCGAGCGCCACAACAGATCTGCGACGACCAGGGCCGCTGCCTTGACCAGGCGCTGGCCCAACAGGCCGCCACAGACATCGGCAACGCCCGTACTGCACGGGTGATTAAGGTGGCCACAGAACGTGTACGCGAGGCAGCCCCCCTGCCCTTCGACCTCGGCACCCTGCAGGAACTGTGCTCCAAGAAATTTGGCCTTGGTGCGCAGGAAACCCTCGACATTGCCCAGGCCCTGTACGAAACCCACAAGCTGATCACCTACCCACGCAGCGATTGCGGTTACCTGCCCCTCAGCCAGCACAGCGAAGCGCCGGCAATCCTTGCTGCATTGCAGCGAGCCGATAGCAACCTGGCGCCGTTGCAAGCGCACCTTGCGCCGCACCGCCGCTCGCGGGCCTGGAACGATGCCAAAGTCACCGCGCACCACGGCATCATCCCTACTGCGGCCGCCAGCGACCCGTCACGCTTGCCAGCCAAGCACAAGGCGGTTTACACCCTGATCCGCGCCCGCTACCTGGCCCAGTTCCTGCCTAACCACGAGTATGATCGCACCCAGGCCGAGTTCGACTGTGCAGGCCATGCCCTGCGTGCAGTGGGCAAGCAGATCGCGGAGTTGGGCTGGCGCCGCGCATTACCCGAGGCGCTGGCTCCAGCCAAAGGTCGCGAAGCGCCGCCGGCGCAAGTGCTGCCCACATTGTGCGAGGGCCAGGACTGCGCCGTACAGGGCCTGCAGTTGAAGGACCTGTGGACCCAACCGCCCAAACCCTTCACCGAAGGCGACCTGATCAAGGCCATGAAGAACGTCGCCAAACTGGTGGACGACCCGCGGCTGAAACAGAAGCTCAAGGAAACCACCGGCATCGGCACCGAGGCGACCCGTGCCAGCATCATCCAGGGGCTGCTCGACCGCGGCTATCTGGTCAAGAACGGCAAGGCACTGGCCGCCACCCCAGCCGCCTTCAGCCTGATCGACGCCGTGCCACGCGCCATCGCCGACCCAGGTACCACGGCAATCTGGGAACAGGCGCTGGACATGGTGCAAAGTGGTGAAATGAGCCTGGAGGACTTCGTTGCTCGGCAGTCGGCATGGATGGGCAAACTGGTGGAGCGCTGCAGCGGCATGCGCATGACCATCAACGGGCCAGCGGTGGGCAAGGCGGCGCCGTGGAAGAAAAAGCGCCGCAGCGGTGGCAAAGGCAAACCTGCAGCTAACGGTGCCAAGGCTACAGGCAGCAAGCCGCGGCAACCCCGGCGCAAAGCCGCCAACTGAATAGTCAGCCAGTGCAGCACGGCCTCACTTCCAGACGCGATCCTCGCTCCAGCCAAGCTCGGCAAAATCATGCACTCGCAAACCGGCCTCTTCCTCACAGAAGAACTCATCGAGCTGGGGCGGGCGCACCGCTGTATCGCTGAGCATGGCATGGACCTGGCCACGGTGATGGATCTGGTGCTCGAAAAGGTGTGCAAGCAAGCGCAGGCGCTGTTCACGCTGCACACGGTCGGGCCTCACGATGCTCACGTAGCGCGATAACTGGTCGTCGCTCAGCACACTGCAGTAAGCGATCAGCCGGTGGTCGGCCTGGGCCTGTTCGGCGTGCAGGTCGGTGCACGTGGCAAAAGGCTGCTCCGCCTCGAAGAAGCGTTCACCGTCGGCCGCAGGCGCCTCGCCACGCTGCTCGCACTCGAGCATGTGCAGATAGAACCAGTCCACCGTCAGCACATGGTTGAGGGTGGCCTTGATCGACGGAAAGAAGCTGCACCGGGGGGCGACGAACTCGTCCTGGGTCAGTTGCAGACAGGCCTTGTACAGGCGGTGGTTGGCCCAGCCATTGTTATAGGCCTGGGTCAGCAGATGATGCGACAGCGGCTCCATGGTTCGGCTCCTTCAGGCGAAGCGTTGCAGTTGCATCTCCCGTAGCCGGCTTAGGGTCCTTTGGTACGGGAAGGCCAGATACCCTTGAGTGTAGAGCGCTTCAAGCGGAACCTGCGCCTCAAGGTACAGCGCCACCCTGCGGTCGTAGCATTCGTCGACCAGCGCAATGAAGCGGCGCACGGCGTCATCCTTGGCTGCCAGCGCCGGCAGTTGCCGATCACCGGCTTCCACCCGTGCGGCACCGTCCTCGGTACCACGGGCGATACGCCCGACCTGCTGCTCGCCGCTCAGGGCTGGAATGCCTTCGACCAGGATCGCCGGAAACTGATCGCACAGCGCCATGAATTCCATTGCTGCCATTGGCTGCTCGCAGAGGTCGGCAAAGCGACACCAGATCGCTTGTGAGCTACGCCGGATCACCCGGATCTGCCGTGCGCCCACTGCGAACGGCAGCGCAGTGCCCGGATCGTCGGGGCTGAGCTGCTTGAACACCGCCTCAAGCGCCTTTGCCTTGCCAGCTTCAGCCACCCAATAGCGCTGGTGTGCGGCCCCAGGGTGAAGACGATGGTCCAGTTCGCCTGCCACCGCCAGCACTTGCATGTGCCGCTCTATGGCGGTGATAGCCGGCAGAAAACGATCGCGATTGAAACCATCTTGGTACAGCAACTGCGGCGGCTGGTTGGAGGTGGCAACCACTACCACACCATGATCGAACAACACCTGGAACAGGCGACCGAGAATAATTGCATCTGCGATGTCGCTGACAAAAAGCTCATCGAAGCACAGCACGCGGATATCCGCCGCCAGCGCTCGGGCAAGCGCCTGCAGCGGATCCGCGGTGCCTTTGAGTTGAAACAGCCGTTGGTGGACCCACGCCATGAAATGGTGGAAGTGCTGCCGCCGGGCGCCAGTACTCAGGCAGCGGTGGAACAAGTCCATGAGCCAGGTTTTGCCGCGGCCGACCGGCCCCCACAGGTAAAGGCCCCGAGCGGGGCGACCGCCCTCCAGGGCCTCGAAACAGGCTTGCAAGGCATAGACGGCCTGAGCCTGCTCCGGGTCGGGGACATAGCCTTGCTCGGCAAGGGCCTGCTGATAGAGCGTTTTGGGGTCTAAGGCCATGCCGCATTATGTTGATCGAGCCCATCGCCGGCAAGCCAGGGCCGCTACTGTACTTCAGCTCAGAAGTTCGCCAGCGACAGGTCAGTACATCCCGGAAGCGTTTTCAGCCCTGGCTCAGGCCAACTTTCAGCAGCATCCCGTCCTTTTCATCGGTGAGCACGTACAGGTAACCATCCGGCCCAACCCGCACATCACGGACTCGCGTTTTCAAATCCCCTAACAGGCGCTCTTCATGGACGACCTTGTCGCCATCGAGCTGCAGGCGAATCAGCTCTTGAGTGGCCAGCGCGCCGATGAACAGATTGTGGTCCCAAGCCTTGAACGTGGGGCTGGCGTAAAAAGCCATGCCGCTGATACCTGGCGACTTTTCCCAAACATGATGCGGATCGACCATACCGTCCACATGTTCGCCCTTGGCCTCAGGGATTGGCATCAGTGAGTAGTTGATGCCATGAGTAGCGATTGGCCAACCATAATTCTTCCCAGCCTGCGGAATGTTAATCTCATCACCGCCGCGGGGGCCATGCTCGTGCGTCCATAGCTTGCCGGTCCAGGGGTTGAGCGCTGCCCCCTGCTGGTTTCGATGGCCAAACGACCATATTTCAGGGCGCACGCCGTCTTTACCGACGAAGGGATTGTCTTTGGGCACTTCACCATCGGGCAGGATGCGCACAACCTTGCCTTGCAGCTTGTCCAGGTCCTGTGAGGTGGCGCGCTGGTTGTTCTCGCCCAGCGCGACGAACAGGTAGCCATTCCGATCGAAGACCAGGCGCGAGCCAAAGTGATTGCCCACCGAAAGCTTGGGTTGCTGGCGGAAGATCACCTCGAAATTTTCCAAACGTGCGCGATCTTCGGACAGTTGGCCACGGCCAACCGCAGTGCCGGCCTTGCCATCACTGCCCTCTTCGGCATACGACAAGTAAACGGTACGATCTTGGGCGAACTCAGGTGATAACACCACGTCGAGCAAGCCGCCCTGGCCCTCGGCCCAGACGTTGGGCACTCCGCTTATGGGAGGGCCGACCTTGCCTTCGGCATTGACCACACGCAGATTACCGGAGCGTTCAGTCACCAGCATATCCTTACCGCCGGGCAGGAACGCCAATGCCCAAGGGTTGCGCAAGCCGTCCGCTACGGTACTGACGGTCACCTGCCCCTCCTCGCTGGGAAAGCGCTTCTCGGCGGCGGCATGCACGAGCAGCGGCAGCAATGCAGCAGCGGTAAACGTGGTCAGCCAGGTAGCTTTGATCATGCAGAATTCCTTTGAGTGGCGGCTCAGGGCGCGCGCTGGGTGTCACGCGGTGGGCGGGTGGGTTCCAGGTTCGGCGTCTGCTGCTGGCGGCGCAAATTGTCACCATTACCGATGCCGCGGTTGTCCAGGCTAGGTGTGCGCTGGATCGGCTGGGTCGAAGGGCCGCGCACTGGTGGCGTGACAGGTAGGCTGCCTTGGCGGCTGTTAGGGTTGGCCCGCTGGATCGGGCTGTTGTAGGGGTTGTTACTACTGGCAGCAAGCAGCAAAGGCTGTAGCGGCGCTGCCTGTACAGGCAGGCCCAGCAACAGGCCGACGGCCAGGGCCGGCAATGTAAGATTCATACTCCACCTCGTGTACGAAAAGGTGCGCCTCGTGCGTTTGATAGCCTAAGGCGTCATGCGTTCGCAGAAAAAGGGTGAATGCGATTCGCGATGTTTCAGTATGAACCTCAGGCAGCCCGGAGCACCTGCAGAATATGCCAGGCGTAGGCTTCGGATGGTCGAAGGTAGCGGTTGCGGCATCCCAGCAGCAGAACCGCTGCTTTTCAACACCGGCTGACATTTGCCACACTCAAGGCCGGTTTCCATTGGCAAGGTCCATTTTCATGACTGCCGTTCTGCAACGCTACGCCCGATTGCTGCTGGTCTTGTTGCTGGCTGGTGTGCTGAACGCCTGCGCTTTGCTCCAGGCACGCGACCCGCTGAACATCAGCGTGATCGGCATCGAACCCTTGCCGGGTCAAGAATTGGAAATGCGCATGGCGGTAAAGATGCGCGTGCAAAATCCCAACGAGGCAGCCGTCGACTACAACGGCATCGCGCTGAACCTGGAGGTCAACGGCCAGGCACTTGCCTCTGGAGTCAGCGACCAGCGGGGGCATATCGGCCGTTACAGTGAATCGGTGGTGGTGGTACCGGTGAGCATCACGGCGTTTGCATTCCTGCGCCAGGCCTATGGCCTGAGCAAGCTCGACTCGCTACAAGGGATGCCTTATGTGCTGCGCGGTAAACTGGCTGGCGGCCCCCTGGGCACCGTGCGTTTTACCGATGAGGGCAAGCTGGACCTGCCCAAAGGGGGCAACGTGTACTGGTGACAGGCCGCGGATCATCAGCGGTTGGTGCTGGCAGCAGCCATCATCTTGTTTACCTCGCTGCGTACCATGCTGGCGTATTCAGGCGGCGACATGCCGTCCAGCTCGGCACGTACCCATTCAGCCCATTTGCCCTTGCGACGCGGCTTTTCCGAAATCAGCCGGGCTGCGTCAGCCTTCGCCTTGCCCAGGTTGTTCTGCCACAGTTCGAACAGCCGCGCCTTTTCTGCCTCGATCTGTGCCCGTTCCTCGAAGCTCCTGTTGGCCAGATTGAAAGTCATGAATGCACCTGCCAGTTGAAATGGCCGCTATCTTACACCGTAGTGGTGCTTCATCGCTAAGCTGGCGCAACTTTCCCGGCGCACCGGCATCCATTGCTTACCCCCCTATCGACGAGGACATGTTCATGGCCCGAAAATCAGCCTTTGCAGCTAACAGCGAGCAGATCAAGGATCAGGTGTTCAGTGAGCTGCAGGCATTGATAGAAGAATCCGAGAAGCTGCTCAACGACAGCGCCTCCCTGGTAGGTGAAGAAGCCGACACGCTGCGCGCGCAGGTCAGCCTGAAACTTCGCCAGGCTCGCGAGGCGGCCGGACAGGTGCGCGCCAAAGCCCAACCGGTAGTAGACGCTACAAACGAATATATCGGCGGCCACCCATGGCAAACCGTTGCGGTCTCTGCCGGGTTTGGCCTGGTAATTGGCTTGCTACTGGGCCGCCGTCACTAACCGTTACCAGGCGCAGTGCCGGCTGTTGCACATCAGGCGGCCTGCGCCATCGGAATACCACTGTGGAAACGCAGTTCCTGATCCGCAGACAGGATCAGATCTGCTTCCGCGTCACGCACCCGCTGAACCCGCTGGGCGATATCCGCTTCATCGCCATACTGATGGGCGAGTTTCAAGTAGCCTTGGTAGTGGCGCGCTTCACTTTTAAGCAAGCCGTGATAAAAAGTGCCGAGCTCATCATCCAGGTGCGGGACCAATGCTGCAAAGCGCTCGCAACTGCGTGCTTCGATAAAGGCACCGACCACTAGGGTATCCACCAGTTTGACTGGCTCATGGGCGCGCACCAGGCGGCGCAAGCCAGAGGCATAGCGCCCCGCCGACACTGGGCGCAAAGGCACACCACGGCGCTTCATCAAACGCAACACCTGCTCATGATGTACCAGTTCCTCACGGGCCAAGCGTGACATCATGTTGATCAGGTCCAGATGGGTGTTGTACTTGGCGATCAGGCTCAACGCCGTGCTGGCAGCTTTGAACTCGCAGTTCTTGTGGTCGATCAGCAAGGTTTCCTGGTCAGCAATGGCCGCCTCGATCCAGGCGTCTGGCGTCTTGCAACCAAGGAAGGCATCTATTTCGGGGATCAGGGACATAACGTACAACCACACACAGCAGGCAGGACGGGCGATTATACCGGTGCCGATCATGAGCGCCAGTGGCTATGCTTGATGTACATCAAACGGCCACGCAAGGCCGGCCTACTATAGTCAGGCATAGGCCACCACCTTTTCAGGGGAGTTCATGCCCATGCAAGCTGTCCGTAGCATTCTAGTGGTACTCGATCCCCATCATGCCCATAGCCGTGCGTTGACCCGCGCCAAGCTGATAGCCGGCGTAACCGGCGCGCGCCTGCACTTGCTGATGTGCGACAAAAAACAGGATCACAGCGCACTGCTCAGCTTGCTTAGCAGTCAGCTACACGACGATGGCTACACTAACGTCTCTCACGAACAGAACTGGAGGGAGAGCCTGCATGAGTCGATCATTGCCGTTCAACAGGCTGAAGGTTGTGACCTGGTGATCAAGGAGCACCGGCCGGACAACCCTCTGCGCAAGGCATTGCTGACGCCAAGCGACTGGAAACTTCTACGCCAGTGCCCTTGCGCAGTGTTGATGGTCAAGAGCGAGCGGCCTTGGACGCAAGGCATAATTCTGGCTGCCGTGGATGTCGGCAACGATGATGAAGACCATCGGCGGCTGCATGCCAGCATCATCGACCATGGCTATGACATCGCCAGCCTGGCCAAGGGTGAACTGCACGTGATCACTGCGCATCCCTCCCCCATGCTGGCGGCATCCGACCCGGTCTACCAGCTCAGTGAGACCATCGAAAAACGCTACCGAGAGGCCTGCAGGGCTTTCCAGGCCGAATACGATATCAGCGAGGATCGCCTGCATGTCGCAGAGGGCCCTGCGGATGTGCTGATACCGCATACCGAGCAGAAGCTCGATGCAGTGGTCACGGTCATTGGCACTGTCGCACGCACGGGCATTTCCGGAGCCTTGATCGGCAATACCTCTGAAGTCGTGCTGGATACGCTTGTGGGCGATGTGCTGGTGCTCAAAAGCGAAGAGGCGATCGCGCACCTGGCTGAACTGGCCCGAGGCTAGAGACATTTCCGAGCACAAAGACAAAACCCCTACCTGCTCGCGCAGATAGGGGTTTTGCGAAATGAATCTTGACGATGACCTACTCTCACATGGGGAAACCCCACACTACCA